>CALLSB010000077.1:0-10058 GCA_938014225.1 uncultured Collinsella sp. | reverse complement strand
TCGTCGGCGGGCCGAACCTTGTCGAGCCACCTGAGGAAGCCGTACGTCCAGTACTTCCGGGGGTTGCCGGCCGGCGTCGTGCCGCCGTAGGCGTAGCCCCGGCGGGCCAGGAACGCCAGGAGCCGCTGCTTCGCCGCCGCGAGCCTCGCGGTCGCGTCGTCGTGGGCGGCGGCGAGGTCCCTGAGCCCCTCGATCTCGGGGGACGGCACCCATACCGGGGAGATATCGTGCGACAGTATCGCCTTGGCCATCCTGGCCGCGTCGTTGCGGTCGTTCTTGGACGAGAGGTCGGCCGCCGACCTCGGGACCTTGGAGACGGCCGCGACGACGCAGTCGACGCCGAGCCCGGAGAGCTCCCTCTGCGGGGCGAAGCCGAGGTAGCCGCTCTCGTAGGCGGCGAGCGACGGTCCGGGGAATCCCGACATCCACTCCGCGACCTCGCCCCAGGGGTTGCCGCGGAACCTCCTCGTCACGGCCTCGCCCGTCTCCGCGTCGAGCGCGCAGACGGTGGTGGACCTGAGGTGTACGTCCATTCCGAAGGCGGTAGAATATCTAGGCACGGGAGCCTCCCAACCTCGTTGCGGCGCGGCTGCGCCTCTGGCACTTCAACAACATTGTCGCAGCCCCGACCCGCGGTCACGAGCGGGGGCTCCTGTCGTTTCCGTGCCCTCGGATTGGGTCATAGTGTCTGCCGTTGCCAAAACATCGGCGTTGCCTTGCTTCGGGAATGCGGCAGATAGGGGCGTTCCATTTTTGCCGGCAGTTTGGGACACTCCTTACGGGGCACCCCCCCTCCACAGCGCCTATGCCAGCTTTTCGATTTGCCCAATCTCCCAGAGCGGAATGTTGACGAGCGTGCCCTCGTCTCTATATGCCGCTAACGATGTTCTCACGCAGCGCTCGAGCTTGAACTTCTCGCAGGCAATCCTCAGGCTCTTTGCTTTGAGATTCTCTGCCGCCTTGACCTCGAGCGGAAGCACGGTCCCCGCATGGTCGATGGCAAAGTCAGTCTCTGCATTGCCGGAGGAGGATGACCAATACGCGGGAGTTTTGCCTTGGAGCAAAAGCTCCTGTGCGACGTATTGCTCGGTCAGCGAGCCTTTGAACTCCGTAAAAACAGCGGGCCCGTTCAGAACAATGGCTGGCGTGAGGCCGGAGAGTGCTCCGAGGATGCCGGTGTCGATGCAGAACAGCTTGAAGCCCGAGAGATCCTCGTAGCTTGTGAGCGGTGCTCTTAGGGCGGAAACACGTGGTACCTTATGAACGATTCCATAGTCCATGAGCCACTGGAGGCTTTCCTCAAAATCGCGTGCGCGCGCCCCGGGACGGAGCGCACCGTAGACGAACTTCTTGTTTTCCTTTGCGAGCTGGCCGGGAAGGGATTTCCAAACCAGCCTCATGCGCTCGACGATGCGGGCTGGCGCATGCTTGCCAAAATCGGATTCGTAAGCTTCGATGATTTGCTGCTGAAGCCTGCGGGCCTCGATGAAATCGTGGGAGGCGGCGAAAGCGGAGACAACTTCTGGCATGCCACCGACAACGAGGTATTCCTTGAGCAGGCGCTCGAGCTTTTCGGAAACGTTTGCCAGCAGGTCCATGTCTGCGGCAAGGATGGCATCTGCGAGCGGATCGCCATCGACGGCACGAACGAACTCGACAAACCCCATGGGGCGCATGGTAAGCTGGTCAATCTTGCCGACGGGGAACGACTCGTTTTCGCGTCGGAGCGCGAGCCCCATATAGGAGCCGGCTGCCACGATATGGTATTCCGGCGCCAGCTCGTTGAAGTATTTGAGCGAGGTGATGCCACGCGGTGCCTCTTGGATTTCGTCGAAGATGATGAGCGTGTCTGTCGGCGTTATGGTCTGGCCGCGCAGGAGCTCTATCTGGGAGATGATGCGTTTGGGGTCAAGGCTTCCGTCGAACAGCGAACGTGCGCCCGGTTCGAGCATAAAGTCAAAACGGATGACGTTTTGATACTGCTGGCCTGCGAATTCGTTGAGAAGCCAGGTTTTTCCCGTCTGGCGGGCCCCCTTAAGCAGGAGGGGCTTGCGGTTTGCCCTAGATTTCCAAGCGATGAGTTCGTCCATTAGCTGTCGCTGCATACTGCCTCCTAACGATCATGGTTAGTATAAGACCGTCTTGGTCTTTCCATCGAAAAATGTGGGAGTAAACCACGTTTTTCCATCGAATAATGTGGGAGGCAACCACGTTTTTCCATCGAATAGTGTGGGGGGGTAGGTCGTCACCTGGGGGCGTTCCTTCTCTGCCGGCAGTTTGGAACACTCCTTGTTTTTGTGCAAATTAGCTACCCTTGCATCAGAAAACGGCGCCCGTCGGCGATGTTGCCGGCGGGCGCCGTGGTCGTGTAGGCGCTATTTGTTAAGTGCGTGCGTTCGAGCTCGCGTGCTACAGCGAGTCGATAAAGCGCTGCTGGGCGGCGCGGCCGGCTTCGTCCCACTTGAAGACGCCGGCGTTGTCGAGCACGTGGCCAAACACCACGCCCACCTCCTTGTGCAGGATATCGATGGCGTTATCCGCCGTAAGCTCATCGGCGCGGCGAGCAAAGACATCCTTGGCCCATGCGGCGTGACTGCGGCAAAGGTCGTCGCCCTCGAGTGCGGCGGCAAGATCGTAGCTTGCGTCAGCCTTGGCTGCCAGCAGGTGCTCGCGAACGGCGCTGAGCTCGGGAACCAAACGCGGCGGCAAAATGGCCAGGCCCATGACCTCGATCAGGCCGATGTTCTCCTTTTTAATATGGTGATACTCGGCATGCGGGTGGAATACGCCTAGCGGATGCTCGTCGGTCGTGATGTTGCAGCGAAGCGCCAGGTAGGCCTCGTAGATCTCGCCGCCGGCATTGCCGCGGGAGTCGACGCGGCGGATGACGGGCGTCACAGTGTTATGCGCCACGCCGTCGGCCGTGTGCGCGATGACGCCCACAGACTCATCGGTCCACTCGCGCCAGGCGAGGATAATCTTCTCGGCAGCGTCGAGCAATTGGGCGCGGTCGTGCGAGCGCAGACGCAGCACCGAGAGCGGCCACTGCAGCACAGTGCCGGTGACCTGGTCAAATCCGGGCACGCTAAACTGCGAGACCTCGGCGGCATGCATCATGGGGAACTCGTGCGCGCCGCCCTGGAAGTGGTCGTGCGACAGAATCGAGCCGCCCACGATGGGCAGGTCGGCGTTGGAGCCAATAAAGTAGTGCGGGAACAGGTCGACAAAGTCGAGTAGGCAGGTCAGACCCTTGCGGTCCACGTGCATCGGGCGATGCTCGGAGCTCATGGCAATGCAGTGCTCGTTAAAGTACGCGTACGGGCTGTACTGGAAGCCCCAGCGCTCGCCGTCGAGCTGGATGGGGATAACGCGCAGATTCTGGCGGGCGGGATGGGCGCCGCCGTCGGCTGCGGCGGAGCGTCCGGGATAGCCCTCGTTCTCGATGCAGAGCTGGCAGGCGGGATACTTCTCGCCCGTGTTCTTGGCTGCACCTGCTGCGGCAATATCGCGCGGGTCCTTCTCGGGCTTCGACAGGTTGATGGTGATCTCGAGGTCGCCCCAGTTGGTGGGGGTGCTCCATTTGATGTTGCGTGCGATGGCGGCACGGCGCACGTAGCCGGCGTCGCAGCACAGGCCGTAGAACCAGTCGGTCGCGGCGCGGGGCTCGTTGACGCCCATACGTCCGTTGAATTCCTCGTTTACAACCGAAGGCCTCGGCATGAGCACGCCCATGATGCGCATAGCGATGCGGTCGCGGCCCGACGCCGTGTCCTCGGCAGCGCCGTTGGCAACGGCGGCCTCGGAAAGTACGGCGAGCGTGCCCTCAAGGTCAAAGTCGGGGAGTGTGTCAGGGTGCAGAAGCGAAATCTTCTCGGTCTGCAGCGCCCAGGCCATGTCGAGTGCGGGGCCCGTGGCGCCGATACACTCCAAAATGGTGTTGTATGCCCAGATGCGATCGTCCTGGCCGATCATCGATCGGTGAATAGCGTACTCGATCAGGTTCTGCGCAGCCTCGCGCACGTCAGTCATTACAGCCATGCCGCGTAAGCCCCCTTGTCAGAGATGGCGTAGTGACGGGCAGAGCCCTCGCCCAGCCAGCCGTTCATCTTGGCAATGAAGGTGTCGACCAGGTCGAGCGGCACGAAGGCCTGGATGGTGCCACCAAAGCCGCCACCGTGGATACGGACGGCGCCGCGGCCGTCGAGCACGTGCTCGGCCAGCGCCAGGGCATACATGGAAGGCTGCTCGGAACCCAGCTTGGCAACAACATTCTGCAGGTACATGGCAGAGCTGGCGCCGGACTCGCGCGTCAGGACCAGGAACTGGTCGATGTCGCCGGCGTTCAGAGCTGCCCAGCGCTTGTCGACCAGGCCGTTCTCGTACCAGTAGTGAACGGCGCGCAGGCAGGCACGGTCGCCCAGCTTGGCACGCAGCTCGGGGAGCTTGGCGTCAAAGTCGGCAACGTTTACCTCGCACAGGCGTGCCTTGCCAAACTCGGCGGCAACGTCCTGCATCTCGCGCGGAACGGCGGCGTAGTCGTCGGTGGCGGCCACGTGGTCAGCGCCCACTTTAACGAGCACAAGCGCATAACCGTGATCCTCAAAGTTGAGCTCGAGCTTCTGGGTCTTAGGCTGAGCCTGGTCCTCAAAGTCCATGTAGGCGAGGCCACCCAGGCACACGGCGGCCTGGTCCATCAGACCGCAGGGCTTGCCGTAGTAGTTGTTCTCGGTGCGCTGGCTCATCTGCGCGAGCGCGACGGGCTCAATGGCGGGCGCGCCCCAGAGCGTCTCCATGGCGCGGCCGTATGCGGCCTCGACGGCAGCGGAGCTGGAAAGGCCGCCGCCCGAGGGAACGGAGCAGGTGAAGGCGAAATCGAAGCCGTGAGGCTCAACGCCCAGGGCTGCAATCTCGTGGGCCATACCGCGCACGAGGCTCGCGGACGTGCCCTTCTCGGACTCTTGAATATCCAACGTGTCGAGCGTGATCGAAAACGTAGGATAGCCCTCGTCGGCGACGCGAATCTTGTTGGAGTCGGTTGCCACGGCGATGCCGTCAACGGCGACATCGAGCGAGCCGGCGATAACGTGGCCACCCTCGTGGTCGGTATGGTTGCCGCTGATCTCGGAACGGCCGGGCGCGTGCACGTAGAGCACCTGGCGGTCGCCGATGGGGCCAAACTCCTCCTCAAACAGCTTGGTGAGCGTGGCGAATGTCTTTTCGTCGGGGGTGGTCATGGGAGTCCTTTCCTTGGCGCGCACGGGTGAGTTTTGCGTCGTTATGAGTACGTTAACAACTTGAAGCGGCATGAACCAAGTGTTCACGGTACCGCACGTTATGGGCTATGTTAACGTACTCATAACACATCGCTTGTCACTTTTTGAGAATCTGGTAATCGGTAGAAATACAGCCGTGAACGGTACTGTCGTATGGACTTATAAAGCAGAAGAGATGCAGGTCGAAAAAGTAGAGTACGTTAACATGCGTCCGACGATAGCGGGCCTCGGCGCGGGGTGTATCTCTGCCCGGGCCGGCATTCACGCTATTCAGATCTCGCAAGGGTGAAGGTGATCCTGTGGCAAGGCGCCCGTCCAACGATACAGGTACGCGTCCGATCTCCATGGCTGACGTCGCCCGCGCTGCTGGCGTTTCGCAGCAGACGGTTTCGCGCGTCGCCAACGGCTTGCCCAACGTTAACGAGCAGACGCGCCAGCGCGTGCAGGCCGCTATGCAAGAGCTCGGCTTTCGTCCGAGTTATGCCGGTCGCTCGCTGCGCGACGGCCGTTACCATTCGGTCGGCCTGTGCATCAACGATGTCACCAAGTTTGGCAACCTCTCAATGATCGACGGCATCGCCAGCGCTGCTCGCGAGCATAATTGCGCCATCACGCTGGTCGAGATGTCCAAGACCGAGGAATTCTCGCTTGCCGAGGCCACACGTCGTATGGCCGCGCTGCCCGTGGACGGTATCATCATCGGCATGAGCCGCATGGCGCCCGATTTTGAGACGTTTGATCCACTGCCGGGCATTGGCACGGTCATCGTTACCATGTACGCGCACCCGCGCGTGACCACGGTCGACTCCGACCATTACGGCTGCTCGCTCTTGCTTATGGATCACTTGTTTGAGCTGGGGCACGAGCAGATTCGCTATATTGGCGGCCCGTCGTTCTCGGTCGACGAGCAATTTCGCCGCGCTGGCTGGCAGGATGCGCTCGAGCGTAAACACATCGAGCCGGCAGAGCCGCTCGAGGGCGACTGGTCTGCCAGCAGCGGCTACGAGGCCGGCAGATATCTGGCCGAGCACGACCGCACCATGACGGCGATTTACGCGGCAAACGACCAGATGGCAAATGGCGCGATTGCCGCGCTGCGCGATAGCGGTCTGCGCGTGCCCGAGGACGTGAGCGTGGTGGGTGTCGACGATTCGCTCGATGATTTTGTCGCGCATAACGAGCTTACGACCGTTCGATTCGACTTGCATCAACGTGGGCGCGAGGTGTTTGAGCATGCGGTTCCCGAGGCGGGTACGGCGGGCAAAACCGTTGCCATTCGTATTCCCGGCCAGCTCATTATTCGACATAGCACGGCGATGCCACGCTCATAGTTTGCGCAGGTAAACGGCGATTTATCGTATTTCAATAACAATCGGTAAGGATGCTGACGGATAGCCGTGGCTATGAAGGCGAGTGTTATGATAGACGGGTTCTTTTGTCTATCTAGGAGGCTTTGCCTGATGGAGATCACCAAGGATATCCGCTACATCGGTGTCGACGATCACGACATTGACCTGTTCGAGGGCCAGTACGATGTGTCCGAGAACGGTATGGCATACAACAGCTACGTTATCTTGGGCGAAAAGATCGCTGTCGCCGATTCAGTCGACGGCGGTTTTGTTGACGAGTGGCTCGGCAACCTCGAGGCCGTGCTCGATGGCCGTACGCCCGACTACCTGGTTGTCCATCACATGGAGCCCGATCACTCCGCCGGTATCGCCGCCTTTATGGAGCGCTATCCCCAGGCACAGATTGTGGCCAGCATGGGCGCCTTCCGCATGATGGTCAACTACTTTGGCACCGACTACCCCGAGCGCAAGATGGTCGTCAAAGAGGGCGACGTGCTCGACCTGGGTGGCCACAGCCTGACCTTTATCGGCGCCCCCAACGTTCACTGGCCTGAGGTGATCTTCTCCTACGAGTCCACCGACAAGGTGCTCTTTAGTGCCGACGGCTTTGGCAAGTTTGGCGCCAACGACATCGAGGATCCCGAGGGCTGGGCTTGCGAGGCTCGCCGCTACTACTTTGGCATCGTGGGAAAGTTTGGCAAGTTCGTGCAGGCCGTGCTCAAGAAGGCCGCCGATCTGGACATCCAGATCATCTGCCCGCTCCATGGTCCTGTTCTTACCGAGAACCTGGGCTACTACCTCGACACCTACAACACCTGGTCGAGTTATCAGCCCGAGGACGAGGGCATTACGATTGCCTATGCAAGCGTGTACGGCCACCTGAAGGCTGCCGTCGAGGAGCTCGCCGCAGTGCTTGAGGCTCGCGGCCAGAAGGTTTCCGTCTTTGACCTGGCTCGCGACGACATGGCCGAGGCTGTTGAGGACGCGTTCCGCTATGACCGTCTGGTGCTCGCCTCCATCACCTATCAGGGCGAGATCTTCCCGTCCATGAGCACCTTCATCCACACGCTCGCCGAGCATGCCTACCAGAACCGCACCGTGGCGCTCGTCGAGGCCGGCTCTTGGGCGCCCGCTGCTGCCAAGGTTATGACCAAGGAGCTCGAGGGCATGAAGGACATCACCCTGACGAAGAACAAGGTGACCGTCCTGGGTTCGCTCAACGACGCCTCGCGCGCTCAGATCGAGGCCCTCGTCGTCGAGCTGTCCAAGTAGCGACACGTTCACTTTTGACGCTCAACCATCACAACCACCACAAAGGGGACAGGCACCTTTGTGGTGGTTTTTTGTTTAAGCGCCGGCGATGACGAGATTTGGGCGGGCGTCGTCGGTGGCCTCGACGATCGAGGTGGCGACGGCGGTATCGGGGTCGCTATCCATCACGATGGTGTCGACGTCGGTCAGCTCGGCAAAACGGTACATACCGCGTCCGTTGACCTTACTGGCGTCCATGAGGGCGACGCTTTGATGGGCCGCGGCGATCATAGCCGTTTTGGTCTCGGCCATCTGAGGAAAGTCAGTCGTAAAGCCGCAGCCGGGAACAAAAGCGCCAGGGCACATGACGGCAAGGTCGGCGTGGACCATTTGGAGCGCCTGCATGGTAAGTGGGCCGTACAGATAGCGATGACCTTTGCGCAGTGCCCCGCCCAGCATGACGACATCGACCGAGGGCATGCTCTCGTCGATGTAATCGGCAATGGTAATGTCGGCCGTGATGACGGTGATGCCGTTGCGCTGATCGAGGAGCCGGACAAACTCGAGCGCCGTGGTGCCCGAGTCGACGAGCAGCGTGTCGCCGTCATTGACGAGCTCGATGGCGCTTTGTGCGATGGCCTGCTTGGCGGCGACGTTGACATTGATGCGGCGATCCTGCGTGGAGACGGTCAAGCGTTTGTGGAGTGACACGGCGCCACCATGCGTGCGGCGCAGCTTGCCTGCTTCGGCGAGCGCGTCCAGGTCGGCGCGGGCGGTGACGGAGGACACGCCAAAGGTTTGGGCGATTTCTGCTACCTGCACCGAGGCATTATGCTCGAGCATTTCCATGATGGCGGTACGGCGTTCGTCGGCAAAAGCGCGGCTGGTAGCTTGGGCCATGTTTGCTCCATTCTCGGCTAAATTTGTAGGAATTGTGTTGACTCTATTTTCGTTCATTTTCTTTTTGGGTAAGAAAACACCTTTCGATTACTTATCTTTTCTATAAAAGAAAGACGCTGAACGCACAAAATTCAATATCGAACACGCCCACTCGGCTCCAATTCCTTCCGTTTACTTTTCAAAAACGACGGTATTGACCTGCATGGGCTCAATATCTCGCACGTGCAAAGCCGCTGAATTTCATACAATGAGCGCAGAAAAACGCAAGGTAAAACGCCTTGTGAACAACTACGCCCGATGTCCAGATGCGGGCGAGGGAGAGGAGCAAACGCTCATGGCACTTGTTACCACCGAAAAGATGCTCAAAGACGCTCAGGCTGGCCACTACGCCGTCGGCGCGTTCAACGTCGAGAACCTCGAGTTTGTTATGGCCGTTCTGGCCGCTGCCGAGGAGACCAAGTCCCCCGTCATCATGCAGACCACCCCGGGCACCATCAAGACCGCTGGTCTGGACTACTTCTACGGCATGGTCAAAGCTGCCGCCGAGCGCGCTTCCGTGCCCGTCGCTCTGCACCTCGATCACGGCGATGGCTATGACCGCTGCATGCAGGCTTTCCGCACTGGCTACACCTCTGTCATGATCGACGGTTCGCACGAGTCCTTCGAGGACAACATCGCCCTGACCAAGTCCGTCGCCGATGCTGGCCGCGCCATGGGCGTGCCCGTCGAGGCCGAGCTCGGTAAGGTTGGCGGCAAGGAGGACGACGGTCCCGCGGTTGAGGGCGAGAGCCCCTACACCGATCCGGCCGAGGCCAAGGAGTTCGTCGAGCGTACCGGCTGCACCTCCCTCGCAATTGGCGTTGGCACCAGCCACGGTGTGTACACGAGCGATCCGCACATCGAGCAGTCCGTGGTCAAGGCCATCCGCGACGCCGTCGACGTGCCGCTGGTTCTGCACGGCACCTCCGGTGTGCCCGATGAGCAGGTCGCCGAGGCTGTGAAGAACGGCATCTGCAAGGTTAACTACGCCACCGAGCTGCGTCAGGCCTACACCAAGGGCTTCATGGCCTACATGGCCGAGAACCCCGCCTGCTTCGACCCCAAGAAGCCGGCCAAGGAGGGCATGCGTGAGATCACCGAGCTGGTTAAGATCCGCATGACCAACCTCAACTCTGTGGGCAAAGCAGAGTAACAGCAAGGGTACTCTGATCCCACCGGACGGCTTGGGCGGGTCCCCGTACTTAGTTTCCAAAACGTCCTCGCGCATGAAGGCCCCCGTTGCCTC
>CALLSB010000076.1:0-10045 GCA_938014225.1 uncultured Collinsella sp. | reverse complement strand
AACGCAAGACGGTCCTCGTCAGGGCGAAGCGAGCACAGGTCATTGGACAGGCGTTCGGGCAGCATGGGAAGCACGCGATCGGCCAGATACACCGATGTCGTACGATGGCGAGCCTCAAGATCGATATGCCCGTCCCAAGCCACATAGTGTGAAACGTCGGCGATATGCACACCCAGCTTGTAGCCACCCTCGGGCGTGCGCTCCAACGAAATGGCATCGTCAAAGTCGCGCGCGTCGACCGGGTCGATCGTGATGACAAAGCGGTCGCGCAGATCGCGGCGGAGCGGGTCCTTAAGCGCCGCGGACACATCGAGCGAAAGCCCCTCGGCCTCGTCTAGCGCGGCCTCGGGATAGCTATCGGTATAGCCGTAACGCGCCATCACATATTGAACGCCCAAATCGGGCGCGTCATCTCCGCCAATGCGGCGTTCGATCGTCACGGTGCCCGATTCCAGGCGCGTCGGGTAGGTCAAAATGCGTGCGACAACGGCATCACCCGGGTGGACGCCCAGACGATCCGCCGAGGTATCCTCGGGCAGAATGAAGAAGTCGGCCTTCAGACGCGAATCGAGCGGCTCGATCACACCGAGCGGACCGGCGGTCTGGTACGTGCCCACCACGCTTATGGCTGCGCGCTCAACCACGCCTTCGATCACGGCGCGACGCTCGCCATGCGGGCTGTTCTTAATGCTCACGGCAACGGTATCGCCGTCCATGATCTCACGCTTACCGCGGCCCATGACCTTGTAGTCGCCGTTTTCGGCTACAACGTAGGCACTGTGCTCATGGAGCTGCACACGCCCGGTCAGGCTCGGACGGCGTTCGCTGCGCACCGGCCCGCGCTTATTGCGAGCTCCACGCTTATGCTTGTTATTGCGCCCCATGACGCCTCCTAACTATCGATTGCGAACTCCAAAGAGTCTACCCAAATGATTCGCTTTCCTGCCGTCCCCTAGGGATCAAAAAACGGGCCGCCCCATAAGAGACGACCCGTTGGAAGGGGTGAATTCCAGGCATGCTTACACGCGCAGGTAGCGGCGCATGGCGATGGCAGAACCAAAGAGACCGATAATCACGCCGACCAGAATCAGCGCAGCATAGGTCACCAGGTAGTACTGCATCGGCAGGGCAAACGACATCCAGCCGATGCTCTCCTGCAGACGCGGAATCATCAGATTGCGCAGCAGCTCCAGAACGCCGATGGAAAGCAGCGAGCCCAAAATGGCCTGCAGCACGCCCTCGGTGATAAACGGGCCACGAATGAAGCCGTTGCTGGCGCCGACCAGACGCATAATCGCAATCTCACGACGACGCGCCGTGATGGACAGGCGAATCGTGTTGTTGATGAAGATGAATGCGATAAAGGTCAGAAGACCAACGAGCACCACGGCGGCGATGCGGATGTAGTTGGTCACCTGGAACAGGCGGCTCACTTCCTCCTGGCCGTACAGCACGCTCGCGTTGACGTCGCCGTCATCCGCGATCTTCTGGAAATCGGCATCCTTCTTGAGCTTCTTTGCCGTGCTCTCGACCTTGGACGGATCGTCCATCTCAATAGCGAAGGAAGCCGGCAGCGGGTTCTGGCCATCGAGCGCGCTCATGGTGGCGTCGGCGTTGCCCGACATCTTGCTCGTATACTCGGCCAGCGCGTCGTCCTTGTCCTTATAGGTCACGGACTTGACGTTATTCCACGTCTTAAGCTCGGCCTCAAAAGCCTGAACATCGGCCTGATCGGCGTCATCACTAATGAACGCGTTGATGACAACCTGATCCTCGACGGTGCCGATCACGGAGTTCAGCATCGCAGAGCCCATGATGAACAGGCCGATGATAAACAGCGAAAGGAAGATCGTGATGACGGCGCCGAGCGAGGTAGTCCAGTTACGGAAGAAGTGGCTGATTGCCTCTTTGAAGGAGTAGCCCACGTTAGTTGGTGCCATAGTTGCCGTAACCTCCCCTCTCCTGGTCGCGGATGACGTGGCCGCCCTCGAGGGCGATCACGCGACGGTGCATGCTATCGACCATCTCGCGGTCGTGCGTGGCGACGATCACGGTGGTGCCGGTGCGGTTAATACGCTCAAGCAGCTTCATGATGCCCAGCGAGATCGCCGGGTCGAGGTTGCCCGTGGGCTCGTCGCAGATCAGCAGCGGCGGACGGTTGACCATAGCACGGGCGACGGCAACGCGCTGCTGCTCGCCACCGGAAAGCTGGTCGGGCAGCGAGTCCATCTGATCGGCCAGACCGACCAGACGCAGCACCTCGGGCACCTGGCTGCGAATGACGCCCTTGGGCTTGCCGATGCACTGCAGGGCAAACGCCACGTTTTCGTAGGCGGTCTTTTGCGGCAGAAGCTTAAAGTCCTGGAACACGGCGCCAATCTGGCGGCGCAGGAACGGAACCTTACGGTTCTTGATCTTCATGAGGTCCTGACCGGCAACCAGGATGCGGCCGCTCGTCGGCTTGACGTCGCGGTTGAGCGTCGACAGCAGCGTGGTCTTACCCGAGCCGGAGTGACCGACCAGGAAGACGAACTCGCCCGGATAGATCTCGATGTTGATGTCGTCGAGTGCAGGCTTGTTGGGCTGTGCCGGATAGATCTTGGTGACATGCTCCATAAGGATGACGGGCTCGACACCGGCCTGCTTGGCCATCTTCTTGCGGCTGGCCTGCGGATCGATGGGCGCAAACACCGACGTAAAATCGGGGTTGTTGAGCGCGTTATCGAGGCTTGCGACCTCGGCTGCCTGATCGCTCTCGACCACCGGGGCAGCAGGCTGCGTGGGGTCGGGAATAGCGGCAAAGAGACCGGACTGCGCAGGCTGAGGAGCCGGCGTCGCAGGGGCCAAGGGGTCGGGAATGCCGGCCATGGTAGGCTGCGGCGTGGCGGCACCAGCCTGAGGCTGCTCCACGCGAGCGGTCACGGCCTGAACGGGCTCAAAACCCGCCGTGCCGGAAAGCGCGACATCGCTGGTTGGATTGTAGGCAAAGGGATCGGATGCCGGCTGTGCCTGATCTGCCGGCTGAGCGGGGGCCTGAGCAACAGGCTGGCCCTCTGAATCCGGAGTGGCGAAACGACTGCCCTGGACGCCTGCCTGCGTCTTGGGGGCATCATCGCCCGCACCGGAGGTACGGAAGTGGTTACCCACTGGTGCTCCTTATCGTCGTGCGTTTAAACTACATGAGCGCTTTGTATTTTAGCAGCATTAGCTTTGCTGCACATAAGAAGCATGGCGTGGTTAGGGATCCCGTCGGCCGGGCACAGGGTTACTCTCCAAATCGTCCTCGGACATGTCGGAGCCCCCGCTGCGCGCTTCGCGCGGCGGGGGCTCCTCCGTCCTGCGGAAAGATTTGGAGAGTAACCCTGTGCCCGGCCTGCGATAACTAAGGGGTCGCCGCGTTTATCTTGAGGTGCTGCATATATTGAGGTGCTGCATATACAAAGCTGGAAGGGTCTGAATTGCGCTTTGTCGATATATGCCCTTTTTCCTGATGGGACCGTGCTTGAGGGGCGTCTTCATGAGTTGCGGTGAAATAGGGACTGTTTTACCAGTTAAAAGGTCTAATCAGTCCCTATTTCACCGCAACTGAAACAGGGGCGCTCTCCAAGAGAGCGCCCCTGCCGGGTTTCCATAGTTCTGGCGAAGCAGTCCTTGAGATCCGCCTTGCCTTATGCCAAGAACTCCTTGGTGGTCGCCACGATGTTGGCGGCGTCCAGGCCATACTTGTGCAAGAGCTCGGCACCCGGGCCGGACTCGCCAAAGGTGTCGTTGACGCCGATCTTCTTGAGGGGCGTCGGGCACTGCTCGCACAGGACGTCGGCAACGGCGCTGCCCAGGCCACCGATTACAGAATGCTCCTCGACGGTCACGACGTGGCCGGTCTTGGTGGCGCTCTTGACGATCAGGTCGGCATCGATGGGCTTGATGGTGTGCATGTTGATGACCTCGGCGTCGATGCCCTCGGCAGCGAGCTGCTCGGCGGCCTCGAGAGCCTCGCCGACCATCAGGCCGCAGGCGATGATGGTGACGTCGGCGCCCTCGCGCATGACAATGCCCTTACCCAACTCGAAGTTGTAGGTCTCGGGGTCGTTGATAACCGGCGAGGCCAAACGAGCGAAGCGCATGTACACCGGACCGTCGCACTCGTAGGCGGCGCGCGTCACGGCGCGGGCCTCGACGTCGTCGGCAGGAACGATCACAGTCATTCCGGGGATGACGCGCATGAGGGCGATATCCTCGCAGCACTGGTGCGTGGCACCATCCTCGCCCACCGAGATACCGGCGTGCGTGGCACCAATCTTAACGTTGAGGTGCGGGTAGCCGATGGAGTTACGGACCTGCTCAAAAGCGCGGCCGGCTGCGAACATGGCAAAGGTGCTCGCGAAGGCAACGCGGCCGGTGGTCGCGATACCGGCGGCGACGCCCATCAGGTTGCTCTCGGCGATACCCACGTCGAAGAAGCGGTCGGGGCAGGCGGCCTTGAACTTGCCGGTCTGCGTGGCGGCGGCCAGGTCGGCGTCGAGGACCACAAAGTCATCGTGCTCGTTGGCGAGCTCGACGAGGGCCTCGCCGTAGCTTACGCGCGTGGCGATTTTTTTGACGTCTGCCATCCTAGAGCTCCTCTCCGGCGGCCGTGAGCTCTGCCATGGCCTGCTCAAACTGTTCATCGTTGGGGGCCTTGCCGTGCCAACCAACCTGGTTCTCCATAAAGGACACGCCCTTGCCCTTCAGGGTCTCGGCGATAATGGCGGTCGGCTGCCCCTTGGTGGCGCGAGCCTCGGCAAAGGCGGCGCGGATCTGGTCGAAGTCGTTGCCGTCGGCGAGCTCCACCACGTTGACCTCCTCGACGGGGCCGTCGATCTGCAGGCCGTTGTGGTCGACGATCACGCAGAGGTTATCGAGCTGCTGGTTGCCGGCAAACATGGCGGCCTCCCAGACCTGGCCCTCCTCGCTCTCGCCATCGCCCAGCAGGGCGTACGTGCGGTAAGTATCGCCCCAGTGCTTGGCGGCAACGGCCATACCCACGGCGGCGGAGATACCCTGGCCGAGCGAGCCGGTGGACATGTCGACGCCCGGGGTGTCGTTCATGTTGGGATGACCCTGCAGGTGGCTGCCGAGATGGCGCAGCGTCTCGAGATCCTCCTTGGGGAAGAACCCACGCTCGGCGAGCACGGCGTACAGGCCCGGAGCGCAATGGCCCTTGGAGAGCACAAAACGGTCGCGATCGGCCTTGCGGGGATCGGCCGGGTCGACGTTCATTTCCTCAAAGTACAGATAGGTCATGATGTCGGCAGCGCCGAGCGAACCGCCCGGATGGCCGGACTTGGCAGCGTGCACGCCGGTGACGATGCCCTTCCTTACCTCGTTGGCAACCTTTTTGAGCTCTTCGTCGCTCATTGTGCCTTCCTTTCATCCTCATTAGACAAAATGCGCACGGCACCGAAGGTAATCCCAACACAGCCGCAATGCACGTATGTCATTCATTATGCTGGAAACTGATGGCTTTACCAGAGTTTTTATCATTATTTGAACAATTTAGCAGGCAGAACCGCTGATGAAACGGTTTATCAATGTGAACGTCTTTTGGATGGAACGCGATCGACCCTACGCGCTAATGTCCTTGAATCCCTCGCCGAAGGCTTCCGTAACGTCGGCAACCGTCACGATGGCATGAGGATCGCGCTCGCGCACGATCGTCTTGAGGGTATTGAGCTCTCGACGGCTCACGATGACCATAATCACTGGCTTCTCGGCACCCGAATACATGCCAGTCGCCTTAAACTTGGTACAACCACGACCCAGGCCATACATGATATCGGCAGCGATATCAGGGAACTTGTCCGAGATGATGAGTACCATACGGCGTTTGTTGCCACCATCGACCACGGCATCGATCACGTAGCCGCTAATGACCATCGAAAGGCCTGCATACAGTGCGTTTTCGATTGAAAAGACCGGAGCCGATAGCGCGCATACGGCAACATCGATCGCCATGACGGTCGAGCCCACCGGCAGCGAGGTGTTACGCGAGATGATTTGGCCAATCGTGTCCGAGCCGCCGGTGTTGGCGCCGGCGCGCAACACCATGCCGTAACCGATGCCCGTAATAATGCCGCCCCACATGGCAGGGAGCATCAGGTCCGCATCCGCCAGAGGTGCTACAAACGGGGCGAACAGATCGGTAAAGAAGCCCAGCAGCACAAAGCCCGTCGCGGTCTGCACCACGTAGAACATGCCGCCCTCGCGCATAACGACCAACAACAGCAAGGCGTTCATCACGATCGTCTGAATACCAACGGGAAGCGATAGGCCGCGCGCCGCGCCGACCGCCTGGATAATGGTGGCAAGGCCCGTAACGCCACCGGCGGCAAGACCGTTGGGAATCAAAAACAAGTCGGTCGCGATGGCGGCCAAGGCACACCCCAACATGATCTGGGGCAGGTCGTGAAAGAAGTTCGTCGAAAGAATGCGCTTGATGTCCAGACGATATGCCATGCTGCCTCCCTCAAAAAAGCGCACCCAAACGGATGCGCTTTGAACTTCTTCTTGTATTCGATTCTACCGATTCGCCGGACAAAAACCACCCCTGCGCAGGGTTTATTCTGGATACAAACCCGTCCAACCGTTGGGCTTGGCATCGGCTTGAAGCCACCCGATGTTTTAGACCTCCGAGCCTTCTGCGTCGGCGTTGCCGGTGGCCCAGCGATGGTAGCCAATAACAAACGGGTCCAGGTCGCCATCGTCAAGAACGGCCTCGACATTGCTGGTCTCCACGCCCGTGCGTAGGTCCTTGACCATCTGGTACGGGTAGAGCACGTAGCTGCGAATCTGGTTGCCAAAACCAATCGTGGTCTTGGGTCCGCGGATCTCATCGAGTGCCTCGGCGCGCTTCTCGAGCTCAATCTCGTACAGGCGGGCCTTGAGGATCTGCATGCACGCGGCCTTGTTCTGAATCTGGCTGCGCTCGTTTTGACAGGTAACCACAATGCCGCTGGGGAAATGCGTCACGCGCACGGCGGAGTCGGTGGTGTTGACGCCCTGACCGCCCGGGCCGCTCGCGTGGTACACGTCCACGCGGATGTCATCGGGGCTGATCTCGATGTCGATATCATCGGGTAGCACGGGGATGACCTCGACGCCGGCAAACGTGGTCTGGCGGCGCTTCTTGTCGTCGGTGGGGCTAATGCGAACCAAGCGGTGGACGCCGGCCTCGGCGCGCAGCATGCCAAATGCGTCCTTGCCCTCGACGGTAAAGGTCGCGCGGTCGATGCCGATGACCTCGGCTGCGGGACAGTCGTTGATGGTGACCTTCCAGCCGCGACGCTGGCAGTACTTCATGTACATCTTAAAGAGCATGAAGGTCCAGTCCTGGGCCTCCAGACCACCCTGTCCGGGCTTGATAGTCACAATGGCATCGCCGTGATCGAACTCACCGGTAAACCAGCTCGAAAGCTCAAGCTCATCGATGGCACGGGCCAGGCGCTCAGCCGTGGCCGCAGCCTCCTCGCGAAGGGCGGAGGCGTCGGGGTCATCCCCCATCTCCTCGGCAAGCTCCAGCGCGGCGCGGGCATCGGAAAGCTCGCCGCGCGCGGTGTCCACGGCAGCGATATCTTCCTTGGTGCGCGCGATCTCCTCCATGGTGGCACGGGCAGCGTCGGCGTCATCCCAAAAGCCGGGGGCCACGCTTTTAGCCTCGAGCTCGGTCACGCGCGTGCGCTTTTCGTCCAAATGGAGATACGACTCGACCTCGCCGAGCCGGTCCGCGAACGCATCCAGCTCGGCGGGCGTCACCTCTAAAGCCTCAGCCATTAACGATTCCTGCCGTGGCAGTACTTGAACTTCTTGCCGCTGCCGCAGGGGCACGGGTCATTGCGGCCCACGTTGACATAAGGGTCATCGCTCTCGGACTTGCGGTAGGTGGTCACCTTGCCGCCGTTGTTGACAGCAGCCGGGCCTCCCTGGACGGCCGTACGAGCCTGCACCTGTGCCTGCTTGCGCAGCACCGAGTTGCCGTTGTCGCCATCGACATCGGCGGGGCCGGAGAAGCGCGCACCCTCGAGCGCGGGGTCCTCCTTGTGCTCCACGGCGTGCGGGGCGGCCTTGATCTCGATGCGCAGGACGGTGCGCAGGTAATCCTCGTACATGGTGTCGACGAGCATCTGGAACGCGCCATAAGCCTCGGTCTTGTACTCGACCAGCGGATCGCGCTGACCAAAGCCGCGCAGTCCGATACCGGTCTTGAGGTAGTCCATCTCCTGCAGGTAGTTCATCCAGCGGGTGTCGATGACGCGCAGCATGACCTGGGTGTTGAGCTCGCGCATGAGGTCCTCACCCAGACGCTCGGCCTTCATGTTGTAGCACTTCTCAACGTAGGCCAGGACATCGGCAGCCAGGGCCTCATAATCCTCGTCGGGGAACTTCGGCGTATCGATGTGGCCGGTGAGCTCCACAACCCACTTGCGCAGGCCCTCCAGGTCGCGCTCGCCATCGTGACTGTCCTTGGTGCAGAACTCCTGCACGCAGCGGTACACGGTGTCGTGCATGACCTCGGTGATGTGGTCGGTCAGGTCCTTGCCGTCCAGAATCTTATTGCGCTCGGCGTAGATGACCTGGCGCTGCTTGTTCATGACGTCGTCGTACTCAAGGACGCTCTTACGCATGGAGAAGTTGATGCTCTCGACCTTGTGCTGGGCGCTCTCGACGGCCTTGGAGATGATCTTGTGCTGGATGGGCATGTCGTCGCCCATGTCGGCCGTGACCATCATCTTGGAGACGCGGTCCATCTTGTCGCCGCCGAACAGGCGCATGAGGTCGTCCTCGAGCGACAGGTAGAACTGGGTCTCGCCCGGATCGCCCTGACGACCGGAGCGGCCGCGCAGCTGGTTGTCGATACGACGGGACTCGTGGCGCTCGGTTCCGATAACGGTCAGGCCGCCGGCGGCAAGCACGCGCTCGCGCTCGGCCTTGCAGGTCTCCTTGGCCTCGGCGTTAAACTGCTCGAGCTGCTCGGGCGTCACGTCCTCCATGGTCAGGCCCTCGTACTCCAAGCGCTCGCGCACCAGCTCGTCGGGGTTGCCGCCCAGCAAGATGTCGGTACCACGGCCGGCCATGTTGGTAGCGATGGTCACGGCGCCATAGCGACCAGCCTGGGCCACGATATGAGCCTCGCGCTCGTGATGCTTGGCGTTGAGGACCTCGTGCGCGATGCCGCGCTTGGTAAGGGCGGCGGACAGCTTCTCGGAGCTCTCGATGGAGACGGTGCCCACCAGGACCGGTTGGCCCTTGGCGTGACGACGCTCAACGTCGTCGGCAACGGCGTTGTATTTAGCCTGAATGGTGCGGTACACCAGGTCCTCGTGGTCCACGCGCTGCACGGGCTTGTTGGAGGGGATGACCTCGACGGGCAGCTTGTAGATCTCGCGGAACTCAGCATCCTCGGTAAGTGCCGTGCCGGTCATGCCGGAGAGCTTGTCATAGAGACGGAAGTAGTTCTGAAGGGTGATGGTGGCCAGCGTCTGGTTCTCCTCGCGCACGAGCACGCCCTCTTTGGCCTCGATGGCCTGGTGCAAGCCCTCGGAATAGCGGCGGCCTTCCATGATGCGACCAGTGAACTCGTCGACGATCTTGACCTCGCCATTAGTGACCACGTACTGCTTGTCGCGGTGGAACATGTACTGGGCCTTCAGCGCCTGCTGCAGGTGGTTGACCAGCTGGCCGGAGAGATCGGCATAGATGTCATCGATACCCAGGCGGCGCTCAATCTTCTTAAGGCCGCGCTCGGTGGCGGCGATGGTGTGCTTGGCCTCGTCCATGACGTAGTCGCCCGTGGGCTCGACGTCCTCGGTGGCGGTGAGCATGTCGTGCGACACGTCCTCGCCGCGCTCAAGGCCGCGCACGGCACGCGCGAAGTCCTTGTAGGTGCTGGCGGACTTGGTGCCGGCACCCGAGATGATGAGCGGCGTTCTGGCCTCATCGATCAGGATGGAGTCGACCTCGTCGACGATGGCGTAATGGTGGCCGCGCTGAACGCGCTGCTCGGGGCGGG
>CALLSB010000075.1:0-12773 GCA_938014225.1 uncultured Collinsella sp. | reverse complement strand
CCGCCACCGAGGGCCGTCGCAAGTACGCCGGCAAGATTGCCGCCGCCACCGAGACGAACGTGACCCTCGAGCTCGAGGACGGCGAGTCCGTTACCCTCGATTTCTCTGATGTTAAAAAGTGCAAGTTGAAGCCCACCTACGACTTCAAGCCCGCGAAGGAAGGAAAGTAAGATGGCAGCATCCGACATGATGTCCGCCCTGATGGAGCTTTGCCAGGAGAAGCACATTGACCAGCTCTACTTGATCGACCGCCTGGAGCAGTCGCTCGCCAAGAGCTATGCCGAGATCCTGCATCTTGAGTGGGGCGCCAAGGTGACCATCGACCGCACCACCGGCAAGATCTACGTCTACCGCCTGGAGCCGATCGACGATTCCATGGACGAGGAGGGCAACTTCACCGAGTTTGAGGAGATTGACGTCACCCCCAAGAACACGAGCCGCATCGCTGCCCAGCACGCCAAGGCCGAGATCAACGCCATCGTGCGTAACTCCGCCCGCGAGCAGATCTACGAGGAGTTCTCCGGCCGCATCGGTGACCTCATCAGCGGTACCGTGCTGCAGTCCACACCCGACTTCACGATTGTCAAGATTCGCGAGGGCGTCGAGGCCGAGCTGCCGCACTTCGACCAGCGCCGCTTCCCCGAGGAGCGCAACGAGCGCCCGCACGGTGAGCGCTACCTGCACAACCAGCACATCAAGGCCGTGATCATCGACGTTCGCGACCCCAACTCCAACCTGCAGCCGGTTCGTGGCGAGCACAGCCGTCCGCCGATTGTCATCTCCCGTACCCACCCCGAGCTCATGCGTCGTCTGTTTGAGCAGGAGGTGCCCGAGATCTATGAGGGCACCGTCCAAATCAAGTCGATCGCCCGCGAGCCCGGTCAGCGCTCCAAGGTTGCCGTCCACTCGCTCGACGACCGTCTGGATCCCGTGGGCGCCTGTGTCGGCCCTAAGGGCAGCCGTGTTCGCGCTGTCGTGGGCGAGCTCCGTGGCGAGCGCGTCGACGTCATCCTTTGGGATGCCGATCCTGCCGTCTACGTCGCCAACGCCCTGTCGCCCGCCAAGGTCACCCGCGTCCTCATCGACGAGGAGAAGGCTTACGCCGGTGTCATCGTGCCCGACGACCAGCTGTCCCTCGCCATCGGCAAGGAGGGCCAGAACGCCCGTCTCGCCGCGCGCCTGACCGGCTGGCACATCGACATCAAGTCCGAGACGCTTGCCGCCGACATCCTCAAGAACGTTCCCGTTCACGAGGAGCCCACCGCCGACCTGATCGGTGACGAGGAAGATGAGGACGTCCGCCGCTGCGAGTACGTGTCCGAGGACGGCATCCAGTGCCGCAACCAGGCTCGTCCCGGCTCCCGTTTCTGCGGTGTCCACGACACCGACGCCTTCGATGATGCGGAGGACCTGATCTAGCGCGCGGTCGCGCCGGGCGGGTCCCGGCGCGTCTCCCACGCTCGTTCAGTCTCTAGGCACCCAAGGTGCCAGAAAGGGTAGGTGAAGTCATATGGCAAAAGTCCGTGTGTCCACCCTGGCCAAAGAGTTCGGCATGACCTCCAAGGAACTGATGGGTCATCTCGCCGATATGAAGATTCCCGCTAAGTCCGCTTCCTCCACCTTGGAGGACGCCTATGTCGCCATGGTCCGCAAGCAGCTCGCCTCGGTGATCGAGGCCCGCGCCCAGGAAGTCGAGGCCGCCAAGCAGGCCGAGGAGCAGGCAGCTGCCGCCGAGGAGGCCGCACGCGCCGCCGAGGCCGAGCGCGAGCGCATCGCCGCCGAGAAGGCCCGCGAGGAGGAGCGTCGCCAGTTTGCCGCAGCCCAGGCTGCCGAGGAGGCTGCCCGCGCCGAGGCCGAGGCCAAGAAGAAGGCCGAGCAGGAGCGCCTTGCCCGCGAGAAGGAGGAGGCTGCCCGCGAGGCCCAGCGCCGCGCCGTTCCCGCTTCCGACTCCGGTTCGCGCTTCCGTTCGCTGCTCGACCAGATCGCCGCACAGGAGACCGTGCTCAAGGAGAGGAAGGACGCCGAGGACAAGGCCAAGGCCGAGCGCGCCGCCGAGCGCGGTAACCGTCGTGGCGGCAATAACGACCGCCGCGGTGGCCGTCGTAACGATCGCAACGCCTCCGACAACAACTCCGAGCGCAACGCCTCCGAGAGCCGTCCGCACAGCCATCGCACCAACGCCAGCAACAACGTCGCTGCGGCATGGACTTCCCCAACCCCGATAAGCAGGGCAAGGGCAAGAAGCGCAAGGGCGGTCACAACAACGAAGAGGACCACTACAGCCGCATGGCTCGCGAGGCCGAGGAGTACAGCCGCGAGAAGGTGCTCGAGGAGGCTCGTGCTGCCGTCGAGGAGGCCTCTCGCGAGTCCACCGGTCGCCGCAAGAAGCGCAAGGAGAAGCGCGAGCGCGAGGCTGCCAAGGCTCAGGAGGAGCGCAAGATAGAGGAGGCGCTGGCCCAGGGCGTGAACCCCGAGGACCTCGACGCCATCAAGGTCTCCCAGGGCGTTACCGTCCAGGAGCTTGCCGAGGCGCTCGACGTTCCGGCCAACGACATCATCAAGCGCCTGTTCCTGCTGGGTACGCCGCTCACCATGACGCAGTCCATGTCCGACGACCTCGTTGAGCTCGTTGCCGACGACCTGGGCCGTCAGATCAAGATTATCACCCCCGAGGAGGAGAACACCTTCTCGTTCTACGACGATCCCGCCGACCTTAAGCCGCGTGCCCCGGTCGTCACCGTCATGGGCCACGTCGACCACGGCAAGACGTCGCTGCTTGACGCCATCCGTCACACCGGCGTTGCTGCCGGCGAGGCGGGCGGCATTACGCAGGCCATCGGCGCTTCGCAGGTCATGATCAACGACCGCAAGATCACCTTTATCGATACCCCGGGTCACGCCACCTTTACGGCTATGCGTGCCCGTGGCGCCAAGGTGACCGACATCGTCATCCTGATCGTCGCCGCTGACGACGGCGTCATGCCCCAGACGGTCGAGTCCATCAACCACGCCAAGGCCGCCGGCGTACCCATCGTCGTTGCCGTCAACAAGATTGATAAGCCGGGCGCCAACCCCGACCGTGTGCGTCAGGAGCTCACCGAGTACGGAGTCATCCCCGAGGAGTGGGGCGGACAGAACATGTTCGTCAACATCTCGGCCAAGCAGAAGATCGGTATCGACGAACTTCTGGAGACCGTGCTGCTCCAGGCCGACGTGCTCGAGCTCAAGGCCAACCCGGACACCTTTGCCTCCGGCAACGTCCTCGAGGCCAAGCTCGACAAGGGCCGTGGCTCGGTCGCTACCGTGCTCGTGACCCGCGGTACCTTGCACGTGGGCGATACGCTGGTCGCCGGCCTTACCTATGGCCGCGTCCGTGCCATGCTCGACCCCAAGGGCCGCGCCGTCACCGAGGCCGGTCCCTCCGACGCTGTCGAGATTTTGGGCCTGCAGTCCGTGCCCAACGCCGGTGACGAGTTCCGCGTGTTCGAGGACGAGCGCGAGGCACGCGCCCTGGCCGATGAACGTTCGCTCAAGGCCCGTATCGAGGAGCAGAGCCGCGTCAAGCACGTCACGCTCGAGAACCTCTTCGAGACCATTGCCGACGCCGAGGTCAAGGAGCTCAACCTGATCATCAAGGCCGACGTCCAGGGTTCCATCGAGGCCCTTCAGGACTCGCTCGACAAGATGGATCAGTCCGAGGTTCGCATCAACACGATCCACTCCGCCGTTGGCGCCATCAACGAGACCGACGTCGTTCTGGCCGACGCCTCCAACGCCATCATCATCGGCTTTGGCGTCCGTCCCGACGGTAAGGCCCGCTCCGCCGCCGAGCGCGAGGGCGTCGAGATCCGTTGCTACGACGTCATCTACAAGTGCCTCGAGGAGCTCGACGCCGCCCGTATCGGCATGCTCAAGCCCACCGAGGTTGAGGTCGCCACGGGTACCGCGACCGTCCTGGACACCTTCAAGGTGCCCAAAGTCGGTATCGCTGCCGGTGTCCGCGTCGAAGAGGGCGAGATCGCCGCGACCGATTCCGTGCGCCTGGTGCGCGACGGTATCGTGGTCTTCAACGGCAAGATCGCCTCGATGCGCCACTACAAGGACGAGGCCAAGAGCCTCAAGAGCGGTTCCGAGGGCGGCATTGGCCTGGAGAACTTCCAGGACATCAAGCCCGGCGACCAGATCGAGGGTTACCGTATCGACCAGGTTGCCCGTACCGAGTAGGGGGTAGCGCTATGAAGCAAACGCAGGCAACCCGCCGTCTGGGCGAGCAGCTTCGCGAGAAGCTTGGTTATATCCTGCTCTTTGAGGTTTCCGATCCGCGTCTCGACCTGGTTACTTTGACTGCGGTCGAGGTCGCGGTGGACCGTTCGTTCGCGCGCGTGTATGTGTCGTGCGATGCGAGCCGCTACGACGAGGTCATGGAGGCGCTCGCTAGCGCTAAGGGCCGTATTCGCAGCCTGTTGGCTCGCTCGCTCGATTGGCGTGTCACGCCCGAGCTCGATTTTCGCATCGATCGCTCGACCGATGAGGCCGAGCGCATCACGCGTGCGCTGGAAAACGTTCCCGCCACGCTTGCGATCGAAAAGGACGAGGACGGCTATCCGATAGCGGATGCCGCCCAGGAGGCAGCTTTAGATGACTAATTCCGCCGACCTCGCCTCGTGCGAGTCTGCAGATATTCAGCGACGCATCCTCGAGCTCATCGAGGGTGCGTCCTCCATTGCGATTTCGGGACATACTTCTCCCGATGGCGATGCCTTGGGCTCCGTATTGGGTCTGGGCCTTTCGCTCATGAAGTTTTTCCCCAACAAGGACATTGCGCTGCTGCTGGCAGACGATGACCCGGTTCCTCGCATCTACCGCTTTATGGAAGGCTCCGATCGCCTGGTGCCGGCATCTGCGTACGCCGGCAATCCGGACCTGTTCATCTCGGTGGACGTACCGGTCGTCGAGCGCCTCAATAATTCCGCCGAGGTGCTTCGTCGCTCCAAGCATGTGGTGTGCTTCGATCATCATCCGGCGCGCGAGGAGTTTGCCGAGCTGAGCCTGAGGCGCGTCGATGCCGCGGCCTGCGCCATGATCATCGACCGTTTCTTGGACAATTGCGGCATTGTCGCACGTGCGACCTGCCTGCTGTGTGGCTTGGTTACCGATACCGGCCGTTTTCAGTACCAAAACGCCGATGCCGCCGCGTTCCATGCGGCCTCGCGACTGGTTGCCCACGGTGCCGATCCGGCGCGTGTGGCACTCGAGGTCTACCAGAGCATGCGCGTTGAGTTTTTGCACCTCAAGTCCATTGTCATGGGTCGCATTAAGACGGTCGCGCATGGGCGCGTGGCGTATAGCTATGCCTACCAGAGCGACCTTGAGGCCTGCGGTGTCACCTCGGACGAGTGCGACGGCCTGGTCGATGTGGTGCGTTCGGTGATGGGCGTCGAGGTCTGCATGTTCTTAAAGGGCATTGAGGGCGATACCAAGGTGCGTGGCAACCTGCGCTCCAAGGGCGACCTCGATGTGTCCGAGATTGCTGCCAACTTTGGCGGTGGCGGGCATCATGCCGCTGCCGGCTTTTCCAACAACGGAACAATTCGCGAGACGCTCGCCGTGGCACTTCCCATGCTGGCCGAGCTGGTGGGGGAGGATCCCGCTTCGGTGACCGTCGAGCTCTAACTTATTGGATGGTACATGGCTCGTCGAACGCCTTCTCAATTGAATATGCTGCTCGCCGTCGATAAGCCGGTGGGCTGCACGTCCCACGATGTGGTCTCGCAATGCCGACGCGCCCTCCATGAGCGGCGCGTCGGCCATGCCGGCACGCTCGACCCCATGGCATCTGGCGTCATGGTGGTGGGTGTGGGCCAGGCCACCCGTCTGCTGGGCATGCTCACGCTCGATACCAAAAGCTACGTCGCCGATATTTCGTTTGGCGCCGAGACCAATACCGATGATGCGGAGGGCGAGGCGGTCCGCACGGTGGCTGTTGCCAACGAGCTCCGCGATCCTGCCGATGCTCGTGAGCGCTTGGCCGCCATGCTGGGCCCGCAGATGCAGGTGCCGCCGGCGTTTTCTGCTATCTCGGTCAATGGCGTTCGCGCCTACAAGTCTGCTCGCGAGGGCAATGCGGTGGACCTACCTCCGCGCCCCGTCGAGGTCTATGCCGCCGACCTGATCGCCGTGGGCGGCGAAGGTGATACGTGTGTGTGGACCGTGGCGTTCTCGGTGAGCAAGGGCACCTATATCCGTGCGCTCGCTCGCGACCTGGGCCGCGCTTGCGATAGCGCCGCGCATATTTCCGCGCTGCGCCGCACGGCTTCCGGTGTTGTTTCCATTGGCGCTTGTCATGCGGTCGAGGAGCTTTCTCCCGAGTCCGCGGCTGGCTTTGCCCTGGATCCCATTGCGGCCCTGGGCGCCACACGTGTTGACTTGCCGGGCAATCTTGCCGACGACCTGCTCTGCGGCCGACGCATTCCCGTTGAGCGTGCGCTTGCCGATTTCGATTCCTCGAAGGCGCCGTTTGCGTTGGTGCTCGATGGGGGACTCAAGGCGCTCGCCCGCATTGAGGGCGGCCGCTTTGTCATGGAGCACGTGTTTCCACAGGCAATCGGCGGTGTTCGATGATGTTGTCCGCTCGCGAGCTCGCGCGTGTCTTTTTCGCGGGCGAGTCGGACGAGGCTCGCATCGTTGCTGCCGATACGTTTGATGAGTGTGAGCACTTGGGTGCCGCTTCAATCGCCATTGGCGTGTTCGACGGCGTTCACCGTGGACACCAGGAACTCATCGAAGCGCTTGTCCGTGATGCCCGTGCCCATGGCTGTAAGGCGGTCGTGGTTACCTTCGATCCCGACCCGGACGTTGTGGTGAGCCCTTCGCCCGCTCAAAAATTGATGACGACGGCCGACCGTCTGCATGCCCTGGCTCTAACTGGGGTCGATGCGGTGATGGCCGTTCCCTTTACGCCTGAGGTTGCGGCGCTTGACCATGTTGCTTTTCTCTCGCTGGTGTCGCGTCTGGTCGACATTCGATCGATTCGCGTTGGCAGCGACTTTAGGCTGGGTCGTGGCGGTGCTTCTGGTGTTGACGAGATGCGCGCCTGGGGTGCCGAGCGCGGCGTTGACGTATACGGGCACGACTTGCTTTGCGAGGGCGGTGAGGCCATTTGCGCCACCCGTATCCGTCATGAGCTCGGACAGGGCCATGTGGAGCTGGCTGCTGAGTTACTCGGCCGTCCGTATATGGTGCGTGGCGGTGTTATTCGCGGCCGTCACGAGGGTTCTGGCATGGGCTTTCCCACGGCAAACCTGCAGGTTCCCGACGGTATTCAGGTGCCTGCCGATGGCGTGTACGAGGGTCTGGTGCTGGTCGATGACACCGCGTGGCCCGCTGCCGTGAACGTCGGACTGCCGCCGACGTATGCCGACGATGCGGCATCTGCGCATCTTGAGGCTAATTTAATTGGTTATACGGGCGACCTCTATGGCGCTTCCGTTTCGCTGGCGTTTACGCGCTGGCTACGTCCCTCGCGTGTGTTCGATTCGCTGGATGAGTTGATTGCGACCGTCGAGGGTAATATCGAGGACATTCGTCACAACTTGGGTGAGCAGGGGGTGAGCATCCGTGATTAGCGATGAGGAAAAAGACCAGGTACGCGCTGCGTCCGACTTAGTCGCCATCGTGCAGGAAACGGTTGAGCTCAAGCCCCGCGGCCACGAGTTTTGGGGTTGCTGCCCCTTCCATGGCGAAAAGACGCCGTCATTCCACATTATCCCTGCCACGCAGGTGTGGCATTGCTTTGGTTGCGGTGAGGGTGGCGACGTCTTCACCTATATCATGAAGCGCGAGAACCTGAGCTTTCCCGAGTCAATCCGTTATTTGGCCGACCGCGCGGGTATTGAGCTGCATGACACCGGAGATCGCCGCGAGCGCGGTACCAAGCGTGCCCGCATCTACGATCTGTGCGCCGAGACTGCTCAGTTCTACCACACCATGCTTATGCGTGGTAAGGACGGCCGTCCGCGTGAGTACTTTGCCAGCCGCGGCATGGGCGGCGACGTCTGCCGCCGCTACTGCCTGGGCTTTGCGCCGGGCCGCAACGCGCTGGTGTCGCACCTGTCTCAGGCGGGTTTTACTCCGCAGGAGATGATCGATGCCAACGTTGCCGTGAGCCGCGGGCGCGGGCAGCTTGCCGACCGCTTCTACGACCGCGTGATGTTTCCCATCTTTGATGAGCAGAGTCACAACATTGCCTTTGGCGGTCGCATCATGGGTGACGGCCAACCCAAGTACCTCAATACCGCCGAGACGAGCGTGTTTCATAAAAAGCGAAACCTCTACGGCTTTAATTGGGCCAAGGAGTTTATCGTCGCGCAGGATACCGCGATTGTGGTGGAGGGCTATACCGACTGCATCGCCTGCTGGGAGGCGGGGATTAAAAACGTCGTCGCCACGCTGGGCACCGCGCTCACGGAGCATCACGTCAAGACGCTCACTCGCTTTGCCAAGCGCATCGTGTATATGTTCGATGGCGATGCCGCGGGCCAGAAGGCCGCCCGCCGCGCGATTCAGTTTATCGAGCAGGATTCGATGGACCTGCGCTGCGTGGTACTGCCCGACGGCAACGACCCTATGGAGTTTATTACGGCGCGCGGCGGCCAGGAGCTGCAGGCGCGCATCGACGCGGCCGAGCCTCTTATGGACTTTGTCTACCGTTCGCTGCAGGAGTCGAGCGATATTACCACGCCGGGCGGTCGCGCAAAGGCGCTGGAAGATGCGCTGACGCTTATCTATCCGCTGCGCGACAGCTATATGATCGACACGTACTTTATCCAGATTGCCGATCTGCTGGGTTTGGATCTGGAGACCGTGCGTGCGAGCTCGGGCCGTGTGTTTCGTGATGTCGCCAAGCGCGAAGATGCGGAACGCCGCCGTGAGCAGAACTATGAACGCCAGCGGGCACAGGCTGAGCGGTCCGGCGGGATAGGCGGTCGGGCGTCGGGTTCTCGCGATGCCGGTCGCGGTGCTTGGGCATCGGGCGCGACGCCGCCGGTTTCCGCGCCGGTCGAAGAAGAGCCGTACGACTACGTCCCGCTCGATGCCTACGGTGCCGCGCCCGTGGATGTCGTCGATGACCTGCCGCCGATCGACGTGCCTGATGGTGTGGGCGCTGTTCCCGTGGCTGATGGTTCGGGCGCACCGGCTGCGGCGACGCCAATGGTTCTTACCGATCTTGAGCGCAAGTCTTTGGCGGGGGAGCGCGAGCTGTTGACGATGCTTACGAGCTACCCCGACCTGTTCCGCACGTATGCCGACCGCATCTGCTCCATCGAGTGGGTTGACCCACGTCACGAGTCCATCGCATGGGCCGTTCTGGCAACGCCGCCGGGAACCGATCCTGCAGCCTGCATGGATGCGGCGCGCTCGGTGTGTCCCGAGGCGGCAACGCTTGTGAGTGCCGGGCGCATCTCGGCGACGAGCAAACACCCTACCGAGACGAACATCGTGTTTATGCTCGATACGCTCGAGCTCTACACCATCAAGCGCCGCATGCGTGCCGCACAGGCCAAGCTGCGCCAGGACCGTTCGCTCGATGATGAGGCCCGTCGCGCGCTGACCGTGCAGGCCGCGCAGGATTCGCAGCGTCAACGCGAACTGCAAAAGTCGATCGGCGGCGTGGCGGACCCGTTCCGTTTGATCGGTCTGGAGGCCGCAGGCACCGAACAGGCCTAGATGTTGTGGTCAACCAGCGTATTCTCGCCTATATCCAGTCCTCTTTTTGGGTATAGACGTCTATGTGTGTGCTAAAGTAATGAGTCCTGTGGACTATGAAGGGAGAATCTGTGCCAAAAAAGACTGAGAGCACGGGTACTGGGCTGGAATCCTACGTTGCAAAGCTCATGGGCAACGGCTCAAACAGGACTTCGGTAACCGAGGACGAGATTCAGGTCGCCCTGAAGGATATCGATGTTTCTGACGAGCAGCTCACTGCGGTGTATTCCGCGCTGCGCAACAGCGGCATCCAGATTATCTCCGCGAGCGGTAACGACGACGCCCCCATGGACGTCGACGATGACGATAACGATACCGATACCGACGATTTCGATGACGACGACGAGCACGATTCCGGCTCGCTCGACGATCACGAGTTCAAGATGGCCCGCCAGGCCGACGCCGAGATGGGTTCTTCCAAGAGCAAGAAGAAGCGCACCGTGCGCACGTCTCGTTCGCGTTCGCGCGTGCGCGGCATCGATGCCTCCACGGTGATGCTGACCGGCGACCCGGTATGTACCTCAAGGAGATCGGCAAGGTCGACCTGTTGACCGCCTCCGAAGAGGTCGATCTGGCCATGAAGATTGAGGCCGGTCTTGAGGCCACCGAGAAGCTCGAGGCTGCCGATGCTGGTGAGCTCGAACTCACGCGTGCCGAGATGCGTCGTCTTACGCGCATTGAGAACGTGGGCCTCGAAGCCAAACAGGCGCTCATCAGTGCAAACCTGCGTCTGGTCGTCTCCATCGCCAAGCGCTATGTTGGTCGCGGCATGCTGTTCCTGGACCTGATTCAGGAGGGCAACCTCGGTCTGATCCGCGCCGTCGAGAAGTTCGACTACCAGAAGGGCTTTAAGTTCTCCACGTACGCCACGTGGTGGATCCGTCAGGCCATCACGCGCGCTATCGCCGACCAGGCCCGTACCATCCGTATTCCCGTGCACATGGTCGAGACCATCAACAAGCTCGTCCGCGTGCAGCGTCAGCTTCTCCAGGACCTGGGTCGCGACCCGACCCCCGAGGAGATCGGTGCCGAGATGGACATGAGTGCCGATCGCGTCCGCGAGATCCAGAAGATCTCGCAGGAGCCCGTGTCGCTCGAGACCCCCATCGGCGAGGAAGAGGATTCCCAACTGGGCGACTTTATCGAGGACTCCCAGGCCATCGTTCCGCCCGATGCCGCCAGCTTCTCCATGCTGCAGGAGCAGCTCACCCAGGTGCTCGATTCGCTTGCCGATCGTGAGCGCAAGGTTATCGAGCTGCGCTTTGGCCTTGTCGACGGTCATCCCCGCACGCTCGAGGAAGTCGGCCGCGAGTTTGGCGTCACGCGCGAGCGCATCCGCCAGATCGAGTCCAAGACCTTGGCGAAGCTCCGCCACCCGAGCCGCAGCAGCAAGCTCAAGGACTATATCGAAAGCTAGTCAAGCAAGAGGCGCCCTCAAGCACATCCGCTTGGGGGCGCTTTCATGTAGTCATTGGGGACGTTCTTGAATGACTACTCGTTTAAGAACGTCCCCAATGACTGGGTCGGAAAATTTCTTAAAAAAGTTCTTGCCCTAAGCTGATTCGTCCGTATAATAAACTTCGTTGCTTGAGAGCACGCACCTATTCCTCGGTAGCTCAATGGTAGAGCACGCGGCTGTTAACCGCGCTGTTGTAGGTTCGAGTCCTACCCGGGGAGCCAGAATTTTCCAGCCCTTTCCGTTGGGCTTTAAATTCCTCGGTAGCTCAATGGTAGAGCACGCGGCTGTTAACCGCGCTGTTGTAGGTTCGAGTCCTACCCGGGGAGCCAGGTTGTAAAACCCGTCGCTTATGCGGCGGGTTTTTTCATGTCGCGATCGCTTGGCGCGAACGTTACCGTATCAACATTTCGTGTCGAGGATGTAATCCCGAGGCCCGCCACCTCAACATGGCGCGGTCGTTGTAGAATATTGCAATGATTGCTCCCACGACATGGTGCCGCGAGCACCAAGAAAAGGAGATTCTTGTGTCTGAGACCATTAACGGCAGCCTGAGCGTCTCGAACGACGTTATTGCCGATATTGCCGGTTATGCCGCGATGACGTGCTATGGCGTTGTCGGTATGGCTGAGCAGCTCCAGGGCGCCGAGAGCGTGCGCCTGCTTGCCGGTCAGCGCCTCCGTAAGGGCGTGCTTGTCTCCGCCGACGAGAACGGCCTTACGGTCGATCTTCACGTCGTGATCGAGAGCGGCGTCAACATGAAGTCCGTCTGCCACAATCTTTCGAGCTCCGTTGCCTTCACTCTGCAGGAGATCGCCCAGATCGATCCCGCCAGCCTTAAGATCGGCATCCATATCGACGCGCTCAAGAGCCGTCTGAACTAGCATCCGAAAACGGAGATTCAAATACCCATGATTGCAAAGACCATTCGCACCTGTTTTCCGATCGCTGCGGCTGCCGTTTCCGACAAGGCCGAGGAGATCAACAAGCTCAACGTCTTCCCCGTACCCGATGGCGATACCGGCACCAACATGTCGCTCACGCTCGCCTCGGTGACCAAGGAGCTTTCTGCTCTTCCTGCCGACGCTGACATGGAGGCCATCGCCGGCGCCATCACCCACGGCTCCCTCATGGGCGCCCGCGGTAACTCCGGTGTTATTACCTCGCAGATTCTTCGCGGCGTGGCTGAGGGTCTTGTCTCCGCCGACGAGCCCATTACGTCCGCCAACATCGCCTTCGCCTTCCGTCGCGCCGTCAAGGTCGCCTTCCAAGCTGTCCGCAAGCCCATCGAGGGCACGATTCTTACGGTCCTGCGCGATGTCTCGACCAAGGCCGACGAGTGCGAGAAGAAGAAGTTCTCGGCCGAGGACGCGCTCGACGCCATCGTCGTCGAGGCATATCAGTCCGTCGCTCGCACGCCCGACCTGCTGCCCGTTCTGAAGGAGAATGGCGTGGTTGACTCCGGCGCCTTCGGCTTTGCCATCTTCCTGGAGAACTTTGTTGCCGCTGCGCTCGGCCGTAGCACCGTTGTCGAGGATTTCTCCGCCACGTT
>CALLSB010000074.1:0-10716 GCA_938014225.1 uncultured Collinsella sp. | reverse complement strand
ACGGTGTACTCCTGCTCGCCGCCCTTGGACAGCGATGCCTTCACCTTAGCGGTCGTCTCGGTCATGGACTGATCCATGCCCTCGACGGACACGGTGGCACCCTGCGGAATCGAAGAGATGATCATCGACTTGGCGTCCTCGGACAGGCTCGAGGCCAGGCAAGACTCGGCCTTTGCGGTGTCACCGTCGCCGGCAGCCTGGAACAGATCGGTAACGACAGACTCCTGAGACGGGAAGCCAAAGCCGCGCGTGTAGGCAAAGCCCAGACCGCCCGCGGCGATCAAAATGAGCAGAAGCAGCACGATGAAGACTTTGAGACCCGTGTGGCGATGGCGACGACGGACCTTGGCCTGCTTACGGTCCTGACGGTCCTGCTGGACCATCTCGGACTCGGACAGCGTAAAGAAGCCGGTGTCCGAGGGATCGGGCATAAACTGACCGGTCGCGCCCGTAGGATCGAGCGGGTCAACGGCAGGAGCGTCCATCGCGGGCGCCGGAGCCGTGGCCATAGCCGTCTGGGCAGACAGCGCGGCAAGCGAATCGTGCACGCGGGCAAGCTCATCGGCCTGCTCGGAGGTGAGCTGGTAGATGCCATCGGCAGTAGCGGCGTTAAAGGCGTCGAGTGCGTCGGAGGGACGGCCGGCAGCAGAAAGCGCCTGACCCATGCCGGCGTTGAGCGCACGCGTGTCGTCGCGGGGGCCGGCAAAGTCGATAGCCGTGCGGTAGGTCTCCACGGCATCCGCCGGACGGCCGAGCTTAATGAAGCAACGACCGAGCTCGCCGAGTGCGGCGGCAGGAGCCGGATTGGCGCCGTCGATGGCAGCCTGACGGAAGGCAGTACCCGCGTTGGCATAGTCGCCCGACTGGAACAGCGCGTTACCCAGGCCCAGATAGGCCTTGAACGGCGTGGCATAGGAAGCGTCCTGCGTAGCGGCAGAAAACGCCTGGGCGGCCGTCGTGTAGTCGCCCACGGCGGCGAGCGCCTTTCCGCGGTTGGTGAGCAGTGCGCCGCGCTTGCCGTAGGTGCCGTCGTTGAGGGCGGCGGCATAGGACTCGGCGGCCTCGGCATACATGCCCAGGTGCATCAAGGCGTTGCCACGAAGGTGATCGGCCTCGCCCATAATCTCATCGGGAGTTTTTGCCGCCCCAAGCATCTGGGCTGCAGCGGAAAAATCACCCGCGCGGTAAGCGGCGCGGCCCTGTTGGATCAGCTGGCTATTCAAGGAAGTCCCCTTTACTCGTGAACGATCTCGACATGGACGATCTCGTCGCCGGCACGCAGCTGCGAAATCACATCGAGACCCTCGACCGTGGTACCAAAGACGGTGTAACCGGAATCGAGGTTATGCTGGGCGCCCAGGCAGAAGTAGAACTGCGAACCCGCGGAATCGGGGTCCATGGAGCGTGCCATGGCAAGGGCACCATCGACATGGCTGTTGCGCGGATTGGTGGCAAACTCGCCCTTGATGCAGTAGCCGGGGGCACCGGTACCGGGCATGCCGTCGGGGCCCTCAAGACCGGCAGCGACGTCGGCGCCGGACATATCGCGGGTATTGGGGTCGCCGCCCTGAATGACAAAGCCGGGCACATAGCGATGGAACTTAAGGCCATCATAGAAGCCCATCGTGGAAAGCTCGCAGAAGTTCGCGACATGAATGGGAGCGCCCTCGCCGTCAAACTTGACCTTGATGGTACCCTTCGACGTCTCGATAACGGCGCACTCGTCGCCGGCAAGCTGATACTCGGGCGTGTAGAGCTCTTTCTTAAAACCAAACATGTGGTTCCTTCCTCGTGCGTTTAAAGCATATTTGTACGAATTGTAGCAATAAGCATGCGCTTACATCAATTGCGCACGTAGGTTATGCCGACTATGGCGAACTAATTTTAGGAACGCTGCTGCGGCTTCCAGGAGCCCACGTTGGCGTCGTACTGATTAAGCGCGCTGTTGCCACTCTGCGCGATGGGCGCCAGGATCTCGCTTTGGTGGGAACTCATCGACTCGCCATCGGGAATGGCCAGCGAGATGTCCCAACTCTGGCAGATCACGTCGACGCGCTCATACATCCACTCGGCAAGCTGCTTTAAGTGGGCGATGTCGTCCGCATAGACCGTATCGTCCTGATACTTAAGGTTGTTGAGCTCATCTTGCGTCTTTTTGATCTGGTCGCGCAGGGCGTAGGCACTCTGCGACAGCTCCTGACGGGTGGACAGTGGCGTTCGAAGATAACCATTGTTAAAAGAATCGATGACCTCGCCGATCTGGTCCTCGTCACCGTAGGACACGATGGTCTGATACAGACCGTCGAGCCTGGTATAGAGCTGATCATCGGTGAGCACGGTTTCTTCCTGGACCACCTCGGCAGAATCGTCCTGCTTGGTATCGTCCTCAGTCGCCTCGCCCTTTTGGCGCGTGGGGAAGGTCGTCTGCGCGGCCTGGCCAAACTGGTCATAGAAGCCAGGCATGACACCCATGGGATCGGCCGTCACGAACCAATAGGCACCGCCGCAAACGACGGCAAGGACCGCGATGACGATGAGCGGCTTGGGGATATGACGCTTGTGCTTGTGATAGGCGTCCTCGTCGGGATGCACCTTGCGCTTGGGTTTTTGAGCATCGTCATGCAGGGAAACGGGCGTGGGAATATCGACCTTGGGGATACCGAAATCCTTATCGAAAGCCGGCAGCACGCAGGTCTCGTTAGGATCGGCGGCGTCCGAAAGAACCGCGGCAGCCGAGGCAGGCGCATGCGGCACCTCGGTATCGATCTGCTCTTGCGTTAGGCGCGGAAAGCCCGCCGTGCGGCCCGCTGCCAGGTCAGATGCGGCCGCGTCCTCGGAGAGGATACCCGGAGCGGGGCGTCCGCATTTTGGGCACGTACGATCATGCGGAGAAAGACGGGCACCGCAGCCCTCGCAGAACACGAACTCGGTGTGCTCGGGACCGTCGCCCGGGCCGACGTAGGCGTTGCAGTAGGGACAAAACGAGGCGCCGTCCTCGATAGTCTTAAGGCAATGCGGGCAGATCACGGCATCCTCTTTTCGAAGTAATTCAAACAATCGAGGTTAGAGCATAACATCGCCACGGCCCCACAGGAGCAAGGCACCAATTCAACATCGCCAGAGCGCGTAGTTACTTCTTCTTTTTGCTTGGCATCGAGACTTTGATGCCTTGGGCGGACTTGGTCACGCGAGAGCGCCTGGCTCCGGTATTCTTCTTTTTCTTGGGCTGGGCCTGGGCCACGCCCTCAAGTGCGCGGGCCTCGGCCTCGCGAGCGGTGCGATCTTCGCGGCGCTGCGCCATGTCGGCGGCGACGCGCTTGGCAAAACGCTCGGCCGTCGAACCCGTCGAGCTCACCTTGCCGCCACCGCGACCCAGGTGGACGCGCACACCACGGCCAAAACCAGTTGCGGTATGACGACGACGCGGCTTGAGCGAATCCATCATCGTGGCGAGCTTAAAGAACACCGAGCAGGTAAAGACCACAATGACAGCCAACATAACCATCTGGCCCATCGACAGGTTGGCAATAGACAGCAGCTCCGGGAATCCGATAACGCCCACCAGGATGCCGGCGACTACAAACACAAAGAGCACCACGCGCAAGGGAGTGAGCGGCTGCGAGATGCGCCAGATCAGGCTGACGCTCGCCGCGCACGACGTAAGCAGGCACATCGTAGACAGCGTGAGCTGGCTAAAGCCAAACACGCGCGCCACAAAGATATCGAGCGCCGCAGCCAAAATGACCGCAATCGACGCCGGCAGTGCCCGCTTGAGCACGTTCGTCAGGAACGACCCCTTCACGCGAGCATTGTTGGGCTCCAGGCCCAACACAAAGCCCGGCGCGCCGATGCAGAAGAAGTTGATGAGTGTCATCTGGATGGGCTCGAAGGGGTACGGCGGCAGCGCGATGCACAGCGCCGCCAGGCCCATCGAGAACAGCGTCTTGGTCAGGAACAGCGACGCCGAACGCTGCAGGTTGTTGATGGAGCGACGGCCCTCGGCCACCACGGCGGGCATCGAGGCAAAATCGTTGTCGACGAGTACGATCTCGGCCACGTTGCGCGCGGCATCGGAGCCGGCCGCCATGGCCACGGAGCAGTCGGCCTCCTTAAGCGCCAGCACGTCGTTGACGCCGTCGCCCGTCATGGCCACGGTGTGCTCGCGGCGCTTGAGCGCCTGCACGAGCTCGCGCTTCTGCTGCGGGGTCACACGACCAAAGACATGGTAGCGGTCCACTGCGGCATCGAGCTTGGCCGGCGTATCGAGCGTCGTGGCGTCCACATAAGCGTCCGCCCCCGGCACGCCCACCACGCGCGCGATCGACGACACCGTACGCGGGTCGTCGCCACTGATCACGTTGAGGGTCACGCCCTGCTCGTTAAAGTAGCCGATGGTCTCGGCCGCCGAGGTACGGATCTCGTCGCGGATGGTCACAAAGCCCACGGGCTCGGCCTCGCCCACCATATCGCCATCGGGCGTAAAGCCGTCCACGCGCGCCACCACGAGCACGCGGCAGGTATCGGCAAGCTCGGCCACCCGGTTCTCGACCTGGGCAAACGCACGATCAGAGAGCACAAACTGCGCGGCGCCCATCACATAGGAGCCCTGCGCAAACGAAGCACCACTCCATTTTTTAGACGACGAGAACGGAATGACCGACAGCGGCTCAGACACCTCGACCGGGCGATCGGCGTAATAGTTGAGCAGAGCCTGGCAGGTCTCGTTGGCATCGGCCGAAGTCGCACGCGCGACGTTAGCCAGCGCAAAATCGAGCACCGTGGTATCGACGGGAACGGCCGCCTCGTCCGAGTCCACGCCAAAGCCAACACCCTCAACAGGCAGCGGGTAGGTGCCCTCGACCTTCATACGACCCGAGGTAATGGTACCCGTCTTGTCCAGGCACAGCACGTCGACGCGCGCGAGCGTCTCGATGCAGTAGAGCTGCTGCGCCAGCACTTTGCGGCGGGCTAGGCGCACCGTGGCGATGGCGAGCACCGACGAGGTCAGCAGCACCAGGCCTTGCGGGATCATGCCCAGCAGGGCGCCCACCGTGGACAGCAGCGCCGACGAAGGCACATGACCAGCCAACAGCTCGGAGAAGCACCACGAAAGCGCGCTATCGCCCGGGGTTCCCGCGGCATCCCACAGCTCGCTCACGCTCGAGGCAAACAACGCCAAACCGAGCGGGATCATGATGATGCTCGCAAAGCGCACGATGGCGTTAAGCGCGTTCATGATCTCGGAATTGACCTTTTTGACGTACTTGGCCTCGTTATTAATTTTGGCCACGTAGTTGTCGGCGCCGACATGGATCACGCGGGCGCGCAGCAGGCCCGAGTCGATAAAACTGCCGCTCATGAGCTCGGAACCGGGCTGCTTCTTGATAAGGTCGCTCTCGCCCGTCAGCAGGCTCTCGTTCACGAGCGCCTCGCCCGAAACCACCACGGCATCAGCGGGAATCTGGTCGCCGCGCCCCAGGCGGATGATGTCGTCGAGCACGATCTGGTCCAGGTCGAGCTCCACCTCGGCGCCGTCACGCACCGCGATGGCCTTCTTGGAGGTCAGCAGTGTGAGCTTATCGACCATCTTCTTGGAACGCATGGACTGGATGACGCCAATAGCGGTATTGAGGAACACCACGAACAGGAACGTCAGATTCTTAAACGAACCGGTCAAAATGACCAGGAACGCCAAGATCACGTTGATCAAATTGAACAGCGTGCAGAGGTTCTCGATGATGAGCTCTTTGACCGACTTGGTCTTGAGCTCCATGTTGCGGTTGATCTTACCGGCGGCGATGCGCTCCTCGACCTCGGCGGTTGAGAGTCCGCGCTCGATATCCGTTGCTGCCATACCACGTCCCATCACGTCGCGTCGGTATAAGAAAAACCGCCCGGACCATGCGAGGTTCGGACGGTCTTACGTTCGATGGTGCCCCATGTTGGATTCGAACCAACGGCCTTCTGCTCCGGAGGCAGACGCTCTAATCCCCTGAGCTAATAGGGCGAACGACTGGCATTATACCCAAGTGCGCCACGGGCTATCAAAATAAAAGAAAAAGCTTTGCAATTCCGAGGAAGACGCGGCGCAACGGCCCACTTTAGAAGGCAAAAGCGAGTCGGATAGTATAAACTCTCATGCACCATATATACACGGCTCGCAATGCGGGCCGTTTTTGCAAAAGTTATCCATCGAGGTGAGAGGCACACCATGATTGCAATTCTAAAGCAGAGCGCCAGCGACGAGGCCGTCAGCCATATTGTCAGCTGGATTGAGAAAAAAGGCCTGAAGACCGACGTCTCGCGCGGCGAGAACGAGACGATTATCGGCCTGGTGGGCGATACGACCAAGATCGACCCGTTCCTGCTCGAGTCCATGGACGTCGTCGAGCGCGTGCAGCGCGTCTCCGAGCCGTTCAAGCGCGCCAACCGCAAGTTCCACCCCGAGGACTCCGTCATCGACTGCGGTCACGGCGTCAAGATCGGCGGCGACCAGTTCCAGGTCATCGCCGGCCCCTGCTCCGTCGAGGGCGAGAACCTCATCCGCATCGCACGCCGAGTAAAGGCCGCCGGCGCCACGATGCTGCGCGGTGGCGCCTACAAGCCCCGCACCTCACCTTACGCCTATCAGGGCATGGGCCCCGCCGGCCTGGACCTGCTATGCGAGGCATCCGCCGAGCTCGACATGCCGATCGTCACCGAGATCATGGACCCTCGCGACGTGCAGGTCTTCTTGGATAAGAAGATCGACGTCATGCAGATCGGCGCCCGCAACGCGCAGAACTTCCCCCTGCTCAAGGAGGTCGGCAAGACCAAGACCCCGGTCCTGCTCAAGCGCGGCATGTCCGGCACCGTCGACGAGCTGCTCATGGCTGCCGAGTACATCATGAGCGAGGGCAACGACAACGTCATCCTGTGTGAGCGCGGCATTCGCACCTTCGAGACCCGCACCCGCAATACCTTCGACCTCAACGCCGTGCCGGTGCTGCACCACCTGTCGCACCTGCCCGTCGTCGCCGACCCCAGCCACGCCACCGGCTACACCCGCTATGTCGAGCCCATGGCGCTCGCTGCGACCGCCTGTGGCGCCAACGGCCTGGAGATCGAGGTCCACGACGACCCGAGCCACGCCTGGTCTGACGGCGCCCAGGCCCTCACGCCCGACCAGTTCGACGATACCATGCACCGCATCCGTGCCATCCGCGAGGTCGTCTGCCAAGAGACCATGGAGTAGGGCATGGGTACGGTGAGAAACGCACGCGTCAACCAGGGAGGCCCCAAGTGCGCCGGCATCGTCGGCTTGGGCCTGATCGGCGGCAGCTTTGCCCGTGGCTATGCGCAGGCGGGCGTTCGCGTGCTTGCCTGGGACCCCGACGATGACGTGATGACGGCCGCCAGCATGGGTACCGTCGCCGGCGAGCTCAACGACGAGACGCTCGGCGAGTGCGACATCATCGTCCTTGCCTGCTATCCTAAAGGATGCATCGAGTGGCTCGAGACGCACGCCCAGGCGCTCGCCGACGCCACCGACACCGAAGCCATCATGGGCCCCGTGGTGATCGACACCGTGGGTGTGAAGGGCATTGTGTGCGAGCGTGCCTTTGAGCTCGCACGTGAGCACGGCTTTTACTTTGTGGGCGCACATCCCATGGCGGGCACCCAGTTCTCGGGCTACGCGCACTCCCGCGCCGACCTGTTCCAGGGCGCTCCCCTGGTGCTCGTTCCGCCCGCGGTAGACGATGCCCTTAAGCTGGAGCTCTTGGGCCAGGTACGCGAGATGGTGCGTCCCTTGGGGTTTGGCAAGTTCAGCGTGACCACCGCTGCCGAGCACGACCGCGTGATCGCTTTTACGAGCCAGCTCGCGCACGTGGTGTCCAACGCCTACGTAAAGAGCCCCACCGCCCAGGTCCACCACGGCTTTTCGGCCGGCAGCTACCGCGACCTCACGCGCGTGGCACATCTCAACCCGCAGATGTGGTCCGAGCTCATGATCGACGACGCCGATGCGCTTGCCTTCGAGATCGACCATCTGATCGATTCGCTCGGCGCCTACAGCCGTGCGCTCAAGAACCGCGACCAGCGCTATCTGGAGAATCTCCTTGCCGAGGGCGATCGCATCAAACGCGCACTTGACGACGAAAGCGCCCACTAGACCACCCATCACGCCAGGTCGAAAGGACCATAGCTTATGGCGATTACCATCGATATCGACACCGCACGCCCCTACCAGGTACACGTGGGCACCTTTTTGCTGGAACAGGCAGGGCCGCTCATTCGCGCCACCGCCGGAGGCACTCGCGCCGTCATCGTGACGGACACCAACGTGGGTCCGCTCTACCAGATGCCCGTTAAGCAGAGCCTCGAATCCGCAGGCTACGAGGTGAGCATCTGCACCTTCGAGGCCGGCGAGGCACACAAGCACGCCGAGACCTACGTTGCCATTCTTGAGTTTGTTGCCGAGCATGAACTTTCGCGCTCCGATGTGATCGTGGCGCTCGGCGGCGGCGTCGTGGGCGACGTGGCCGGCTTTGTGGCGGCCACCTACATGCGTGGCTGCAAGTTTGTGCAGATCCCCACGAGTCTGCTCGCCATGGTTGACTCGTCGGTGGGCGGCAAGACGGCCATCGACCTGGCCGCCGGCAAAAATCTCGCCGGTGCCTTTTGGCAGCCGAGCGTAGTTATCGCCGACGTGGGATGCCTTGCCACCCTCACGCCCGAGCAGTTCGCCGACGGCTGCGGCGAGGTCGTCAAGCACGCCGTGATTGCCGATCCGGAGCTCTTCGATGAGCTCGAGAAGACCCCGCTCACGCTGGAGCTGCTTAACCGGGACGTGGCCCGCGTGGCGCTCATCATCGCCCGCAATATCGATATTAAGCGCGCCGTGGTCGTTGCCGACGAGCGCGAGACCAACCAGCGCAAGCTCCTCAACTTTGGACACAGCGCCGGACACGCCGTCGAGGCCTGCGAGCACTTTGAGCTGGGACACGGCAACTGCGTGTCGATCGGCATGGGCATTATCACGCGCGCCGCGGCCCTGCACGGCATTTGCGACGCCGAGCTGCCTGGCCGCATCGAGGAGCTCTGCGCCCGACACGGCCTCAAGACCCGCTGCGAGCTTTCGGCCGACGCCATCTTTGCCGAGGCGCTGCACGACAAAAAACGCGCCGGTGACACTATCGACCTGGTGATTCCGCACGGCATTGGCCGCTGCAGCATCGACCGCACGCCGCTATCCACCTTCCATGATTTAATTGCCGAGGGCCTCGGCCAGAAGGGAGACGCATCCGCATGCTAGCCCGCATCACCCCCTCCCCGCTCAAGGGCACCGTCCCCGCCATCGCATCCAAGTCGATGGCGCACCGCCTCATCATCTGCGCTGCGCTCGCCAACGGTGAGACGCACGTCACTTGCAACACCACCTGCGCCGATATCGAGGCCACGGTGCGCTGCCTCACGGCGCTGGGCGCCCGCATCGAGACCGTCGAGGACGGCTTCCAGGTCCACCCCACCATGAAGAGCATTGAGTTTGGCCTGCTCAAGGCACTTGCCGGCGGCACGCTCGACTGCGGCGAGAGCGGCTCCACGCTCCGCTTTATGCTGCCCGTCGCCTGCGCGCTGGGGGCAGAGGCAACCTTTGTGGGCCAGGGCCGTCTGGGCGCACGCCCCCTCTCTCCGCTTTCCGACGAGATCATTGCCGCCGGCTGCGACCTGCAGGGTCTGGGCGGCTTTCCACTCAAGACAAGCGGCCGTATGCGTCCGGGCACCTTTATCCTGCCGGGCAACGTGAGCTCGCAGTACATCTCCGGCCTGCTGCTGGCAGCCCCGCTGCTGGCCCAGCCCTCCTGCGTGCAGGTGACCGGCCTTATCGAGAGCCGCCCCTATATCAACCTGACCATCCAAGCCATGAAGGCCTTCGGCGTCGAGGTCAACGTCGAGCGTATCCCCGCCAAGGACGGCCAGCCCGAGATCACGAACTTCCGCGTGAGCAGCGGCTCGTACCGCACGCCCGGTAACGTGGCTGTCGAGGGCGACTGGTCCAACGCCGCCTTTTGGCTGTGCGCCGGCGCCATCGGTACCGACCCCATCACCGTCGAGGGCGTGTCGCTCAGCTCCGCGCAGGGAGACCGCAACGTGCTTGCCGCGCTTTCGCGCTTTGGCGCCCGCATCGTGCGCTCCACCAACGCTGCCACCGTGCAGTCCGACAAGCTCGCCGGCTTTGAGATGAGTGCCCACGACATCCCCGACCTGGTGCCCGTTATCTCGGCCGTGGCATCGTTGGCGCAGGGTCGCACGTTCATCCGCGATTGCGCCCGCCTGCGCATCAAGGAATCCGATCGCTTGGCCACCACCACCCGCGAGCTCACCGCACTGGGCGCACAGGTGCGCATTGCCGGTGACGACCTCATCATCAAGGGTGTCGATGCCTTTACCGGCGGCGAAGTCGATTCGCACAACGACCACCGCATCGCCATGATGGCCGCCATCGCCGCGAGCCGTGCTACCGGCGAGGTCGTGATCCACGGCGCCGAGGCCGTCAACAAGTCCTATCCCGATTTCTTTGACCACTACCGCCTGTTGGGCGGCAAGGTCACGCTCGAGGAGGAATAGCATGTCCTCGACCTTTGGTAACGTTTTGCACTTAAGTATCTTCGGCCAGTCGCACTCCCCTGCTATCGGCTGCTCGCTCGACGGCATTCCTGCCGGTATTGCCATTGA
>CALLSB010000073.1:0-2694 GCA_938014225.1 uncultured Collinsella sp. | reverse complement strand
CAGCATGAAGTCGGCCACGATGGCGATTTCCGTCTGCTGGCCCTGGGCGCCGCCGCTCGGCTGATGGATCATGACCATGGAGTGCGGCAGGCAGAAGCGCTTGCCCTTGGCGCCGGCTGAAAGCAGCACGGCGGCCATGGACGCGGCCATACCGACGCAGATGGTGGAGACCTGCGGCTTAATGAAGTTCATGGTGTCAAGAATCGCCAGGCCGGAGTAGACCTCGCCGCCGGGCGAATTGATGTAGAGCGAGATATCCTTCTCGGCATCCTGGCTCTCAAGATGCAGCAGCTGGGCAACGACCAGGTTGGCGCTGACGGAGTTGATCTCCTCGCCCAAGAAGATGATGCGGTCGTTGAGCAGGCGCGAATAGATATCGTAGCTGCGCTCGCCGCGCGGCGTCTGCTCGATAACGTATGGCACGAGGGCGGAATCGAACTTAGCGATCATACGCATCTCCATTTCTCTCTTGCGGACCAAATTGGTTCTAGATAAACGTACGGTGCCCGCATGCTATGCATTGGCTGGCACCGTACGAAGCAACCGGATAACCGGTGTATAACTTTACCCCATCACGGGCGCACGCATGCGCTCGCGGGCAAGGTGGCGAGAATTACTCGGCGTCCTTGGCGGTCTCGTCGACCTCGGTCACCTTGGCGTTCTCGACCAGGTGGTCGACGGCCTTGGAGCGACGGATGGACTCGCGGACGGCAGGCATGCGGCCATCGGCGATGAACTCGGCCTTGGAAGCCTCGACGTCCTTGACGCCAGCCTTCTCGAACTCGGCGTTGACGTCGTCCTCGGTAACCTCAATCTTGAGCTCGCGGGCGAGGGCGTCCAGAGCCAGGGACTCACGGGCAACGTCGTTGGCCTGCTTGTGCAGGTCGCCGATGAACTGCTCCATGGTCAGGCCGGAAGCCGGCAGCCAAGTGTCCAGCGTCATGCCGCGGGCAGCGAGGTTGGACAGGAAGTTCTGGCCAAGCTCCTCAAAGACGGACTGCTCGTAGTCAGCATCCATCTCGTCGAGCTGCAGGCGCTCGGCGAGAGCGGAGACGCAACGGTTCTCCTTCTCGGCCGGGAGGCGGGAAGCCTTGTCCTGCTCGATCTCGATCTTGATGGCGTCGCGCATAGCGTCGATGCTGTCAAAGCCAAAGTCGGACTTGACGAGCTCGTCGGTGAGCTCGGGGGTGTTGCGGACCTTGATGCCCTTGACGGTGACCTCGACGGTGTGGGTCTCGGCCTCCTCGCCCTCCTCGACCTCGTCGGTCCAGGTGACGGTCTTAACGTCGTCAACGTTAGCGCCGATCAGGGCCTCGTTGAACTCCTTGGGGTTGCTGTCGCTACCGGCGATGAGCATGCGGCCCTCGGCGGCAAAGTTGTCGGCGTTCTCGACGGCCTTGAGGTCGACGGTCACATAGTCGTCAGCCTCGACGGCGCGACCCTCGACGTCCTCGAAGGTGGCACGGTAGTTGAGGAGCATCTCGACCTGGTTGTTGATCTCGGACTCGGTGACCTCCGCAGGGGGCATCTCGATCTCGACGGCGTCGAAGGAGGAGAGCTCGGCAGCAGGACGCAGGGAGAACTCGACGGTGTAGGTGTAGTCCTCGTGATCCTTGGCGAGGTCGAGCTCCTTGTAGTCACCGCTCTTGGTGGGGACGATGTCCAGCTCGTTGAGGACGGCGGGCTCGTTGGCGGCGATCAGGTCGTTGGTGGCCTGAGCGAGGGTAGCCTCGGCGCCAAGAGCGGAGTCGATGACCGGACGGGGAGCCTTACCGGCGCGGAAGCCCGGGAAGCGGTACTTCTTGGCGGTATCCTTGTAGGCCTTCTTGATCGCGGCGTCGACGTCGGCGGCCGGGATGGTGACCGTAGCGGTGAGCTTGGCGTCCTTGACGTCAGAAGCGGTGATGTTCAACACGTTCCTCCTCATACTGCCCAGCTTATCTGAGGTGCTGGTACCTTTATGCAACAAAGAGTCGCGACGGCCGAAGCCGACGCAGATGCGTTGGTGCGGGCGAAAGGACTCGAACCTTCACGGGAATCCCACCAGAACCTAAATCTGGCGCGTCTACCAATTCCGCCACGCCCGCATGAGCGCACAGACTAGGAATGATAGCAGATACGAACGGCAAGCGCACGCACACCTTTTACAGGCTCACGACCTCACCACGAGTGCAAAAGGCGGGGCGAGTTTCCCCGCCCCGACAATTACGACTTGTTCGCTGACCCGCTACTCCCCCAGCAGGGCCTTCTCGGGAGTGATCGGCAGCGAGCGAACCTGGTGGCCGGTGGCGTGCGCCACGGCCGAGGCAACGGCGGCAAGCGGCGTATTGATGACGACCTCGCCGATTGACTTGGCACCAAACGGACCCGTCGGCTCGTAACTCGGCTCAAATGCCACGCGAATGCTGCCGATATCCAGACGCGTGGGCAGCTTGTAGCTCATAAAGTTGCCGGTACGCAGGCGGCCGCGCTCATCATGCTCGACGATCTCATAGAGCGCGTGACCAATACCCTGGGCAATGCCGCCCTCGGCCTGGACGCGCGCGAGCGCCTCGTTAATAACGGTGCCGCAGTCAACGGCCGCCACATAGTCCACCACAGTCACCTTGCCGGTAGCCTTGCCGACCTCGACCTCGGCAATGCCGGCCATAAACGGCGGGGGCGAAACGGGCAGGCAGGCAGAAGCATGCGAGG
>CALLSB010000072.1:0-6011 GCA_938014225.1 uncultured Collinsella sp. | reverse complement strand
GTTCGGCAACAGGAAGTTCTGGGCGGAGGGCTACTACGTGTCCACCGTCGGCCTGAACGAGGCGACGATCGCCAAGTACATCAGGGAGCAGGAGTCCCACGACATCGCGCTGGACAAGCTGAGCGTGAAGGAGTACGAGGACCCCTTCAAGAGGGGGTGATGCTGCCGGTTCGACCGGCGCGCCACGGGTCAAGATGCACTAGGCCTGGACGAAGTCCGGGCCCGCGCCTTTAGACGCGAGCCCGGGGCCCGTGGGTTATACCCTAAGAGCAAACCACCCTTTTTAAGGGTGGTTCTGATGAGAGGTTGCTAATACTGTATTTCTCTTCGCCGATTCGCCTTCAAATGAGCATTAACCGATAAATGACTTTATCTAAAATGATGACATCTGAGCTGTAACGAAGGAGTCGCTATATGAAGACCGTCTACGATGCCCTTGACCCTATCGTCAACGGGTCGGCAACGACCAAGGAGAAGGGTGACAAGTACGAGGCGGCCTGCGTCTACTATCTCAAGAACGACCCTTTCTACGCGCTGTTCTTCTCCCGTGTCGGGACGATAGCCCAGGCACTCGAATGGGATGATTGTCCCGTCCACGACACCCAAGACAACGGAATCGACCTCATGGCCCAGACCGCCGAGGCGGGGGAATGGTGGGCGATCCAATGCAAGTGCTATGACGGCGAGAAGGACCTTCCCAAGGGCATCTGCGACTCGTTCTTCGCCCATGCGGCATTTATCGACGGCGTCGACTCCCTGATGGTCATGACGACGGCGAAGGGTCCGGGAAAGAACCTCCAGAAGCAAATCGACGCCAGCGGGTCCATGTACATCGATACCGCCAAGATGGCGGCCTCCAATATCGACTGGGCCCCGTTTATCGAAGGTGTTCCCGCCGGCGAGCGGGTGACCTACGACCTCCGCCCTCATCAGGAGCGCGCGGTCGCGGCAATCGAGGAGAAGTGGGCGGAGTTTGACCGCTGCAAGGCGATCATGGCGTGCGGCACGGGAAAGACTCTCATGTCCCTTCGCCTCGTCGAGGACTGGATCGGCCCCGCCGCCGGCACAATCCTCTTCTGCGCGCCGTCGATCTCTCTTGTCGGACAGTCCATGCGTGAGTGGATGGGCCAGAGCCGCGTGCCCATGTCCTCGCTCGTCGTCTGCTCGGACTCGAAGGCGTCGCGCAAGGACGACGTCATCCCGATGACGCTCGATTCATTCGAGTATCCCGCGACGACGAATCCCGAGAGCCTGTACCGCTCGTTCAGGCGTTGCAGGCACTCAAACCCCGACGGGCTGGTCGTCATCTTCTCGACCTACCAATCTATCGGCGTCATCCATGACGCGCAGGCGCTCGGCATGCCCGAGTTCGATGCCGTCGTGTGCGACGAGGCCCACCGCACGACCGGCAACGCACTCCCCGGCGTCTCCAAGACGGAGGCTTCGGCCTTCATGAAGATCCACTTCAACGAGAACGTTGCCGCCAAGAAGCGCCTGTACATGACGGCGACCCCGCGCATTTACGGCGAGACCGCCAAGCGCAAAGGCGCCGAGGAGGACTACACCATCGCCTCCATGGACGACGAGTCCATCTACGGCCCCACCGCCTACCAGATCAAGTTCGGCGAGGCCGTGGAGCAGAAGCTGCTCACCGACTACAAGGTCGTCGTCCTCACCGTCCAGGAGGATGCCATCGGGGACCGCCTGCCCTCCCTGGAGAGCGACCAGGGCGTCAACGCAATGAGCCTCGAGCCCTCGGACATCGGCAAGATTATCGGCTGCTGGAAGGGCCTCGTCGATCACGGCGAGGGTGCGCCCGACGACGCGACCGGCCTCGGTGGCATGCTCGTCGTCGATGACGTCGAGACCATGGTGACCGATTGCAAGCCGCTACACCGCGCCGTCGGCTTCTGCTCGACCATCAATGCATCGAAGACCATCACGGAGGCCTTCTCGCAAATCGTCGAGAAGTTTGCCGAAGACGAGCACGAGGAGCTCCCGCTCAAGTGCGAGCTGCGCCACGTCGACGGCAACATGCCGTCCGACCAGCGCACGAGAAACATCACCTGGCTCGGAGGGGACGTCGCCGAGGACGAGTGCCGCATTCTCACCAACGCACGCTGCCTCGCCGAGGGCATCGACGTGCCCAACCTCGACGCCGTCATCTTCTTCAATGCCAAGAACTCGACGGTGGACGTCGTCCAGGCCGTCGGCCGCGTCATGAGGCGCGCCGAGGGTAAGGACTTCGGCTATATCATCTTGCCCATTTTCGTTCCAGCCGGCATGACGCCGGAGGAGGCGCTCGACGACAGCAAGGTGTTCGCGAACGTCTGGAGCATCCTCCAGGCCCTCCGCTCGCACGACGAGCGAATTGAGGCAAAGGTCAACGCGCTCGCCCTCCAGCAGGAGGCCGAGAAGAACAAGGTTGTCGGATCGGCCAACCAGAAGGGGTGGGATGCTGGCGACCTCAAGCTCAAGCAGGAGGAGGAGAGCCAGAAGGCGGCAGAGATCACGCAGGGCGTGCAGATGAGGCTTACCTTCTTCCCGGTCGAGCGCTGGGAGAAGGCCGTCAAGACCACGCTGGTAAAGAAGTGCGGCACGCGTATCTACTGGGACGAGTGGGCCGAGGACGTGGCGAAGATCGCCCAGCGCCATATAGAGCGTATCGGCAAACTTGTTCGCGAGAACGACGAGGTGTCCGGTAGCTTCAAGACGTTCCTGCACGGCCTTCAGGACTCGCTAAACCCCAGCATCACCGAGCAGGATGCGGTCGAGATGATCGCCCAGCACATCATCACCGCCCCGGTGTTCGACGCCCTGTTCGGAGACTTCGAGTTTGCGAAGTCGAACCCCGTGTCCGTCGCCATCGAACGTTTCCTGGGCGTACTCGAAGAGCATAAGATTGAGGAGGCATCGGATTCCGAGGTCCTCGATGACGTGTATGCGAGCGTGCGCCGCCGCGCTGCCGCCATCCAGTCGGATGCAGCGCGTCAGCAGCTCATCCGCGACCTCTACGAGAAGTTCTTCAAGGTCGCGTTCAAGGCGACCTCGGACAAAATGGGCGTCGTCTACACTCCGACCGAGATCATCGACTACATCCTCCGCGAGACCGACCGTGTTCTCAAGCGCGAGTTCGGTCAGTCGCTTGCCGACGACCGCGTGCACATCCTGGATCCCTTCGCGGGCACGGGCTCGTTCATGGCGCACCTCATCGAGAGCGACCTCATCCCCGACGAGAAACTCAAGCGCAAGTACACTCGCGAGATTCACTCCAACGAGATCCTGTTGCTCGCGTACTACATCATGACGGTGAATATCGAGTACGCCTACCATGCCCGCATAGGCGGCGACTATCAGTCGTTCGAGGGTGCGGTGCTCACCGATACGTTCCAGATGACCGAGGAATCGAACACCCTCGATGACGAGGTGTTCTATGACAACACGGATCGCGTGCGCATCCAGAACGCGCTCCCGATCCGGGTGATTGTGGGCAACCCGCCCTACTCGGTAGGCCAGACGAGCGCCAACGACAATAACCAGAATGAGAAGTATCCGACGCTCGACAGCCGCATCGCGCAGACGTATGTCGCGAAAACGACTGCGACAAATAAGAACTCGCTTTACGATTCGTACTTCCGCGCCTTCAGGTGGGCGAGCGACCGAATCGAAGAGAGGGGCATTGTCTGCTTCGTAAGCAACGGCGGATGGGTTGACGGATCTTCCTCCAACGGGTTCCGCCGATCGCTCGTGGAAGAATTCAACAGCATCTACGTCTTCAACCTTAAAGGAAATCAGAACACTTCCGACTGGAAGCGTGAGGGCGGTAAGGTGTTTGATGCCGGCGCTAAGATCGGCGTCGCTATAACTATGTTGGTTAAGAACCCGGACTCAAAAGAGCATGGGGTTGTTCACTATCACGATATCGGCGACTATCTGAGTCGTGAGGACAAGCTTAGGCTGATCCGAGATTTTGCAATCAATGGTGATATTGATTGGCAAACGATTGAACCCGATAAATATGGCGACTGGCTGAACCAGCGCGACGATTCGTTCTATGAATTTGCGCCGCTAGGAATAACGAAGAGAAAGCCTCCCTACGGCATGTTTACCATCTGGTCTGCGGGCCTTAAAACGCAGCGTGACCCTTGGGCGTGGGGATTCTCGCGTTCGAGAGTACAGGGGCAAATGGAGCGTCTGCTAACGAACATGGACGCTGAGATTCAAGCTGCAAAGAGCGAGGGGCGTGCAATTGAATATGATCCGATCCGCTTCAGCTGGACACGGCGCATGGAGGATGCTGCCAGGAAGGGAGAGCGACTAGTCTATAACCGTGACGAGGTCGTAATGGGGTCGTATAGGCCGTTCTGCAAGCAATGGGTTTACTACGACCGTGTGATGAACGAAATGACCTACCAGCAGCCCCGCCTTTTCCCTCTCGCGGCAAGCGGGAGGGAAAAGGCCGAAAGGACCTACCAGCAGCCCAATATTCTCTCAAAGATAACGGGAAAAGGCGGGGCCGAAATGACCTACCAGCAGGGCTCTCTCCGTTGCCTTGAAAACCTATGTATCGTGTATACCGGCGGCTCGGCTATGAGCGCAATGGTGACAAGTAATCTGCCCGACTTGCATTTCGTCGGAGATTCTCAGTGCTTTCCTCTCTACTGGTATGAGGAGGAGCAGACGGGTACGACCCTATTTGACGAAAACGACTATGTGGCTCCCGGTGGACAGACATCGCTGTTCGGCGACGGTGCAACCTATACTGAGAAGAGTTATTCACGCCATGACGCCATCACGGACGAGACTCTCAAAGTCTTTCGTGAGGTTTATCCGCATGCGTTTCCGAAGCGCTATAAGAAGGATGGCGGTATTGAGCTCAACAAGACCGATATTTTCTACTACGTCTATGGCATCCTGCATTCTCCCGAGTACCGCAAACGCTTCGAATCGAATCTCAAGAAAGAGTTGCCGCGCATCCCGCTCGCCGCGGACTTTGCTAGGTTCTCGGAGGCGGGTCGAAAACTCGCCCATCTTCATCTCGATTACGAGACGATTGACCCATGGGCATCGATCGTCGAGGACGGCGACTCGGCGAACCCCGGTCGTACGGTCAAGATGGCGTTCGGCAAGTGCAAGAAGGACGAAGAGCATCCCAAGGGCCAGGACATGACCGTCCTCAAGGTCGCCGAGAGCATGACGCTGCGCGGCATCCCACTGGAGGCATACGAGTACGTCGTCAATGGGCGCTCGGCCATCGGTTGGCTCATGGATCGCTATCAGGTCCGCAAGGACAAGGCCTCGGGCATCATCAACGATCCCAACGACTACAGCGACGATCCGCGCTATATCGTCGATCTTGTCGAGCGCGTCGTGACTGTGTCGATGGAGACGATCGCTATCGTTAACGAGCTGCCCGCCTTGAACGAGAAGGCCCAGCCTGCCGAGTGGCCCGCCGCATGGAAGGTGAAGTAACAGCTGAAGGGGATTCATGATTCGCGGATAGCGACGTTGTATATTGGGGTTGATGAACATCGCCCGATAGCGTGTCGCCGCGGGACGGATGGTTATCACAACTGCCCGGTTCTCGAAGGAGGCACGACGCTATGCAGAAGGTCTACTCGGCCAGACGGTCGTGCTCGTCGACGGCCCAGCGCTCGCTGGTCTCATGATCGACTACGGTTTCGGCGTAAGCACAAGGCAGGTTTACGAAATCAAGGCCGTGGACACGGACTTCTTCGAAGAATAGCGAGCAAGCGGCTACCTCGCGCCCTTCCGCCCGTTGCACTTCGAGCAGAGCACCTGCAGATTAGACGGCACGGTCTTACCGCCCCTAGCGACCGGCACGATATGGTCGATGTGCAATCCAACACCATCGGGCATGTACTTCCCGCACATCTGGCAGGTGTAGCTGTCCCTTCGCGCTATCTGCTCGCGCAGCTGTTTAGTCATCAGCTTCCGCTGGTTGCGAGCATGGTAATCCCTGAGCGTCGCTTCGTCGTTAATGGCGGCGA
>CALLSB010000071.1:0-2028 GCA_938014225.1 uncultured Collinsella sp. | reverse complement strand
GGGGCCATTGTGGCTCTTGACAGCGGATTGGGTCATATGAGCGAAAGCCCGCCAGGGCGAGCAAGGTGCCTTGAAACAAGGCGGCATTGACCTTCTGGTCATGCCGCCGAAGTTGAAAGGCAGATTGCCGCTCTGGCGGGTTTGCAGCGTCAAGTGGTTACGCGGTTTGGTAAAACCGCGTAACTAACAAACTTGGGTTTTACCAATCATGATGTTGAGGATCTCGACGTCGGTGTCCTTCATGCCCACGCGGCCCACGTAGCCCATGCTAGCGATTGTCTGCTCAACGGTATCTTGGATCAGACCCTCACCGGCGCGGAAGCCGCGACCCTGCATGGCCATATCATGGCCCAGAATCGCCGCATCAACGGCAGCCGAGATCTTGGCGGCACAGCTCGCCTTGGCGCCGTCGCACACGATGCCGCCAACGTTGCCGAGCGTATTCGAGACCGTCGCGCCAATCTGCTCGCGCGTGCCACCGCACAGCCAGGTAATCGCGGCGCCGGCACCGCACGCGGCGCAAATAGCACCGCAAAACGCCGAGAGCGCACCAATATAGCTCTTGATATGTACGGCAATAAGATCGGACAGCATCACGGCGCGCACCAGGCGCTCGTGGTCGCAGCGCAGGTACTCGGCATACTCCATGACGGGCAATGCGCAGGTAATGCCCTGATTGCCCGAGCCGCACACAATGGCGACCGGCAGCGCGCAACCGTTCATGCGGGCGTCGGACCCGGCGGCCGCACGGGCACGGGCACGGCAGGCGACGTCATCAGCACGAGCGCCCAACAGTGTACGACCCACCTCGGCGCCCCAAGCGTGCGCAAGGCCCTCAGCACTGATCGCGCCATTCAGCTCAATCTGACGCTCAACGGCAGCACGGGCGTCCTCAATGTCACCGTCCTCGATAAAGTCGATGATGGACTCGATGCTCATAGGGGTATCGGCGTTATCTGCCGCACGCTCGGCCACCACGCGCTCGGCGCAGGCGGCGCACTCCCCCGCCGACTTACCGCATACCGGAATACCGTCGAGCGTATGGCACGTGACATTAGTGTGGTGATCGGTAATCTCGACGACCGCGGTATGGCCCCCGGCCGTCGCAGTCACCTTGATGTAGAGGTTGGGCACACCCTCGACAAGCGACACATCGCAGTAGTCCGCATCGGCAAGCAGCTCGGCCACGCGGGCGCGGTCCGCGTCATCGACGCTCTCGAGCACCTCGAGCACGCTCTTGGCGTCGCCGCCCACGGCACCCAGCACGGCCGCGGCTTCAATACCATGCATTCCGCCCGAGTTGGGCACGGTCACGCTCTTGACATTCTTGATGATGTTGCCCGAGCAGGCAACATCCATATGATCGGGCTCGCAACCGAGCGTCTGGCTCGCCAGTGCCGCTGCATAGGCAACGGCAATGGGCTCGGTACAGCCGAGCGCGCAGACAAGCTCGCGGTTCAAAACATCGCAAAACGCGGCATCACGAAGGGAATCGGCAGGCATAGGTATCTCCTACTTGTATAACGGGCTGGGCTCTCAATAATAATTAGCTCTTTTATTTGATAACAATGCATCAAAAACCGCAACCCAGGTTCCGGTAGACGGCATTCAGGCGCAAACTGACGGCATTCATTCATGAGAAACCGGTCTTGTTGCGTGCTAAAGCGTTTGACCAAAAAACGCCCAAGCGTTTACACAAAAGTCGCGCTATCATGCAGTCGAACGCGGTAAAACCTTTAGCAATCTCGCCGCACAGACCAGAGAGGAACTATCCATGAAGATCGGTATCGGTAACGACCACGCCGCCGTCGAGCTCAAGAACATCATCTCCGAGCACCTGAAGGAGCGCGGCTGCGAGGTCGTGAACTTTGGCACCGACACCTCCGAGAGCTTTGACTACCCCATCGCCGGCTACAAGGTGGGTAAGGCCGTTGCCAACGGCGACGTCAATCTAGGCATCCTGATCTGTGGCACCGGCGTCGGTATCAGCCTGGCTGCCAACAAGGTCGAGGGCGTACGCGCCGTCGT
>CALLSB010000070.1:0-6311 GCA_938014225.1 uncultured Collinsella sp. | reverse complement strand
CCGAAGGCCACTTAATGTGGCCTTCGTGCGAGCCCAGGACTTGACCGAGCGGAAAACTCGCCCTGCCCCTCCCGGCCGGAGCGTATGCAGGGTTTGTGTACGAATCCTCGCGCCCGTTGACCGACGCCGGGGTCCCCGCCATAATATTTTCGGTTCACGCACGAATCCGCTGCCAGAGACAGCCGGTGCAAACGGGCATCGCCCGCGAGCTTAATGGGATATCCCGCCAGCCGAGGTGGTCGAGTAGATATGTCTTCTCGCCCCCGTCGCTCATGCAGCGCGGGGGCTTTCTTTTTGGACATGCCCCCGTCACGTCCTTGTGGCGGACCGTGCCCGGAAAGAATTCGAGGAGGTGTAATTCATGCCCCAGCAGTACAAAATCGACAAGGTTGCAGAGATCGAGTCCCGTATCGCCGAGAACGCCGGTCTGTTCGTCGTCAACTACAACGGTCTGACGGTTAAGCAGGCTCAGGAGCTGCGTCATCAGCTTCGCGAGTGCGGCGCCGAGATGAAGGTCTACAAGAACAACCTGGTCAAGATCGCTCTCAAGAACCAGGAGCAGCCCGAGATCGACGAGATCCTCGCCGGCCCCGTCGCTTATGTGTTCTACGAGACCGAGCCGGTCGAGGCCGCTAAGGCCCTTAAGGACTTCTCCGCTAAGTCCAAGGGCGTCCTTGAGATCAAGGGCGGTATCTCCGACGGCAAGGCCGTTTCCGCTGATGATGTTAAGGCTATCGCCGAGCTGCCCACCAAGGATCAGCTTCTCGGCAAGATCGCCGGTCTCATCTCCGGTTTCGCTCGCGACATCGCTGTCTGCGTCAACGGCGTTTCCTCCGGTCTCGCTCGTTCGATCCAGCAGGTCTCCGAGCAGAAGGCAGCCTAGTCGCTGTTTTCACCCGCGGCGGCAACGCCGCACCCCTGGCGCATTCGCGCCGTGTTTTAACTGATCTCCGTGCATCCGCACGGAAACCGAAAGGACTTAGAAATGGCTAAGCTTACCACCGATGAGATCATCGATGCTCTTAAGGAAATGACCCTTCTCGAGGCTTCCGAGCTCGTCAAGGCTATCGAGGACACCTTCGGCGTTTCCGCCGCTGCTCCTGCCGCCGTTGTCGCCGCTCCCGCTGCTGGCGCTGCTGAGGCCGAGGAGAAGACCGAGTTTGACGTCGTGCTCGAGGGCTTCGGCGACAACAAGATCCAGGTCATCAAGGCCGTCCGTGAGCTCACTAACCTTGGCCTGAAGGAGGCCAAGGAGGTCGTCGAGGGCGCTCCCAAGGCTGTTCTCGAGGGTGCCAAGAAGGAGGACGCCGAGGCTGCCAAGGAGAAGCTCGAGGCTGCTGGCGCTGCTGTCACCCTCAAGTAATCAGGCTTTCTCGCCAGATTTCTTTGCAGACGGGGTTCGCATTGCGAGTCCCGTCTTTTTTGTTTTTCGGTCCCTCGACATCGGTAGCTCAAACTGCCATGTTCTGTGATTTGCGTCGTATCGGGCACCCTGCCGTTGGGCAATAAAATTGCACCATTCGAGCAATAATTTGCGTTGACCTGCTGAAGAATTGTCTCTGCCTTGTAGCGACATATAGTTCCAGCGGTAAGATGCTTAGGTATCGCAATTTGGTCTGCGGCTGTGTGCCGCACGCATGGGGCGCTTTTGCGCCTGCGAAAGGATCTTTGAATAACATGAAGGCAATCATCCCCGCCGCCGGTCTTGGCACGCGTTTTCTGCCTGGCACCAAGTGCACGCCCAAAGAGATGCTGCCGGTGCTCGACAAGCCCGTCATTCAGTATGTCGTCGAGGAGGCGCTCGACCCCGAGGAGGTCGACGATGCCATCATCGTTACTTCTCCCGGCAAGCCCGAGCTGCTGAACTACTTCCAGCCCGATCGCTCGCTCGAGAACCTGCTGCGCGAGCGCGGCAAGAACGCCTATGCCGACGCCGTCGCCCACGCTGGCGGTATGCCGGTCGACTTCCGTTATCAGTACGAGCCCAAGGGCCTCGGCCATGCTATTCGCTCTGCTGCCGACGCCGTGGCAGGGGAGAACTTCCTGGTTCTTCTGGGCGACTACGTTGTGCCTAACCGCGACATCTGCGACAAGATGCTCGCCGTTTCCAAGGAGCACGGTGGCGCTTCGGTTATCGCCGTCGCTGCTTGCTCGCCCGAGGAAGTCAGCCGCTACGGCGTTATCGCCGGCGAGCGCGTCGGTTCGCTCGAGGGCGCCGAGGACGTTGCCGATGCCGAGCCGGGCGCTGTTTGGCGTATCGGCGGTCTGGTCGAGAAGCCCGCTCCCGAGGCGGCTCCGTCTAACCTGTACATCGTCGGTCGCTATCTGCTGAGCCCGCTGGTCATGGACCTGCTGGCAGATCAGCAGGCCGGCAAGGGCGGCGAGATCCAGCTCACCGACGCCATGGCCCGTTCGCTCGACCGTGAGGCCATGTATGCCGTCGTCATCGACCCGCTGTCGGGCTACGACACCGGCACTCCCTCTGGCTGGATGGCCACCAACGCCCTCATGGCTGCAAGCGATCCCCGCTTTGCCGATGCCTTCTGGGACGCCATCGACGAGCGCGGCGGATTGATGCGCAAGTAAGCCTTCGGACATCGACATTTACGGGCGCGGACCTCGGTTCGCGTCCGTTTTTTATAAGAGCTGCGATTGCCGGCTCTCTGTTCACAGAAAATATATGAACAGATGTTCGATACACACCCATCTACCTGCGTGTTTTCTGTCGAAAAACTTTGCTACTCCAAAAACTCAATCGCGTCAAGGCTTTTCTTGCCCAACGGTCGTTACCTGATAAACTATTAGGTTGCGATAACTGGCGAAGCTATGCCTCGCCAACCCACCGAGCATTTCCGTGAAGGAGGAAAAACCTGGTGACCTACGCATACACTGCCACTGAGCGCAAGCGCGTCAGCTTCGGGAAAATCCCGGAGGCCATGGAGCTCCCCAACCTTATCTCTGTTCAAAGGGAATCCTTTGAGCGTTTTAAGGACGAGGGCCTTCGTGAGGCGTTCAAGGAATCCAGCCCCATCCAGAGCCAGAACCATGTTCTCGAGGTTACCTTCGGCGAGCATCAGTTCGGCGACCCCGCGCACACCGTCGAGGAGTGCCGCGAGAAGGACATGACCTATCAGGCCCCGCTTCTGACCGACGTCCGTCTCACCAACAAGGAGACCGGCGAGATCAAGGAGCAGCTCGTCTTCATGGGCGACTTCCCCATGATGACCGATCAGGGCACCTTCATCATCAACGGTACCGAGCGTATCGTCGTCTCGCAGCTCGTCCGCTCCCCGGGCGTGTACTACAGCTCCGAGATGGATTCGGGCAAGCAGATTTACAAGGCCCAGATCATCCCGTCCCGCGGTGCCTGGCTTGAGTTTGAGGTCGACAAGCGCGACCAGCTCATGGTCTCCATCGACCGTAAGCGCAAGCAGAGCGCCACGATGTTCCTGCGCGCCCTTGGCATTGCCGTCACCAACGACGACATCATCGAGCTGCTCGGCAACTCCGATGTGATCAAGCGCACCCTGGAGCGCGACACCACCCTCACCCGCGAGGATGCCCTTATCGAGATCTACCGTCGCCTGCGCCCGGGCGAGCCTCCCACCGTGGACGCTTCCCGCAGCCTGCTCGAGGGCCTGCTCTTTAACCCGCAGCGCTACGATCTGGCCCGCGTCGGTCGTTACAAGGTCAACAAGAAGCTCAACCTCACCACCGAGGAAGAGGTCACGGTGCTCACCGACGAGGATATCGTCGCTACGCTGCGCTACCTGCTGTCCCTCGCCGCCGGCGAGCAGGGCTTCAAGGTCGATGATATCGACCACTTTGGCAACCGCCGCATCCGCACCGTCGGCGAGCTCGTCGCCAACCAGTTCCGTATCGGCATGAGCCGTATGGAGCGCGTTGTCCGTGAGCGCATGAGCTCCCAGGACATCGACGAGATCACCCCGCAGTCGCTCATCAACATCCGCCCGATCGTGGCCTCCATCAAGGAGTTCTTCGGTTCCTCGCAGCTCTCGCAGTTCATGGACCAGGCGAACCCCCTGACCGGTCTGACCCACAAGCGCCGTCTGTCCGCACTCGGCCCTGGCGGTCTTGCCGGCCACAAGTCCGGCTCCAGCCGCCGCACCAACGTGCCGACGGCCGTCCGCGACGTTCACAACTCGCACTACAGCCGCATGTGCCCGATCGAGACCCCCGAAGGCCCCAACATCGGCCTGATCGGCTCGCTCGCCCTCTACGCCCGCGTCAACGAGTACGGCTTCATCGAGGCTCCGTTCCGCCGCGTCGAGAACGGCGTTGCCACCGACCAGATCGACTGGATGACCGCTGACGAGGAAGAGAAGCACGTCATCGCGCCGGCCAACACGCCGCTCGATCCCAAGACCAACGAGTTCATCACGACCGATGCCGAGGGCAAGCTTGTCCGCCCGCACACCGTGATCGCCCGTACCCGCGACTTCGACGGCTCCTTCGGCGCTCCCGCCGACGTGCCTGTCGAGGACGTCGACTACATGGACGTCTCGCCGCGTCAGATGCTCTCCGTCGCAGCCACGCTGATCCCGTTCCTCGAGCACGACGACGCCAAGCGTACGCTGATGGGCGCTAACATGCAGCGTCAGGCCGTGCCGCTGGTTCACCCTGCCGCTCCCTATGTCGGTACCGGCATGGAGCGTCGCGCCGCTCTGGACTCCGGCGAGGTTACCCTGGCCAAGAACGCCGGCGAGGTCATCTTTGCCGACGCCGCCAAGATCATCGTCAAGCATGCCGGCGGCATGGACGAGTATCACCTGGCCAAGTACCAGCGCTCCAACCAGTCCACCTGCATCAACCACCGTCCGCTCGTGCGCGTCGGTGACACCGTTGAGCAGGGCGAGCCCCTGGCTGACGGTCCTTCGACCGATCATGGCGAGCTCGCACTGGGTCAGAACCTCACCGTGGCATACATGCCGTGGGAAGGCTTCAACTACGAGGACGGTATCGTCGTGTCCGAGCGCCTGGTGGCCGAGGACCTGCTGACGACCATCAACATCACCCGTCACGAGATCGACGCCCGCGACACCAAGCTCGGCCCCGAGGAGATCACCCGCGAGATCCCGAACCTCTCCGAGGACATGCTTGCCAACCTCGACGAGGACGGCATCATCCGCATCGGCGCCGAGGTCGGCCCTGGCGACATCCTGGTCGGCAAGGTCACGCCTAAGGGCGAGAGCGCTCTGACCGCCGAGGAGCGCCTGCTGCGCGCCATCTTCGGTGCCAAGGCCCACGACGTCCGCGACACCTCCCTTAAGATGCCTCACGGCGCTTACGGCCGCGTCATCGACGTCGTCCGTTTTAGCCGCGAGAACGGCGACGACCTGGCCCCCGGCGTCAACGAGCAGGTGCGCGTCTACGTCGCCCAGCGTCGTAAGATCCAGCAGGGCGATAAGATCGCCGGCCGCCACGGCAACAAGGGTGTTATCTGTAACGTCCTGCCGGTCGAGGACATGCCCTACATGGCTGACGGTACCCCGATCGACGTTATCCTCAACCCGCTGGGCGTTCCTTCGCGTATGAACGTCGGCCAGCTGCTCGAGTGCCACCTTGGCTGGGCTGCTGCCTGCGGTTGGGATACCGAGCAGGCCGACTCCGACAAGTACGTCCCCGGTCCGTTCTTCACCGCTACGCCCGTCTTCGACGGCGCCAAGGAGGACGAGATCGCCGAGGTCATTCGTCGTGCCAACAAGAACATGCTCAACAAGGCCACCGCTGCCTTTGGCGATCACATGCGTCCCGAGTTCGTCACCCAGCTTGACGAGCGCGGCAAGACCCGTCTGTTCGACGGCCGCACCGGTGAGGAGTTCCGCGAGCCCATTACCGTGGGTACGTCCTACATCCTCAAGCTCGGCCACATGGTCGACGACAAGATCCACGCCCGTTCGACCGGCCCTTACAGCTTGGTTACCCAGCAGCCTCTGGGCGGCAAGGCCCAGTTCGGCGGCCAGCGCTTCGGCGAGATGGAAGTTTGGGCACTGTACGCATACGGTGCTTCCAACGTCCTGCAGGAGATCCTGACCGTCAAGTCCGACGATACCGTGGGCCGCGTCAAGACCTACGAGTCCATCGTCAAGGGCGAGAACGTCCCGGTTCCGGGTATCCCCGAGTCCTTCAAGGTTCTCGTCAAGGAGATTCGTTCGCTCGCACTGGACATCGAGCCCATGCACGATGCCGACGAGGACGCCTCCGCCCCTGTGACCGCCGAGGAGACCTCCGCTCTCGACGACCTGGCTGCGCTCGCCGGCGTTGACGCCGACGTCGAGGCCCAGGATGCC
>CALLSB010000069.1:0-24141 GCA_938014225.1 uncultured Collinsella sp. | reverse complement strand
CCGCCTTGGAAGCCGAATGATGGTACGAGCATCCATTCGGCTTCCAAGGCGGCCACGGACAGAACGGGGCGAACAGAAGAGAGCGACGGACGTCTACTCCCCCGCCACGCACGCGCGTAGCTTGGCGGCGATGGGCTCGGATGCCAGCAGGAACACGAGCATGACCACGGAGCACGCCAGGCACACGATCCAGGTGCTCGCAAAGGAGCCCGTGGCATCGAACAGCACGCCCGAGACAATGGCGCCTACGGTGCCACCGACCATCTCGAGCGAGGTAATGGTGCCCGTGACCTTACCGAGGTCGGCCATGCCAAACTGCTTGGAAGCCGCGATCGTGGGCGTAATGGTGCCCATGCACGTTCCGATACCAAAGCTCACAGCGGCGACAATAGGACCGAGGTCCGTCGTCGGGAAGCACAGCGCCACGCAGGCGATAATGCACGCAACGGAGCCAAGGATATTGCCAAAGCGCAGGCCAAAGCGATCGTAGATGGCGCCGAGCGAAATCTTGGCGATAACGACGGTGACCATATAGGCCGAAAGCACCGTACCGGCCCACATGGGATCGTGACCGCCCGTGACGATCTTGGCGCCGTTGACGGTAACGCTCGTCATGTTGGTGACCTGGTTGGGCAAGATGGCGCCGTTAACGAGGCCCATAAAGAGGAAGGCGACGACAAGCAGCCAAAACGCCGGGCTCTTCTTGATGCGAGACCAGCCGACGCTAACCTCGGGCGCCGTGTGCTCGTCCTTGTCGCCAGCCGTCGAGACGGACGGATCGCCCAGGTTCTCGCCGAGCGGCTTAAGGCCGATCTCGGAAGGCTTGGTGCGGAAGGAATAGGCCGTGATGGGCAGTGCCGCCACCATGCAGACGGCAGCGAGTACCAGGAACGCAGAGCGCCAGCCCACACTCACGATAAGAGAGCTCACGATCGGCGAGAGAATGGCTCCGCCAAAGCCCGAGCCCGAAAGTGCGATGGAAATGGCAAGGCCGCGTTTAGCGGTAAACCAGTTGGCGGTCACAAGGCTAATGAGCAGACGGGTCGAGGCCACAGCGAAGCAGCCCGAAACGGCAAAGAGCACGTAGGCCTGCCACAGCTCACCGACAAAGCTCATGCCAGCAAGCACCGCCGAGGTAGCGATAACGGTAAGCGAGCCCAATACGCGGCCACTCACCTTATCGGCAACATGACCGATAACGAGCGAACCCACGACACTCACCACGGTGGAGATGGCATTGGAGACGTTGTACTGCGCAAGGGAAATACCCAGGTCGCTGACGATCAGCGGCTGGAACAGGCTCATGCAATTGACAAAAATCGTGTAACACGTGGCCATGATCACGAAGCCGGAGGCCACCACGAGCCAGCCGGGGAAGAACTTACGCTGCTGGGGCATACTGCTCCTTTTAGACAAACGAATAGCCTGCGCCGGGCGCCGGTAGTGCCCAAGATTGCCTTGAAAGACAAGGGCATAGGCCTTACGGCCATGCCCGCAGGCTTGAAAGGCAAGGTTGGGTGCTACCGGTGGTCGGCGATATAGCCCAAAGCGACGGCGGTATAGGCCGCGGCACCGAGCGGCAGCTCGGCATCGTTAAAACGTGCCTTGGGATGGTGCTGGGCAAAGTGTTCGTCCGTGTCGGTTACGGCCGCGCCCACGGTAAAGTACGCACTTGGGATCTTGCTCGAGATAAGCGCGAAGTCCTCACTCGCCATGGCATGGAAAAGCGGCGAGAAAGCCGTCTTGGGCAGCACTGCGCCCACGTAGCCAAGCGACGCCTGAGTCATATCGCTGTCGAGTACAAGCGGCGGAACATCCGAAAGCGTCTCGATGGTCGCCGGCGTACGATAGGTCGTAGCAACGCCGTTAACGACCTCCGCGATGCGGGTCTTTAGGTGAGCCATGAGCTCAACATCAAAGCCGCGCAGCGTTCCCTCGAGCACGCAGGTGTCGGGGATGACGTTGGCCGCCAAGCCGCCGGCGAACTTACCAACGGTAAGTGCGACTTCCTTGGCCGCCGGCACCTCGCGGGAGATAAGCTCCTGGAGCGCCAGGTGCACGTGGACGCCGGCCGTGATGGGGTCGATGCAGATCTCGGGGCTGGAACCGTGGCCGCCCTTGCCCTGGAGCGTGATGCGGAAACCGTACACGCCCGAGAGCGCCGGGCTGCCGTAGAGCACCAGGCCAAGCGGCGACTGGCTGTTGACATGCATGGCAAAGGCCGCCTGAGGGCGCGGGTTCTCGAGCAAGCCGTCGGCGATGGCAGCGCGTGCTCCCTCAAAGGTCTCCTCGCCCGGCTGGAACAGCAACTTGACGGTAGCGTTGGCCTCCACAAGCTCGGCCTCGCGGGCCTTGAGCAGGCGCGCCGCACCAAGCAGGGCCGTCGCATGCATATCGTGGCCACAAGCGTGCATGCAGCCGTTGGTAGAGGCGAAAGGCTCGCCCGACTCTTCGGCAACGGGCAGGGCATCCATGTCGCCACGAAGCATGACGACCGTTCCGGCCTGCTCGTCCTTGCACGTGCCATTGCCCTGAGCGGCCGCGGCCGCACCGGAACCGATCAGGCCAACGACGCAGGAACCGTCGACGAGCGTGGTATGGGGGATGTCCATCTCGTCCAGACGTGCCTGGATATAGGCAGACGTCTGCGGAAGATTGTTACCGAGCTCAGGCATCTGGTGTAGATCGTGTCGCCACGCAGCGAGCTCGTCTGCAAAAGCCCGAGCTTCTGCGACAAGACCGTCACCGATAGCGGTCTGCGCTGCTGTGGTAGCCTGAGGCGCTGGTTGCGGTTGAAAATCGGACAGAGCTGATGCCATAGAAGCCCTCCAGTAACGTTTTTGCAGCACGCACTTTGATAGCGTAAAGTGCAAGGTACAACTGTAAGGGCATGACATAAAAATGCCGCCCTGGGAGGGCGGCGCAACAAGTTGTTTACAATTGCGGGTGTGATTTTCGGCGCAAGAAATCGAAATGCGTCTCGCTCAAGATAATCGAAAGAAAGATGAGCGCGAAGCCGGCGAGCAGGCGCGAGGTGAGCGCCTCTCCCATCAGCAGCACCGAGAACAGCACGCCCGAAGGCGACTCCATCGAAAGGAGCAGTGAGCCCGTCGAGGCCGAGACATGCGCCAGGCCGACGTTTTGGATGAGCAGAGCCGCGCATGTGCAACCAACCGAGAGAAACGCCATCGCGCTGATAAAGCTCGGCGTCCACACGGACAGAGGCGCTTGGGTCTCGAATAGCAGCGACGTTGCCAGGCTCAGCACGCCGTTGCCCACAAACATCCAAAACGTGATGACGTTGATGTCCATTTTGCGACCGTACTTGGCAGTCACCGCCATCTGGATGGCGAAAAAGACCGCACCCGCCAGCGTAATGACATCACCGATGTTGAATTCAACGCTATCGAGCGCCACCAAGCCAATGCCCGCCAAGCACAGCAGCGCCGCGCCCAGGTTATAGCGGGTGAGTTTTTCGCCGCTCAGAAAATAGCTCGCGAACGGCACAACGATGCAATACGTGCCCGTCAAAAAAGCATTCTTGCCCGCCGTGGTGTGCGCCAGACCGACTGTCTGCAGGGCGTAGGCGGCCCACATAAGTGCGCCCATGCCAAGTCCGACGATAAGGTTGCGGGCGTTGAGGTGCGCGATGATGCGCTTGTGGAAGATGAAAAACATGACCAACGCCGCAGGCAGAAAGCGCACGTAGAGCAGTTCGAACACCGGAATGGTGTCGAGCGCGTCCTTCATGGTCGTAAAGGAGTAGCCCCAGACGACTGCCACCGAAAGCAGCAGGACTTTCCAGAACAGCGGCGAGCGAGCGCCGGCGCCGCGGGAGGTGCCGCCCGCGCCCAGGTCCTCGCGAGCAACAGGGCTATCGGGCATCATTTCGATATTGTCAGTGGCATGCTGGGCCATAGGGCATCCTCGCGCTCAATCTGGGCGTGGTGTCCGCACGCGCATGGCTGCGTGCCGCCTCATGGTCAAATAAAAGCAGGGCGCACCGGACCCCCGGCACGCCCCGCTACTGTAGCAACAACCAAGCAGCCCGTGCAATTCACTACGCTAAAGCATCGGGTTGGAAGATCTCGATGTTCCGACGGCGTTTACGTTGCTGAACTAAATCAATTTGGTTGACTCCAGTTTTTCGATGATCCAGTCGTTGGCTTTGATGACCGGGCGGCGGAAGACGACGCCCAGTGCCAGCGACGGAATCAGATAGCTCGCCAGAATGCCTAGCTCAATCCAGTACTCCATGTGGTACGCACCGGCCATGGCGGCATGCATGGCGTTGATGCCGTGGGTGAACGGCAGGAACGGATAGATCGCCTGGAACACGGGGCCGGTCATCTCGATGGGGAACGTGCCGCCCGAACCGCCGACCTGCATGACCAGCAGCACGACGGCGAGCGCCTTGCCGATATCGCCAAACGAAACCGTAAGCGTGTAGACGATATTGGAGAACACGAGACTCGCGACCCAGCCCGCCAGCACAAACTGCAGCGGGTCGTCGCACTGGATGCCAAAGAACAGGATGTCGCCCGCACACACGAGCGTTGCCTGCAGCAGGGCCAGACCGCCAAAGAACAGGTAGCGGCCCAGGTAGATCTCGTGCAGGCGCACGGGGATGAGCTCGTTGATAAGCTCATCGTCAACCGAGACCTTCATCATGGCCGCCAGCACAATCGAGCCCACCCAGAGCGACAGAATCGTGTAGAACGGTGCCATGGCCGAACCGTAGTTGCGGATCGGATAGACCGGCTTGCGATCGAGCGCGACGGGGCCGGAAAGCGACACGGCCAGACCCTCGGGATCATTGCCGATCATCGTCTTGATCGTAGCGAGGTCATCCGACATCAAGGCGCCGTCGAGCTCGTCCTTAAACGCACTGATCTTGTCCGACGCCTCGCCCAGCTGATCAGAAGCCTTGTTGACCAGCTTTGCAGCCTTGGAGAGGCCCTTTGCCAGCGAACCGGATGCGTCGGTCAGGCCAGCAACAGCACTATCCAGATCGTTCGAAATACCGTTCAGCGAATCCAAAACGCCCGAGATGGTCTTCTTGAGCTCCTTTGCCTTGGCCGAAAACGTAGAGTCGTAGTCAGTCTTGGCGCCCGAGATACCAGCCTTGGCATCCGCGATTGCCTGATCGACCTCGGCACGCGACTTATTAACCTCTGCCATGCTGTCAGAGAGAGACTTCGCGGTGGCCGTCAAGTCCTTGGCGTTGTTGCGATACTCCACAGCAATCCTGCTCAGCGATGTTGCCACAGACTTGAGGCTGTCCTGGAGTTTTTCGTCAGTCACCTGATCGGCAAAGCTGCGGAGCTGGTCGGCCGTGGCGTCGATATCGTCGGCACGCGTGTTGAGCGCCGCCGCGGCATCGTTGAGCTGGGACACTGTAAGGTCGACATGTTGATTCGCGGCATCAAATGCCTTCGCAAGCTCGGCGGACACGTTGTCAAACGAGCCCGCGCTTCCGTCAATCGCGGCATTGATGGCGTCGTTGGCGTCCTTCAGCGCTTCCTTGGAATCGCTAATACCGCTCTTGACATGCTCCATCAGCTGCTTCGTTGACTCATCGACCGTGCCCGTCTGCTTGAGCATGCCGCTCGCCGACGTCAGCGAATCGGACGTGGAGCTCAAAATGCCCGCAAGCGACGTTGCGCTGGCCTGAACGTCCTGCAGGTCCTGGACCGAATCGCCGAGCGTCGAGGACAGGTTGGCGATAAAGTTGCTGACCTGGTCGGTGCTCATGTAATCGAGCAGGCTGGACACCGTCTTAAGACCGATGCTCGTAATGGTCTCGGTAAAAGTTTTGTTAACCTGGCTCTGGACGGCGCTCGAACCCTTCTCGGTCACGATCTGCGCAATGGCGTTGGCCTTCTGATTCTCGTAGAACTCGATATCGGCATGCTTCACGTCGGTCGAGAAAAGCGTCATCATGTCAGCGCTAAACGTTTTGGGGATAACGACGGCAGCATAGTACGCGCCCGACTTAACGCCCTCGATAGCCTTTTCGCGATTGTTGAGCACAACCCAATCGAAGCTCTCGTTGCCGCGTAGGGTGGCGGTCACGTTTTCGCCCACGTTAACCTCGACGGGGATCAAATCGCTCTCGTAACCCTCATCGGTGTTGACCACGGCGATCTTAAGATTGCCGGTGTTGCCGTACGGATCCCAGCTGCCGGCGATGTTAAACCACGCGTACAGACACGGTACGATAATGAGGCCCATCACGACAACCAAGCCGATCACGGAGCGAGACACGTTTTGGACATCGCGCTTAAACAGATGCAGGATGTTCTTCATTTATGCCTCACCTCCTTTGGAGTGCTTGCCAAGCGGAGTGGCATTTCCATCATTTGTGGCTGTACTGTCGCTGTCCTGAGATTTATGGTTCGAGCCTATATGCGGCAAGCGGCCCGTGGACTGATCGCCGCCCTTGGCACCACGCTCGCTGGCGTTGAGGCCAAACATGTAGCGGGCGGCAGGAATGGCGGCCGTGTGCTCGCGCATCTCGCGACGCAGGTCCTCATCCGAAAGCGCCGAGATGCGCATCTGGGTATTGAGGCTCGCGCGGATATATTCGATATTGATAAGCCAGCCGCAGATGGCAATGACCGAGATGATCCAAATGACAAGCAGGATGATCTTGCCGTTATTGTCGATATCGAGAACCGTCGACAGGACAAAGAGCAGGACCTGAACGCCCACCACGGCGGCAAAACCGCCCTTGATGTAGTACGGGTAGCGATGTTCAAAGGCGACCGCATGATCGAGCAGTTCGCGACGGTACGAATCGGAATCGAGCATGACACGCATGGCCGTGCGCAGCGAGTAGCGCTGGCGCGGCAGGTCGTTGGACTCGCAAATCATCATACCGGTCGTGGAAAGCTGTTTATCAAAGAGCAGGTTAAGGTTGAGCAGCAGCGGACGCAGCTGCAGGCCGATAAAGAGCGCCACGATCAAGAACACGCCCAGAATGCACAGGTTAAACAGGTAGTTGAACGAATACATACCGCCGACCGTCTCGCGCAGCAGATTGATGCCGTAGGTAAAGGGCAGCAGCGGGTGCAGCCACTGGAAGAAGCCGGGCATCATCTCGATGGGGTACATGCCCGACGAACCCGGGATCTGCACGATGACGAGAATGACGCCGATAGCCTTGCCGATATGCTTAAACGTGGTGGACAGCGCATAGATGATATTGACGTAGGTGAACGAGATGGCGATGCCGCCCAGCACGAACAGCAACGGGTTGACGCACTGTACGCCAATAACCAGATCACCCACCGTAACGATGATGGCCTGCAATGCGCCCAGGATCACCATGAGCAACCAGCGGCCAAAGTAGCCTTGGCGCGCCGTAAAGCTGCCAACACCTTCACGGTCGACCTCGAGCTTGTAAATGGCGATGAGCACATAGCCGCCCACCCAAAGCGCCAGATTGGTGTAGAAGGGAGCGATGCCCGAGCCAAAGCTCTTGACCGGATAGATTGACTTGGACGTCAACTCAACCGGAGACGCCATGAAATCTGCCACGTCATTGACATCGACGCCCATCAGGTCGGCCAGCTCGCCCATGGACTCGGAGGTCTGCAGCGCCGCGATGTCATTGGCGGCGGTTGCAAGCTTGTCCTGGACCTTGGCAAGCGAGGAATCGGTCTGGGACAGCGTGGTCTTGGCCTGGCCGAGCGTAGCGCTAAGCTGCGCCAACGTGCCGCGCGCATTTGCAAGTGTAGGTGTCATACCCGAGACGATACCGGTCAGGTCGCCCGAAACGGCAGCAAAAGAGTCGAGCGCGCTCGAGGCCTTCGGCAGCGCGTTTTGGCCCAAGTCCGTCTGGGCTTGGCCAAGGTTGGTCGCACCGGTATGAATTGCGTTATTGATAGCGTCACTGGCACCCGAAACAGCCGCTGCGTCATTCGCCATGGCGCTCGACTGCGCGGACAGACCGTCCTTGATGCTCTGAAGCTTTTCATTCTGCTCTCGAAGCAAATCGATGGTCGATACAATGCGCGCGTCAATTTCCTCGGAACCTGTCGACGTGTCATTGGCGAGAATCTCCAAGTGCCCGATAACGGCCTTATTGTGGTCGATCGTCGCTTGAAGAGACTCGAGCGAGTTATCGATACGGGTGGTCGTAGATGTGACCGCGCCCGTCAGCTTGCCGATGGCAGCGTTCGCAGAGGCCGACGTCTTGGTGAGCGCAAGGCTGCCTTCCGAGAGCGCCTTGGAGAGCGAGGCGATAGAGTTGCCCGCCGTGGTGCGAGCTTCGCTCAGCAGGTCGTTGCCCTGGGAGATCGCCTGCGTCAGCGACGGTGCCTGGCCTTGCAAGCCGGCAAGTGCCGCATCAGCCGAGGCGATAGCGCCACTCGTCTTATCGATGGCGGCATTCATATCGCCAATCGAATCGCGCACCTCGCCCAAGGTGTCGGACGCCTCGGACACCGAACTTGCCAGCGAGTCCTGAGTCTGGGTTGCCTTGTCCTTTAAATCGACACCGGCATCCTTGGCGATACCGGCAACAGTCTTGCCTACCGTAGAGACAAATTCCGAGTTGATCTGCTCCTCGATGGTGTTTGCACCGGTATCGGTAACCTTGGGCGCAATGGCGCTCTTCTTCTCATTGACGTAGTACGTGAGCTTGGGCTGATGGTAGTTGCCGTCGAGCATCGAAACCAGGTTATCCGAGAAGTTCTTGGGAATCACGATAGCGGCATAGTACTCGCCGCTCTCGACGCCCTCCTTGGCATCGGCCGTCGAGTCGACGAACGTCCAGCCCAACTGATGATTCTCCTTGAGCTGGTCGACCACTTTGTCGCCAGCGTTGAGCTCACCCACCAAGTCGTTTTGGGTGCCTCGATCGTTGTTGGCGATAGCAATCTTGATGCCTTGGGTGTTTCCATACGGATCCCAGTTTGCCACGATGTTATACCAGGCATACAGCGAGGGAATAACGCACACGCCTAGGGTAACCACCAGGGCGACGGGGTTCACAAGCAGTCGCTTAATGTCGCGCTTAAATATCGCAAAGGACACCTTTGCATTGGATAGTTTGCTGCCGAGACTCACGCTTGGACCATCCATCCTGTCGTTAAATCGAATCGTACTATCGACAACCATTGTAGTAGGCGCTTTAACGTCTCAAAGCACAATGGTGTTGAGTTTTGCGGGTAGCAATATACTACGAAGATGAGTTAACGTACAGTTGTACAGTATCTTAAATTTCAGCAGGTCACAAAACCACAACCCGCACAAATAAATGATCCCTTGGGGACGGAGGGATCATTCAAAAGGAAACGAGAGTGGAAAATCTCTCACTTCAAGCCCGCATTCGAGCCAAAAGTGGGAGATTATCCACTCTCGTTCTAATCTAGTTACGGTGCCGTATCCCCGAACTACATCAAGTTGCAAACAGCTGCTGCGAAGGCAACGGGGTCCTCGGGCAGAATGCCCTCGACCAGCAGGGCCTGGTCATAGAGCAAACCGGAGTACTGCTTGATCTTGTCGGCGTCGCCCGCCTTCTGAGCGGCGACGAGCTTGGAAAAGACCGGGTGCTTGGCGTTGAGCTCGAGCACGCGCTGGCTCTTGGGCATACCGTCGGGCGCGCCCTCGGGACCCTTCTGGAGCACCTTCTCCATCTCGAGCGAAAGCGGGCCCTCGGTGGTGATGCACGCGGGAGCATCGGTCAGGCGCGCAGAGACGGCAACCTTCTCGACCTTGTCGCCGAGTGCCTCCTTCATGGCGTTAAAGAGGTCCTCGTTCTCCTTGGTGGCGTCCTCGGCCTCCTTTTTCTCGTCCTCGGTCGCCAGGTCAAGATCACCGGTTGCGACGTTCTTGAGCTCCAGGTGACGATCCTCAACCTCGGGCTCGGCACCATCGGCCACGGCCTTTTCGGCAGCCTCGCGGGCGGCATCGTCCTCGTAGATCTTGGGCATATCGGCGGCAACGTACTCACGCATAGCCTGGAAGGTGAACTCATCCACGTCCTGCGTCAGCAGCAGCACGTCATAGCCGCGGTCGAGCACGCCCTTTACCACGGGCATCTTGGCCAAGCGCTCACGCGAGTCGCCGGCGGCGTAGTAGATGGCCTTCTGATCCTCGGGCATGCCCTTGGCATACTCGGCCAGGGTAATCATCTTCTGTTCCTTGGCAGACCAGAACAGCAACAGATCGGCGAGCTCATCGGCCTTCATGCCATAGCTCGAGTAGATGCCGTACTTAAGACCGCGGCCAAAGTTCTCAAAGAACTTCTCGTAGGCCTCGCGGTCGTTGTCACGCATATCCTCAAGGTCGGCGGTGATCTTCTTTTCCACACGCTTGGCGATGGCCTTGAGCTGACGGTTCTGCTGCAGCGTCTCACGCGAGATGTTGAGCGACACATCGGCGGAATCCACGACGCCGCGGACAAAGTTGTAGTAGTCGGGCAGCAGGTCGTCGCACTTCTCCATGATCAGGACGTTGGAGCTGTAGAGTGCCAGACCCTTCTCGTAATCCTTGCTGTACAGATCGAACGGCGCGCGGCCCGGCACAAACAGCAGGGCATCGTACTCGAGCGTGCCCTCGGCATGGAAGCTGATGGTGCGCGCAGGATCGTCAAAGTCGTGGAACGTGGACTTGTAGAACTCGTCGTAGTCCTTCTGCTCGACATCGGAGCTGCGCTTCTTCCAGATCGGTGTCATGGAATTGACGGTCTCGAGCTCCTGGTAGTCCTCGTACTCGGGCTTGTAATCGTCGCCGGCGTCCTCGGGCTTGGGTTTCTGACGGCTCTTGGACACCATCATCTGAATCGGGTAGCGCACATAGTTGCTGTACTGCTGAATCAGGCTCTTGAGACCCCACTCGGTCAGGAAGCGATCGTAGGTCTCGGCCTCGCCGTCGGCATCGAGCTTCTCGTTCTCGCGCAGCATCAGGATGACATCGGTACCGTGCTCGGCGCGCTCACCGTCCTCGATGGTGTAGCCCTCAAGACCGTCGGATTCCCACACATGGGCGACATCCTCGCCATAGGCGCGGCTGACGACCTTCACATGGCTGGCAACCATAAAGGCAGAGTAGAAGCCCACGCCAAACTGGCCGATGATGTCGACATCCGAACCCTGCTGCTCGGCGTTCTCGGTCTTAAACTCCTCGGAGCCGGAATGGGCGATGGTGCCCAGATTGCGCTCCAGCTCCTCGGCGGTCATGCCAATGCCGTTATCCGAGATGGTAATGGTGCGAGCGTCTTTATCAAAGGAGACGCGAATGGCCAGGTCGCCCTGGTTGATCTTGACGCTCGGATCCTGCAGGCTCTTAAAGTTGAGCTTGTCGACGGCGTCGCTCGCGTTAGAGATAAGCTCGCGCAGGAAGATTTCCTTATTGGTGTAGATGGAGTTGATCATGAGGTCGAGCAGTTTTTTGCTCTCGGTCTTAAATTGACGCATGTGCAGTCCTTTCGCGCTACCCCCGTCCGCAAAAACGGCCCGGTTGCCCGAGCCGCATCGCAGACCTGCTATGTTCAGACTTAGATTTTATAACCCAATAGCGCGCATATATACATACGGAATCGAAAAACTGTATGTCCGAGCGCTCCAATGCGTCAATTGCCAAGGAGTGTCCCCAGCTGCCGGCAGAAAAGGAACGTCCCTATCTGCCATCTACGCGCTTGGCCATCCAGACATGGGGCTGGCCCTCGTCTTCGTAATCTACCGGGGCAATTTGCGTGTAGCCCGCCTTTGCATAGAGCGGCAACACGTATTCCTGCGCATGCAGCTTAATAAGCTTAGCGCCGGCATCGCGTGCACACGAAGCACTGGCCTCGACGATCGCACTCGCCAGTCCGCGACGACGCATAGCCGGCAGCACGGCGACGCGCCCCATAATGTAGGTCTCCCCCGCCGCAACGCCTTCGTCCATGTCGCATGCCGGCAACACCGGGGCCTCTGCGTCAGCCACGCGCTCAAGCTCTTCGGGAAACACGCGCGAGCAACCGGCAAGCTCGCCGTCTACATAGAGCGTCACATGAATGCAGTTTGGATCCTCGTCGATAGCGTCGAACTCATTCTCGTAGCCCTGCTCGCCCATAAAAACGACGCGGCGCACCAACGCCGCGTCATCAAAGCATCCCGTCTTAAGTTGGATATCCATGGCCGCCCTTTCATTCAATGCGAACGTTAGGGACAGATATTAGCGAAAATGAGCTCCGCGCACGCTAAACTTCGCACGAGCCTTCGCCAGGCAGTCGTAATGACCCACGTTATGGGCATCGCTCGCGATGAAGCTGTACAGGTTCTGATCGAACAGGCGCTGTGCCGGCTTTTTCTCGCGACCAAAGCGACCGCCAGCAATAAAGTCCGCCGAAGCCTGCAGTTTGCAGCCCATATCGACCAGGCGCTCCGCCACGCTTACATCCTTTTGAACCGCACGATAGCGCTCAGGATGAGCGATGATCACCTGGTAGCCACGGCACTGCAAATCGTAAATCGTGTTCTCGTACTCTCTAAACGCATACGCATCGGCATGCGTCGAAAGCTCGAGCAGAAACTCGTTGGTTCCATCGAAATGCAAGTGCTCCGCGGCATCGATACCAAGCTCAACGAGCTTTCGATGGTTGACCTCGAAGCCCATCTGGAGCGGAAAACCGTCAGCGTTATCACGCAGCAGCTCAAAGGCATCCCACATCTTGTCGTAATCAAAATAGGGATCACGGCAGTGAGGAGTGCAAACGATTCTGGTTACACCGGCCCGCTTGGCAGCCTCGAGCATCGCCAAGCTCTCATCGAGATCGGCGGCGCCGTCGTCTACACCCGGCAAGATATGGCAATGAATGTCACGCATAGGTCAGCCTTAATCAACTAAACGTTTGCTCGGTTGGTGAAGATGCCCTTTTTGGAAGTCCCCTGATCGTCGGAGCCCTTCTTCACCTTCTTACCGTCCTTGGTGTAGTAGGAGTAGTAGTACTCGCTGGTCTCGGTCTCGCAGTAGTTCATAACGGTACCGATGAGCTTGACCTTCTCGGACTTCTTAAGCTGGCCGATAGCGTTGAGTGCCTCCTCGCGCTTGGTGAAGTCCTCGCGCACCACGAACAGCGTACCGTCGGTCAGGCTGGCAATCTCGGCAGCATCGATGAAGGTGCCGACCGGGGGAGCATCAAAGATGACGTACTGGAACTTGGCGGACAGTGCCTTTACCAACTTGGCAAAGCGGTGAGAGACGATGATGTCGGCAGGATTGGGAATATGCGGCTCAGCATCGAGGAAGTAGAAGTTCTTCTGACCCGTCTCGACAATTGCCTGGTCAATGGAGATCTGTTCGGAAAGGACCGCATAGAGTCCGCCGCGCGAACGAACGCCGAGCATATCGGAAAGGGACCTGCGGCGCATATCGGCCTCAACCAGGAGCACGGACTTGCCGCTCGTGGCGATTGCCTGAGCAAGGTTAATGGAAACCGTAGACTTGCCCTCGTTGGGAATCGAGGAGGTAACGGTGATGGTGCGAATGGGGTCGTCCACGCTCGCAAAGCGGATGTTGGCCAGAAGCGTCTTGGCGGCATTCTGTACAACGAGCTTATCGGTGTTCTTTGCCTTAGCCATGCCTATTTACCACCTTTCATAGCCGGAATTCGGCCAACAACGGGAATGCCCAGGAGCTCTTCTGCCTCTTCGGCACCGCGGATGCGGGTATTGAGCATGTCTGCCAAAACGACATAGGCAACTGCGATAAAGATACCGGCGAGGAACGCGACAGCAACGTACAGCGTGCGCTTGGGGCCGCTGGGGACTTCGGGAGTCTTAGCCTCGTCGATAACGTTGATGCTCTGGGCAGCGCCGACGTTCTGAGCGACCGTACTCACCGAGCTGGCCATGGCCTTTGCGACCTTAGCCGTCTCCTTGGCATCGGTGCCGGTAACCGAAAGCGTAATGACACGCGTGGTGGTCTCGGAGGAAACAGACACCTTGTAGTCATCCAGGTCAGCAAGGCCCAGCTCATTGGCAGCACCGCTCTTAACGCTATCGCTATCCAGCAGCGTGGCGATATCGTTGGAAAGCATCTGGCTCGCCGAGAGATCGTTGTAGCTCATCTGACCGCTATCGTCGGTTTTGGCGAGAATGTACATGCTCGTCGTCGCGGTGTAGGTGTTGTCCATCGCAACGAAGGACACGATGCCCATGGCGATCGCACAGACCACCGGAAGGGTGATGACCAGCTGAAGGTGCTTCTTCAGCAGCTGGAACAGTTCGAGAAGGGTCATGCAGCTTGCCTTTCATTTCCCCAGTTCGGATTGACAAAACTGTCCGTATGTTATCGCATCTTTTTACCGAGACCAAACTCTATACATAAGAAACAGGCTCTCCTGTAAAAATGTCGGAAGCAATCGTAAAATTGCACAACAACGCCGCACCCGAAAGTCAAATGCGGCGTCTACATCAATACCTATGTTGTATCGCTATGCGAATGGCTCGTCCTGCTGTATGGGAAACGTCACCGTAATGGTGGTTCCCACGCCCAACTCGCTCGACAGATCGAGCGTGGCGTGATGATACAGGGCCGCATGCTTGACAATGGCAAGCCCCAGACCGGTTCCGCCGCGCGCCTTGGACCTACTCTTGTCCACGCGATAGAACCGCTCAAATACCTTGCCCTGTTCTTCAGGCGCGATACCGATTCCCGTGTCGGCGACCGCAAGGAACGGATGGCCTTCGTCGTTGGTGCCGCACTGCAGCGTAACCGTACCGCCGGGTCGATTGTAGCGGATGGCGTTGCTTGCCAGATTATAGATGAGCTCGTCAATCAAGCGCGACACGCCCTCGATGACCACAGGCTTGGTCTCATGACTTATCGTCACATTCGCCTGACGGGCGACCTGTTCAAGACGCTGCTCAACCGCGTAGATGGCACGCGAGAGCTCAATAGGCTCCGTGGACCCAATGGGCACCGCCTCGCCCTCAGTTGCACGCTCGGCCTCGTCCAAGTTAGACAGCGTAAGGATGTCGTTGACAAGCGCTGCCAAGCGGCCCGCCTCACGATAGATGCGACCGCCAAAGTTGCGCAGGTCGTCCTCGCCCTCGACCATGCCGTTTGCGATGAGCTCGGCATAGCCCGAAATCGCCGTAAGCGGCGTCTTGAGCTCATGGGTGATATTCGCCGTGAACTCGCGGCGCATACGATCGTTGTCCGCCAGCACCGCCATTTGGCGCTTGAGTTCCTGGCGCTGCGACTCGATACGCTCAAGCATGGGGACCATCTCGGCATAGGCGTGCTCATAGCTACGGCGTGGGTGGTCCAAATCCACCTCTTGCAACGGCGCGATGATGGCACGGGACTCGCGGCGCGCCATAAAAAACGAGAGTACCGCGCCCGCTGCTGCGATAAGCAGCATCGGCGCCACCATCGACAGCAAAATCGCCGCAACGCCAGGCTGGGCCTGCGCCAAGCGGACAACCTGGCCGTTATCAAGGGCGACGGCGCGATACAGCATAATCTCGTCGAGCGTAGAGCTTGCGCGCTCCGCGGAACCCGAACCATTCTCAAAGGCCTCGATGACCTCGGGGCGATCGCCATGGTTGGGCAGTGTGGAAGGCGACGCCTCGTTGTCGTAGGCAACCGATCCATCCTTGTTAATCAGCGTGATGCGCAAGTCCTCGCGATCGAGGCTACGCAAGAACGGGATGGGCTCCTGCTGCTCGTCGAGGGCGGCAGCAATGAGCTCGGTTTCCTGCGCCAGATTGGCACTCGTGGCATCCGCCAAGGTGTTTTGCACAAAGAACGCACCCAGCACCGTAAACGCCACGATAACCGCCATGGCGCAGACAAAGATCGTCACAAAAACGCGGTGCGACAGCGTATGTTTTCCCTGGGGGGCGAAGACCACGGGTTACTCCTCCGATGCGGTGGCCGCGGTGACGTCACCTTCGGCACCATCACCGGCAGAAGGCTCGGCCAAGCGGTAGCCCACGCCGCGCGCGGTCTCGATGGCGCTGGCATGCTCGCCCAGTTTTTGGCGAAGCGTCTGCACGTGCACGTCAACAGTGCGCGAACCGCCGTCGAAGTCCCAGCCCCACACGCTCTGCAGCAACGACTCGCGGGTAAAGACCACGCCGGGCTTGCGCATGAGGTACTCGAGCAGGTCGAACTCGCGCAGGGTGAGCTTAAGCGGCTCGCCGGCAACGGTCACCTCGCGATGGCTGGGCGAAAGCACGATGTCGCCCACGCTGAGCACATCGCTCGCCTGCTTGACCATTCCGCCGCGACGCAGCAGTGCGCGGCAGCGGCTCGCAAGCTCCATGAGCGAGAAGGGTTTAGTCAGGTAATCGTCGGCACCGCCATCGAGCGCCATCACCTTGTCGAGCTCGGTGTCCTTGGCGGTAAGCATCATGATGGGCACCGTCGCCGTCAGGCGGTCGGCGCGGAGGCGGCGCATAATCGCCAAACCATCGGTATCGGGCAGCATGATATCGAGCAGCACAGCATCGGGCACCCGTCGCGCCACGGCAGCCTTAAACTCACCGTCGCACGAAAAGCCTTCGGCCTCGATCCCCTGCTTGCGCAGCGCATAGACCGTCAAATCCCTGATGTTGTCATCGTCCTCGACGTAATAGATCATGTTGAACCCCTTTGCGGCCGGCATGACCGCATCTTAACCCTAAAGGTACCTTTACTAGATGGTATCAGCCAAAACGTCCCGTCAAATAATCTGCCGTGCGCGAATCGGTCGGATTCTTGAAGAGTTGCGCGGTGGGCGCGTGCTCCACCAACTCGCCCAGCAAGAAAAACGCGACCGAGTCGGAGATACGCGCCGCCTGCTGCATATTGTGCGTAACGACCACCAGCGTACAGGTCTCTTTGAGCTCGCAGGCCAGCTGCTCCACCACGAGCGTCGACACGGGGTCGAGCGCCGAGGTCGGCTCGTCCATCAGCAGAATGTCGGGCTGCACGGCCAGCGCGCGGGCGATGCACAGGCGCTGCTGCTGTCCACCCGAAAGACCCAGACCCGACTCCTTGAGCTTGTCCTTGACCTCGTCCCACAGGGCAGCGCGACGCAGGGAGTCCTCGACCAGCTCATCCAGCACAGCGCGATCGCGCACGCCCATGCCGCGCGGACCATACGCGACGTTGTCGTAGATGCTCATGGGAAACGGGTTGGGGCGCTGAAACACCATGCCCACGCGCTGGCGCAAACGGCAGATGTCGTAATCGCCCAGGATATCTTGACCATCGAGCGCAATCTTGCCCTCGATGCGGCAATCCTTGATGCCGTCGTTCATGCGGTTAAAGCAGCGCAGCAACGTGGACTTTCCGCAGCCCGAAGGCCCGATAAACGAGGTGATCTGCTTGTCGCGGATCTTGATATTCACGTCCTTGAGCGCATGATGGTCGCCATAGAACAGGTCGAGGCCCTCGACGTCGATGCGCGTCGGCGAGGCGGCAAGATCCTCTGCCGTGGGACGAGTCGCATCCCCAACCTCGCGCTCGTGCGCGGCCTCGGCCTGCGCTTTCATGAGTTCTTCAAGCTCCATGGGCTCCACAGCCGCAGCAGCCGTCATACCGCATACCTCCACATCAATATCAATTCAGCAGTATCGATAGTAGAAATCGCGGCTCATATGCACGTGAGCGCATTGTCAAGTGTTTGTAAGGGCACGCTGGCTATGCGGCGGGCAGCTCGATGGTGAATATCGTGTGTTCGGGCGTCGATTCACATGCAACGGTACCGCCGTGTGCCGCGATGATCTCCTTGGCAATAGCAAGGCCCAGACCGGCACCACCGCGATTGGTCGCACGCGCCGCATCCAGGCGATAGAACTTCTCAAAGATCACCTTGAGCTTAGCCGCAGGGATAGGATCGCCCTGATTGATAAAGCGCACGCGCACGCCGCCATCGTCTTGGCGCCCGGCCTCGATCGTGATAGTCGAGCCCTCATAGCTATAGGCGACGGCGTTTTTCATGATGTTGTTGAACACGCGAGCCATCTTGTCGCCATCCACGAGCACCGTCAGGTCCTCGCGAATATCAACTTGGGCTTCCTTATGCTGCTCGTTGAGGATGGGATAGAACTCGTCAGCCACCTGAGCCAGCAGCAACCCCAGATCAACATAGCCGCGCGTGAGCACGATATCGTGGAAGTCAAAGCGTGTGATATCGAAGAACTCTTCGATGAGTGCATCGAGCCGGTGCGCCTTGTCGAGAGCCACGCCCGTAAAGTGCGCACGTTGCTCAACCGGCAGCTCAGGAGCCTCTTGCAGCAGCGAAAGATAGCCCACCACACTGGCAAGCGGGGTGCGTAGGTCATGTGCCAAGTACGTGACCAGATCGTCCTTGCGATGCGACTCGTCACGCAAGGCCTGTTGCACCTTGCGCTCACGGTCACGCACGCGGTTAAGGGCGCCCTCGACCTCCAAGAAGTCGCCGTCGATGTTGTCCCAGGTGTCGGGGTGATCGATCAGGCGATCTTGAATACGAGCGGCCAGCACACAATCGGCATGCTGCTCGCCCTGTTCGTAGCCCTGGTAGTACAGGGCGCGGCCACACAAGTACAGCACGCACGCGGCAAGCGCCAGCACAAAGCCAAGCATGTTGAATACAAAGCCGGCATCGAACAGCACCGGCCCTTCGATGCCGCCGAGCGCCATGGCGCCAATCGCCAACGTCATGGCCCACGCGGCGCCGCCAATCACCATGCAGCGGCGCACGATCTCAAATCGATCGATCAGCAAAAAGCCGGCAAGCAGCACCGTCAAGATTCCGGCGATGTTGTCGATGCCAATCAGCAGCAGGCTCAGCAAAAAGAGCAGCACCGTTGCAAGCGCGCGGTTGTCGACGACCGACCTCACGTATTCAAAGAGCCGATCGGGCACCTCGAACGTTTGCCTATCGTCTTTTGTCATATCAAGATCCTCACAAGCGAAAAGCGTTATTCGATGATGTAGCCGACGCCCCAGACGTTTTTGATAAAGCGCGGCTTTTGTGCGTCGTCGCCAATCTTTTCGCGCAAGTGGCGAATGTGCACCATCACCGTATTGTTGGAGCCGGGCATAAAGTCCTCGTTCCATACCGCGCGGAACAGGTCCTCCACGCCCACCACGCTGCCGCGATGCTCGACCAGATACAGCAAGATTGAATACTCGGTGGGTGTGAGGCGTACCGGTGCACCGTCCACCGTTACGGAACGAGCATCGCGGTTGATCTCCAAGCCGTCGAGCTGGAGGGTCGGCGACTCGGCCGCCTGTGCGCGGCTACCGTAGCTGGTGTAGCGGCGAAGCTGAGCGTGCACGCGCGCGATGAGCTCCAGAGGACGAAACGGCTTAACCACGTAATCGTCCGCGCCAAGCGAAAGGCCCTCGATCTTGTCTTGCTGGGCATCGCGCGCCGTCAGCATGATCACGGGATAGGTATGGCTGGAACGGATCGTACGCAGCAGCTCAAAGCCATCGATATCGGGCAGCATGACATCCAGCAGCGCCAGATCGAACTCCTGCTCCAAGATTGCCTTGGCAGCATCGGCCCCGCTATAGGCAATCTGGACATCAAAGCCCTCTTTTGTAAGGTAGATACCAACCAAGTCGGCGATGGCCTTTTCGTCATCAACTACCAAAATGCGCTCGTTCATGCGTGCTCCTCTCGCGCTCCATTATGCCCGAGGGGGCGCCCGTCACACACAACAAGCGTGGGTGATTAAGTCGGCCTTAAGCACCCTTGTGCCCGTTCGGGCGCGGATGTGGGCCACGCACGCACGCGATGATCGCCGACGCCGGCAAACGATATACTCTTGTTCCAGAAGAGACCATCCCGTCGAAAGCGAAATCCGTGAAGTCCCTCACCTCTTTTGCAAAGCGCTCAGCCCAGCTTGCCGCCGGCTTTGTCTGCGCTATCGCCCTTGCCGCTGGCGTGCCCACCGTCGCCGGCGCCCAAGTGCTTACGACCGACAATGTTTGCGGCAAAACCGCCGATGCGCGCGGCATCACGGCCGAAAACCTGCCCGATATCGATGCGACCAATGCCCTCGTCATGGGCAAAGACGGCACCGTCTACTATGGGCGCGGCGCCGATGAGCAGGTCAAAATCGCCTCGATCACCAAGGTCATGACCGCAATCCTAACCGTCGAGAATTGCAAAATGGACGAGAGGGTCACGGTGAGCAACGCCGCAGCCACCGTGGGTAATTCGACCGCCGGCTTGCTCGAAGGCGACGAGCTTACCGTTGAGCAGGCACTGCGCGGCCTGATGATTCCCTCGGGCAACGACGCCGCCATCGTGCTCGCCGAATATGTGGGCAAGAAGATCGACCCTAAGACCAAAGACGCCGAGGCCACATTTGTGAAGGCCATGAACGAGCGCGCTAAGAAGCTCGGCTGCACCGGCACGGTCTTTGAGAACCCACACGGTCTGGACTTTGATGAGTGGGCTGGCGATATGCACTCAACCGCACACGACGTAGCGCTGATGATGCAGGAGGCCATGAAAAACGACACGATCCGCGAGGTCGTAGCGAGCGAGGATTCCTGGATCGAGGTCACGGGCGCCGACGGCGCCGACCATTCGCATTCCATGGACACGCACAACGAGCTGCTGGGGCAGGACGGCAATATCGGCGGCAAGACCGGCACTACCGATGATGCCGGTTACTGCTTTACGGCAGCCTACGACCGCGATGGCGACGAGACCTATACCGTCGTTTTGAACTCCAGCACCAACGATCAACGCTTTGCCGACACGGCCGCCCTTGCCAACTGGTACTACGGCCACAAGGTGACGGTTGCGATCGCCAACACGCAGGAAAAGACCGCCAACGGCAATCCGCTCATCGCGCGCATTAGCCAGACCGACTGGACGGACAAGACGATCGACGCCACACTCGCCGATCCCGCAGCTCAGGCGACCGTCTTTTCGCTTGCTGGAGAAGTAACCGAAAAGGTTACTTACGATGACCTTTCGGGCACGGTGCATGTGGGCGACAAAGTGGGTAGCCTCGCGCTCAAACAAGACGGCATCAAGGTTGTTGTCACGGATTTGGTTGCCGACGAAGAAGGCTCGGGGCCGAATCCCATTGAATGGCTTCTTGTGAAGCTCGACCGCCTGAGTCGTCGCATCGAAAACCGTCCGCTTGCGGCAGAAAGCGAAACCGTAGCAAAGGCACCCGAGGTATAGGGTCGAAGATCAATACGCTCACCGAAAGGAGGCGTCCGAAAGGATGCCTCTTTTTTTGAGGGTTCGAATCCCCAGCCAACGTGGTTCAACTAAAAAAGGGTCCCTTTCGGAACCCTTCTTTAAAGTCTTACTGGCGGAGAGCTGGGGATTCGAACCCCAGATGCCCTTTTGGGGCATACTCGCTTAGCAGGCGAGCACCTTCGGCCTCTCGGTCAGCTCTCCGTAACAGCCGTTCTATAGTAACCAAACAGCCAAAGATGGGCAAGAGGAAATTTTCTAATTGCCTAGCATCCTTTCCTCATTGGAAGCTTCACCTACCCCAGCGAGCGGTTGAGGGAGCCGAGCTCGTCGTTGCCCATGGTGTGCCACATTTGGAAGATGCAACCGCGTGCCAGGAAAAAGAAGCCGTTGTCGACCAGTTGAACAGCGGCATCTGCAAGCTGATTCGTCACGGCGGACACTGGCGGCAGCTCGAGTCCAGCCTTGCGGATGGTCTCGACCGCTTCCTCGAACGTCGGAGGCTCACTGACGCCCATCTCGTTCATAAGGCCCTGCATTTCTTCCAGCGCGCTGCTGCCCGATTCCTCACCGCGCGGCACCAGACGGTAACAAGCCAGCGCCAGGTCGAGCTGATCGCAGTTCCAATAGGCAAACGCCAAGCGATAGAACAGATAGCCGATTGCAGAACGATCGCTGGCAATACGTAGGCCGTGGCGTGCCACCTCGATAATCTCGTCAAAGCGCTCCAGACGCGCAAGCACGTTGATGAGCGCAAAGTGCGATTGCATGGACGAGCGCGCCAGATCGTAAAGATGGCGCACCTCGGGCAGCGCTCGTTCAAAGTCCTCTTGCTCGACGTAAAAGCTGCAGATCTCGTGCTGGGCAAAGTACAGCGCATCGGGCGCACGAAGGATTCGCACAGAGCGGTCTTCTTCCAACACCGGTAGCACCATGCGCACCAGCTGGTTATCGCAAAACTGCGTTTGAACCGGACCTGTCGCCAAAAGCTCGGCAACGGCGCACTTAGCCTCCAACTCCTCAACAAGACGGGAAAAGCCTTCAAAAGCACCTGTACGGTCGACTTTTGCCTGCTCGCGCAATTCAACAACACGGACCACGTATGGGTCGTCGTCCTCTTCCATGACCTCCAACTCGTCAGCCTTATCGGCAAGCAGCAGATCGCGCAGCGCCGGCGGCAGCGCGCGATGGTCATCACGCGGACGAGCATGAACCTCCGCAGGCTCAATCGTCTCCGGAGCGGTTGACTCATACGCCTCAAGCACACGCTTGCACGGCATATCGTCCATGTCCATGCTCTCAAGATCCTTGGCGACAGGCACGCAATCGGCCAGATAGGCCGCGCGCCCAAAGAAATACGTTGCGACAACGCGCTCGCCCTGCTCACTGTCGGGAGCAGCAATCTGCACATAGCAGCGCGTGATGCAGGTGCCCGCGGCAAAACACGCTGCCGCAAGCGTGAGTGCCACACGTGCATCGTGCTCCGCGGCCCAAATCGCGCGCGTGTCCTCGTCCAGCTCGCGCCAGGCGTCATCTTGAGCGTCGTATTCACGTTGCGGCATGGCATCAACGACAGACTGCCCAAACCGAACGAGCATAATCCCCTCGGCAACGTTTACTCGATAGGTATAGTCGAGCCGCGTGACCACGTTGAGCGCCTCAACGATTCGCGCAAAACGGGTGCGCACGTCCCACTCCTCGCCCGGCTGGCAAGCCACCGTGCCCGGTTTGCCCCACGGGTTATCGCTCGAGGCCGTATCGAGCAGTCGGGGAACATCGTTGGTCGTCTTGGCGATATGCCACGCATCAAAGAGCGCGCAGCCCTCAAGGCTCGGCGAGGATGCCGCAGGGGCCAATCCGGCCCCGATGCGCTCGAGGATGCCGGAGAGGCGGTTGAGACGGCACTCGATGGCAAGCAGCATGTCAATCTCGTCCTGGTCCAGCAGGCTACAATCAAAATTGAGATAAAACAGCTTTGACCGGTCGATGCGCGCCAGGCTCATTTCGGACTTGGCGGCAATGGTGCGCAGACGGGGCAAGTCAATTTCGCTCATAAGGGTGGCGGCATAGCGCTCGATACCGCTCGGATTCTCGGCATGGTCAACGCGGTAAAGCAGCGTCTCGATAGCATCGGGGAGCGGTGACGTGTTAAAGCCCAAAAACACCTCGACCGGCTCGGGCAACTTTACGAGCTTGATCTTGTCGACAACGTTTTGCATGTCCGCATCGAGACCGTCGACGCCCGCCGTGTTCGCAATAGCGCTTTCGGAGTTGGCAAATATCACGTAGCGCAGGAACATCGATGCCATGAACTCGCCGTAAGGAAGGGAGCGGGCCGAATTCCATGTCTCGTGATCGGACTGCTCGCGCATGGGGCCTTCGGGAGAGCCGACGGTTCGCGCGCACGCGCGCATTGCACCGCTGGCTTCCCTTACCATAATCTCACCAATACTGGAATCCGACTCGTCAAGAACCAGTTCCATGTCGGGATCGTTGGACAGCGATACTTCGTTAACGGGACGGTCCACCTTATAGACCTCACCCGAAACGCTCACGTAGCCCAAAAGCGACACATGGCTTTTGCCGACGAATTCGACGGCATAGCATGATTCATGCGGGTCCTCGCCAAAGAGTTTCCAGACCACGCCATATGAGCGTCCCGCAGGCTGCTCGGGCATCACCGGAAAGCGCTTCTTGGGATCGAGAAACCTGAGCTTGTATGTCGGACGCTCTGCCACGAAGTATCACCCTGATCGGTCGTTGAGAGAAGGAGTGATCGCGGATGGGCCGCGACACCTACTCGGAATCTTACACGAGTCGACAGGAAATAGTCCGCTTTACGCCCGCGCCTCGACCGAGGTTCGAATCCATGCAGTGCTTACGTAAAAGAAAAGCCCCCGTTGCCGGGAGCTTTAATCTCAAATGGTGCGGCGTATAGGATTCCGCGCATCCGCTGCGCGGATCCGCACCGGCTTCGCCCGCCTGCCGGCGCGCTC
>CALLSB010000068.1:0-29057 GCA_938014225.1 uncultured Collinsella sp. | reverse complement strand
GGCCTGGTGGCCGCCATAATTGCAACCTATGCGCTCACGTGGTTTTTGCTGGCGATGGGGTTTGCCTTTGAGCTCCCCGTCGTGTCAGCGCGACGTGCGAAAATTCCCATGGCGACGCCGCTTGCCGGCGGAGCCGCGGCTGCCCGCGCCTTTGGCGAGCCGGCCGAAGTATCCGACACGATCTCTGCGACCAAGGAGGGCTAAGCCATGGCTTCTCAAGCTGAGCTCACCCCGTGCGGGGCAATGTTTGACATCTTTAAGCGCGCCGCGCACCTGAGCCATATCGAACTTTGCGGCCTGGTGCTCTCGAGCCGCCCGCTCGCCGACGGCCGTAGTCCGCAGAGCCGTGCCGCCGATCGCTCCTGGGTTTCGCGCTTTATCGTGCGCGCGCCGGTCGGCACGCTGCAGGAACGTTATTTTGCCGATTACGGTACCTCGGCCGCGCGCATTATGTCGCAGCTGGCCCTGCGCCGTCGCAATCCCATGGACGCCGCGGCCGTGACCAATATGGTGTGCGGCCCCGCTGGCGAGCCCATGGTGCGGGCGCTCGAGGAATGCCACCAGGACACGAATCTCTATCGCAATGCGCTCGAGCGCCTGTCGCAGGCGGCTGAGCTCATGCCCGCCGAGCGCGCCGAGGCCATCCTGGTGCTGTTTGTCGCCGTGGGTTGCTCGGCAGATGTCCGTTCGTCGGTGACCTATGCCATCGACTACGCTCATGCGACCTGTGGCGGCGCCACGTCGACGCCGCGCTCGCTGAGCACATCTTCGGTCGCGGGCGAGCACGAGGTTGCGCCAGCGCATCCGCTGGGACTGCTGCGCGTGCAAAACGGCTACGTGGTGAGCGCCCCGCGCTGGATTCAGCCGAGTGAGGAAGGCGTCGAGATCGGCGCGCTGGCAACGGGGGAGGGCGACATCACCGACGTCGGCGACGACGTCTCGGCCCGCCATGCCCATATCTGGTGTGACGATTCTGGCACATGGTTTGTCGAGGACCTGTCGTCCACGAACGGCACCGTGGTGGTAAACGGGGCCACGAGCGTGTGTATTCAAGTAGAGCCTGGCCGCTCCGCCCAGCTCAACCCCGGCGACGAGCTCAAACTCGGCGAATCCACCACCTACGCCATCCTCCTCGGCGCCCTCTAACTCATCCCCCCCCAAATAACCTGCGGTGAAATAGGGACTGATTAAGGCCGTTAACAGCAAAAACACTCCCTATTTCACCGCAACTGCTGTGGGGTTCCAGGGGACTGTGCCCGTCGGTGCCGGGCGCACAATAGTCACCCGAGGTAAACCTTTACCGGCCACCTATATTTGCCGAAATATGGCTTGACGGCGGGGTACAATAAACCCGCAAGCGGATTTCCGTTGCGGGCGCTTCCCATCGCCGGGGCGTGCCCGGGAGCATCCGGCATGCGGCCTTTGCGGCGCTCGGTCATGTGCAAGACGGGTAGCTGGGCTTGTGGAGCGCGTGCAGCCCTCCTCGCCTCGGCATGCCTTCTCTCCACGCCATGTACCTGCTGTTGAGTCCGCCTGTCAGATGATTGGAAGCAACAGCGAAAATCCCATCACGCCAACATCCCGGCGATCGCCGGGGCCTGTATACCTATATGAGAGGAGAGGGGTATATGGCGCGTAAGTTTAAGTCTATGGACGGCAACGAGGCGGCCGCATATGTTTCGTATGCGTACACCGAGGTAGCGGGAATTTATCCCATTACGCCGTCCAGCCCGATGGCCGACCATGTCGACCAGTGGGCGGCCCAGGGTCGCAAGAACATCTTCGGCACCCCGGTCAAGGTCGTCGAGATGGAGTCCGAGGCAGGTGCAGCCGGTACCGTTCACGGTTCGCTGGGCGCCGGTGCTCTGACCACCACCTACACGGCTTCTCAGGGCCTGCTCCTGATGATCCCGAACATGTACAAGATCGCGGGCGAGCAGCTCCCGGGCGTCTTCCACGTCTCCGCGCGTTGCGTCGCTTCGCACGCCCTGAACATCTTCGGTGATCACTCCGACGTCATGGCCTGCCGCCAGACCGGTTTCGCCATGCTCGCCGAGGGCAACGTCCAGGAGGTCATGGACCTCTCGCCGGTGGCTCACCTTGCCGCCATCGAGGGCAAGACCCCGTTCCTTAACTTCTTCGATGGCTTCCGCACCAGCCACGAGATCCAGAAGGTCGCCATGTGGGACTACAAGGATCTTGCCGAGATGTGCGACATGGACGCCGTCCAGGCTTTCCGCGATCACGCGCTCAACCCTGAGCACCCGCATACCCGCGGTAGCCACGAGAACGGCGACATCTTCTTCCAGAACCGCGAGGCCTGCAACAAGGTCTACGACGAGCTTCCCGCCGTCGTCGAGGGCTACATGAAGAAGATCAACGAGAAGCTCGGCACCGATTACGGCCTATTCAACTACTACGGCGCTCCCGATGCCGATCGTGTCGTCGTGTGCATGGGCTCCTTCTGCGACGTGCTCGAGGAAGTCATCGACTACCTCAACGCTCACGGCGAGAAGGTCGGCCTGGTCAAGGTCCGCCTGTTCCGTCCGTTCTCCATCAAGCACTTTGTCGACGTTCTCCCCGAGACCGTCAAGAAGATTGCCGTCATGGACCGCACCAAGGAGCCGGGTTCCATTGGCGAGCCGCTCTACCAGGACGTCGTCTCCGCTCTCTACGAGGCCGGCAAGACGGGCATCAAGGTCGTCGGCGGCCGTTACGGCCTGGGCAGCAAGGACACGCCTCCCGCGTCCGCGTTCGCTGTCTTCGAGGAGCTTAAGAAGGACGAGCCCAAGCGCGAGTTCACCATCGGCATCGTCGATGACGTGACCAACCTGAGCCTGCCCGAGGCCGAGGATGCGCCCAACACCGCGGCCCCCGGCACCATCGAGTGCAAGTTCTGGGGTCTGGGTGGCGACGGTACCGTCGGCGCCAACAAGAACTCGATCAAGATCATCGGCGACCACACCGACAAGTACGTCCAGGCCTACTTCCAGTACGACTCCAAGAAGACCGGCGGCGTCACCGTCTCGCACCTGCGCTTTGGTGATTCCCCGATCCGTTCGCCGTACTACGTGACCAAGGCCGACTTTGTCGCTTGCCACAACCCCAGCTACATCGTTAAGGGCTTCAAGATGGTCCGCGACGTCAAGCCGGGCGGCACCTTCCTGGTCAACTGCCAGTGGAGCGACGAGGAGTTCGCCGAGCACATGCCCGCCGTGGCCAAGCGCTACATCGCGAACAACAACGTCAACGTCTACCTGATCGACGCTATCGACCTGGCCGCCAAGGTCGGCATGGGCAAGCGCACCAACACGGTGCTCCAGTCCGCCTTCTTCGCGCTGGCCAAGGTCCTGCCCGCCGAGGACGCCCTGCAGTACATGAAGGACGCGGCTACCAAGTCCTACATGAAGAAGGGCCAGGCCATCGTCGACGCCAACCATAAGGCCATCGATGCCGGCGCTACCGCCTTCCGTAAGTTCGAGGTTCCGGCCGACTGGGCAACCGCCGAGGATGCCGCTCCCGTCGAGCTCTCCGAGGAGACCAAGTCCGCCATCGCCCAGCAGGTCAAGAACCTGCTCGAGCCCATCGATCGCATGGATGGCGACAGCCTGCCCGTTTCCGCCTTCGTCGGTTGCGCCGACGGCCAGTTTGAGCTGGGCGCCTCCGCATACGAGAAGCGCGGCGTCGCCGTGGTTGTTCCTCACTGGGACGAGACCAAGTGCATCCAGTGCAACCAGTGCGCCTATGTGTGCCCGCATGCCACCATCCGTCCGTTCGCGATGACCGAGGACGAGGCTGCCGCCGCGCCCGAGGCTACCCGCACGCTCGACGCCATGGGCCCCAAGGCCAAGGGCATGAAGTTCACCATGGCCGTGTCCCCGCTCGACTGCATGGGCTGCACCAACTGCGTCAAGGTCTGCCCCAAGGGTGCTCTCGAGATGGTTCCCACCGAGCAGGAGATGGACCAGCAGCCTGTTTGGGACTACATGGTCGAGAACGTCTCCGAGAAGAAGGAGCTTATCGCGGCCAACGTCAAGGGCAGCCAGTTTAAGCAGCCCTACCTGGAGTTCTCCGGCTCCTGCGCCGGCTGCGCCGAGACCGCCTATGCACGTCTGGTGACTCAGGTTGCCGGCGACCGCATGTTCATCTCCAACGCCACCGGCTGCTCCTCCATTTGGGGCAACCCCGCTGCCACCGCTCCTTACTGCAAGGACAAGGACGGTCACGGCCCGGCGTGGAATAACTCCCTGTTCGAGGACAATGCCGAGCACGGTCTGGGCATGGCCGTTGGCTATGAGGCCGTTCAGCACAAGCTGATCGCCGCTACCCAGGACATCATCGCTGCCGATGGTCCGTCCGATGAGCTCAAGGCCGCCGGCCAGGCTTGGATCGACTCCGTCAACGACGCCGAGACCGCTGCCGCTGCCTACGTTGCCGAGCTCGAGAAGTGCGGTTGCGACGCTTCCAAGGCGATCCTCGCCGACAAGGCTTACCTCACCAAGAAGTCCTTCTGGATCTTCGGTGGCGACGGCTGGGCCTACGACATCGGCTTCGGTGGCCTGGACCACGTCCTGGCTTCCGGCCACAACGTCAACGTCTTCGTCTTCGACACCGAGGTTTACTCCAACACCGGTGGTCAGGCCTCCAAGGCCTCGAACCTGGGCCAGGTCGCTCAGTTCGCCGCTGCCGGTAAGGTGACCAAGAAGAAGTCCCTGGCCGAGATTGCCATGAGCTACGGCTACGTCTACGTGGCGCAGGTCGCCATGGGTGCCAACCCAGCTCAGACCCTCAAGGCCATCCACGAGGCCGAGGCCTACGACGGCCCGTCCCTCATCATCGGCTACAGCCCCTGCGAGATGCACTCCATCAAGAAGGGCGGCATGCAGAACTGCCAGGCCGAGATGAAGAAGGCTGTCGAGTGCGGTTACTGGAACCTCTTCCGCTTCAACCCCGAGGCTGCTGCCGGCAAGAAGTTCTCGCTCGATTCCAAGGAGCCCGCGGGCGGTTATCAGGAGTTCCTGATGAACGAGGCCCGTTACGCTTCGCTGACGCGTTCTTTCCCCGAGCGCGCCGAGGAGCTCTTCAAGGAGAACGAGCAGGCCGCTATGGACCGCTACGCTCACCTGCTGAAGCTCAAGACGGTGTACAACGAGGCCTAGGTCTCTCACCGCAGGATCTGAGGGCTGACCTTCGCGGACGTCCTCGGACATGAAAGAACCCCCGCTGCGCACTACGTGCGGCGGGGGTTCTTTCGTCCTGCGGAGTGTCCGCGAAGGTTAGCCCTCAGATCCTGCTACGACTACGTCCTCGGATTGTGTGGCTGAATGGATGACGTGGCTGTGGGGGCCTTTTGTCCCCTTCGCTGTTTCGCGGCTTTGCCGCGAAACCACGCGTCACTTTGGGGATGGATGGAGGGCGTGGCTGGATTGCAGATTCAAATGGCTAGAGAGATATGGGCGCGAACGAGAAATCGTTATTGGGGTCATCCTTTTCCATAAACTCATCGAGACAAAACGTCATGTAGATTGGAACGTACAGAACCTTGCCCTCTTTGCTGAGATTCTCGTGGCTTAGTACAACGGCCTCGGGAATTTTGTACTCGCCCACACTCATCAGACGATCGAGGGCCGCGTGCGCTCGAACTTTCTTGCCCGATTTGACCTCGATTGGGACAACATGCCCGTGGGCGCCTTCGATTACAAAGTCAACTTCACCGACCTCACGCGTTTGGTAGTACCATGCATCCGCCCCGAGGGCAACGAGTTCCTGCGCGACCACGTTCTCATAGAGACCACCAAGGTTGGGAGTTTTCATATCAAGATAGACAGCGCGTGCAGTGCTGCCGGGGTATCGCGATGCGAGCATGCCTGTATCAGACTCGTATAGTTTGAAGGCTGTCGTTTTCTCCGTCCTCTTGAGAGGACTCCGTGGCTCCGTCACCCTGGCGACCATCAATCCAACACCTGCGTTAACAAGCCACAGGAAATCCTGCTCATATTTTTTAAGGCGAGCTCCCTCACCCAGAGACGAAACAACAAAGCGATGAGACTCCGCCTCAAGCTGAACGGGAATTTGCTCAAAAATCGACCGAACGTTAAACGCTCGAGTCGATGCATATTTTGAGATATCGCTTTTGTACTGATCGACCAGCTGAGTTTGAAGCTCACGTGTGCTCACGAGCGAATAACCCGAATCAATATAATTCTGAACGACCTCCGGCATGCCGCCGCAAACGATATAGGCTCTATAGTTCTTGAGCATCGCCTCATGAATATAGTTTTCGACAGGATGTTTCTCGACAAGGCAGCTGCGAATGCCTGCAAGCACATTCTCGCTTACGCTGTTTGCCCAACAAAACTCTTCAAAATCCATCGGGCGCATAACAATGTGCTCTACATACCCCACCGGAAAAGAAGAGATCCCCTTAAACTCAGTCCCAAGCATAGACCCCGAGAAGACATAGCTAAAGCGCCCATCCTCGACCAACGCCTTCATGAGTGTAACGATCTGCGGATACTCCTGAATCTCATCGACAAAGACAAGCGTATCGCCCTCAACAAGCGGCGCATCCGCAAGAAGGGCTACGCGGTTGATAAAGTCAACGGAGTTCTTTGCGCCAACAAGTGCATTCCTTGCTTCGACATCGAGTAGTAAATTGACCTCAAAATACGAAGCGTAGTTGCTTTTTCCAAACGCGCGAATCGCATAGCTCTTGCCAATCTGACGCGCACCAGTAACGAGTAATGCCTTATTGGAGTTATTCTTCCAGCTCAAAAGCCTATCAGTGACCTTACGGCGTAGCATTAAACCCCCAAATGACAAAAATTGACAGATAGAATCGCCTAAAATCATACAAAAATTGGCAGATAATATTGTCGTAAATATACAAAAATTGGGAGATAGAAAAGGTTCGAATAGGCCTCAAAGCCACTGAAACAGTGCTCTACTTTGCGAAGGGGCTGGGGACACTGTTGGGTGCGTCTCCAGCCCTCTGATTCTTACTTTGGATCCCGATGGTGGGGTGTTGTCGGTGCTGCTTGCTTGGTTACCTTGTCTCGCCGGACTCCGTGCGTAGGCGGTAGCCGTGGACGAGGTCGCTAATGGCCGGCCAGGGAATCTGGCGGTCGACCCAAAATTGGAGCTGGACCAGATAGCGCTCGGTGGCGCGGGTGAGGGCTGCAAACTGTTCGTGAGTCTCTACCTGGGCGTAGAGGTCGCGGCTGTGGGCGAGGATTGCCGTGGTGTCATCCATTTTGCCGGTGACGTCGAAGGCGCCCGAGAACCAGTCGCACAGGCGCGCGGCGCTGTTGTTGATCGTTGCGAGGTCGGCGGTGCCGTCGTTGGCGTTTTCGTTGGCCTGGGCTCGCAGGAGGGAGAGGGCGTCGGCGGCGTTCATGCAGTAGCCGACGGTGAAGTTCCAGACGGCGAATTCGCGGCCTGTGTCGAGCTTGCGGCGGCGCATGTAGTCGATATCGCGTGGTTCCTCAAGCATCATCTGGTCGGCGAGGGCCTCAAGTGCAGTGGTGTACTCGGCAAGGTCGAGTGCGAGCAGGGTGTTGATATCCATCATCTTTAGGCCTCCGCTTCGATCTCGACGATTTCGTTTTTGATGTGCATGCCCTGGTTGTCCCAAACATTGCGGCAAGCAACGGCAAAGCGCTCGCGGTCGGCTTCGCAGATGCGGGCGAACATGTTGCAGGTGCCAAAGGGCTCGCACACGTCAAAGAAGATGCAGATTGACGACCATCCGCCATACCAGCTCACGGCGCCCGCCGGCTCGTGAAAGACGGGGTTCTCGATGTGCTCGTAATTGGCGATGGGGCCCGATACGGGATAGGTTACCTCGGCATCGCAGATCTTGGCCGAAAAGATACGTGACTCGACCGGACAGGACGATTCGAACAGCTTGCATGCCTCGGGAGCCTTGTCCCAGAGCATGTCGGCGAGAAACGTCTCGCCATTCAGCGTGATCTTGAGCATTTTTGTCATAGTAAGGACCTCCTCAATCCGTCGCTCAAGGGGCTCGCTGGCGGATAAGGAGAAGACAGCGGCGGGGTCGCCGAACCCAAACTTCACGACAGATCTCTGTCGCCCCAGCCCGCGCTGTTCTTCGCTAAAGTACCATGCCGCAATTGCGCGCGCAATATCAGTTTTTGATTTTCTGGAAGCGGCGATCGACGAGACCGGCTGCCGGCCGACGCGCGGCAAAGGCACTCGTCTATTCCTTAAGTTGGATGAAAAACGCCATGTTATTGCAGGGCTGCATACTCGTCCAATAAGTGCATAGAATCTCGTATAGTGCGAGTAAGATTTTGCGCTGCCTATTTTATGTTTAGCAAAGATATAGTTTGCATAATCTGGTCTAATCCCTGCTCTATTAAAATAAAGTTGCACGTAAATGACGTAGATATGCTTGAGCTGGGTTTCTTTACGCTGAGCGGGTAAAAGCGACCGTTCACCGTTCAACTATTTTCAAAATGAATAAAATGAGCGATAAAGAGAATATAAACCTTAATAAACTCGCGTGTCGCACGGGCGCGGGTTATTAATGGGTTGTAGGCCTTTTACAGAAAGGATTCCAGCAATGTCTAAGCCTCTTGGCAAGCCCGATCGTATCGTCGTCGCCCTTGGCGGCAACGCCCTCGGCAACAACCCCGTTGAGCAGATCGAGGCCGTGAGTAACACCGCTCACGCTCTCCTCGGCCTGATCGAGCAGGGCAACGAGATCATCATCACCCACGGCAACGGCCCGCAGGTTGGCATGATCCAGAACGCCTTCGCCGCTGCCCACGACGCCATCGGCACCCCCGAGATGCCGCTGCCCGAGTGCGGCGCCATGTCCCAGGGCTACATTGGTTATCACCTGCAGCAGGGCATTGGCCGCGAGATGCACAAGCGCTATAAGCGTTGGCACGCCGCCACCGTCGTCACCCAGATCGAGTGCGACCCGGACGATCCCGCGTTCAAGAACCCGACCAAGCCGATCGGCCCCTTCTACACCGAGGAGCAGGCCAAGGAGTTCATGGCCGAGGATCCCTCCAAGGTCTTCGTCGAGGATTCCGGTCGCGGCTGGCGTCGCGTCGTCGCTTCCCCCGATCCCAAGAAGATCGTCGAGGCCGACTCCATCCTCAATCTGCTCGACAACGAGTTCATCGTCATCGCCTGCGGTGGCGGCGGCATTCCCGTCGTCCGCGACTATGAGAACAAGGGCTGCTACAAGGGCGTCCCCGCCGTCATCGACAAAGACCTGGGCGGCGAGCTGCTGGCCGAGGACTGCGACGCCGACGTTCTGTTCCTGCTGACCGCCGTTGAGCATGTCGCCATCAACTTTGGCAAGCCCAACCAGGAGGAGCTCGAGGACCTCACCGCCGACGAGGCCGAGCGCCTGGCCGACGAGGGCCAGTTCGGCAAGGGTTCCATGGAGCCCAAGGTCCGCGCTGCCATCAAGTTCGCTCGTTCCCGCAAGGGCCGCACCTGCATCATCGGCGCTCTGGACAAGGCTGCCGAGACCATGGCCGGCCTCTCCGGCACCCGCATCCACGAGTAGTCTCTACTCTGTTGCCTCTCTCGTGGGCGCCAGGCAAGACGCCCACAAACTAGCCTCTCTTCATGAGCCCCGCAGTCCGCTCCGACTGCGGGGCTTTTGCTATTCACCTAGTCCCCGATGGGTGAGTAGTCATTGGGGACGTTCTTAAACGACTAGTCAAACAAGAACGTCCTCAATGACTACTAATTTAAATCTGTCCCCAATGACTGCGGAAAGCGCATCTCACACCGACGCATTGCTTTCGGGCCCTCTCCCCAGGCTCTCCATAGCTCAGCTGGACTCCCCGCAACCTGTTCCGAGTTGGCGGAACGAGCGCGACGTGGAGTGTCATTCTTTACCGCGTTAGACTAGACGCAGGGAAAGGAGGAGGACATGGATGCTCGCGTCAAGCAGCTTGTAAATATGATCGAGGACGCTCAGCCTGTCGCTGTCGCGGTACTTGCCAAGCGTCTCGAGGTAAGCGAGCGCGCCGTGAGAAACTATATCCATCGCGCAAACGACAGCCTTGCAGGGGTTGCACGCATCGTTGGCAGCAAGGGGCAGTATCGTATCGATGTTGCACGTGCAGATGAGCTTGCTCGCTTGCTAGACGGTGCGGCTCTGGCCCATCCGGGCATTCCTGATACGCGCGATGGCCGTGTGTCCTTCCTTCTTAACGACCTCCTCATGCGGTCCCAGTGGGTGACGATTGAGGAGTATGCGGATTTACTCTACGTTTCGGCGCGGACTCTGTCCAATGACATGCGTCTGGTAGAGCAGAAACTCGCCCAATTTGACTTAACGCTCGAAAAGCGCCCACGCTACGGAATCCGCGTTGCGGGCGGGGAGTCACAACGGCGCCTGTGCCTGGCCTCGCTGGTGAGGCCCGTGTTGCCCGACACCGACGATGCAAAGCTCGCCGAGCGCCTGCGGGCCATCGCCGCATGTGTGGACGATGCCCTGACGGCCTCGCCCGTCACGGTGAGCTCGCTGGCATCCCGCAATCTCATCATGCATCTTTACATTGCTCTTGGCCGCATCGAGCAGGGCTGCTATGTCCCAGCTGCAGAATCGGACGTTCAAAAACTGGAGGGAACGCGCGAATACGCCGCGGCTTTCCAGATTGCCGCAAACATCAAGGATGCCCTGGGCGTGAGCATGCCCCGAGAAGAGGTTGCCTTTATCGCAATCCATTTGCTCGGCAGGGGCACGGGCGTGCCCGAGAAGGGCTCTGCCGTTATCTCGGACGAGATGTGGGAGATTGCTTCCGAGATGGTACGTGCGGTCAACGATGAGTTTAGGTTTGACTTTAGCGGCGATCTTGAACTTCGCATGAACCTTGCTCGGCATATCGGCCCTCTGGGCTATCGCCTTGAATATCACATGCATATGGATAACCCCATGCTGCCCGATATCAAGACGAGGTTTCCGTTGGCCTATTCGATGGCAGCTGGCACCTCGCAGGTACTCGAGCGTCATTTTGGCAGCCAGCCCTCTGATGAAGAGCTCGGCTACATCGCCATGGCATTTGCCCTGGCCCTCGAGCAGCAAGCCGACCAGCCGCGTCGCAAGCGCATCCTGATCGTGTGCGCCTCGGGAGCGGGAAGCGCCCGTATGCTCGAGCACCAGTACCGCAAGCAGTTTGGCATGTATATCGATTCGATTGAGACATGCGATGTCGCCCGCGTGGGAACGTTCGATTTTTCGCACATCGACTACGTGTTCACAACGGTGCCGCTCAACGTCAAGTTGCCCGTGCCCGTCCGCGAGGCCGATTTCTTCTTGGAGACGAGCGATGTCAACGCTATCCGCAAGGTGCTGAGCGACGACACTGCGCAATCGGACTCCGTAAGCTCTTTCTTTAGCCGTGCCCTGTTCTTCAACCGCGTTGAGGCGTCGTCGAAGCAGGCCGTTCTCCGATATCTCTCCGAGCGCGCCGTCGAGAGCGGCCGTGTCGATGCCCAGTTTGCCCAAGAGGTCGCCGAGCGCGAGAGCGCGAGTGCCACCTCGTTTGGCAATGGGGTAGCCATGCCCCATGGGATGCATCCCTTGAGCGCCGAGGCCTTTGTTACCGTGGGCCTGCTCGAACATCCCATTCTTTGGGACGAATACGGCCATGAGGTCGATATCGTCTTTATGGTGTCGTTTGCCCGGTCGGGCGGCGATGAGGCGCGGATCTTGAGCTCACTGCTCGCCGAGATCTTTATGGACCGCCAGGGGGTCGAGCGCCTACGCGAGCGCCGGTCCTGGCATGAGCTGATGGCGCTTGTGCAAGCGCATACGGCTTAAGACTTCTTTTGTCGATAACCCTGTCTGTCTACCTGCAATAAACCTCGAGGATTGCGGGCGGGAGATAGGCGTTTCGAATATTCAAGTACAAACCAAACATCACGGGAGAGGAGACCGTTATGGACGATCAGGGAACCGAGATGGTTTCGTTTCAGCTGGTCGCTGCGGCGGGAGAGGCACGCAGCCTTGCCTTCGAAGCCCTTGAAAAGGCAAAAGCGGGGGATTTTGACGCCGCCGCCAAACTCATGAAGCAGTCAAAGGATGCGGGAATCAAGGCTCACCACATCCAAACGCAGCTGCTTTCGACTGAGGCAGCGGGCGAGCATCTGTCGGTGGATGTGTTGCTGGTCCATGCTCAGGACCACCTCATGTGCTCCATGCTTGCTCAGGAGCTCGTGCAGGAGCTGATCTGCCTGTATGAGTGCACTGCAACCAAGAACGCCTAGCGGCGTGCGGTGACTATCCAACCAATCAATGCGAAGGGAATCCCTTATGAAGATCCTTCTTGTTTGCGCAGCTGGTCTGTCTACAAGCATTCTGATGAAGAAACTCGAGAAATATGCGGAGCAAAACGGCATCGAGCTCGATATCGATGCGGTGGGTATCGGCGAGTATCAGGAGACGTGCGCCAATTATGACGTGCTGCTCTTGGGGCCGCAGGTGTCCTACCAGCTCAACACCGTCAAGCAGGGGAGCGGTAAGCCGACCGCGGTCATCCCCGCACAGGACTACGGCATGGGCAACGCCGCCAACGTGCTGGCACTCGCCCAGTCGCTGTTGGGTTAGGAGGCAACCATGGAGAAGTTCATGACCCTGCTTCAGGAAAAACTGACCCCTATCGCCAATTTCTGCGGCACCGAGCGCCACTTTGCCTCCATGCAAAAGGGCTTTATGAGCGCGATCAGCTTCATCTTGGTATCTGCCGTCTTTATGATCCTCGCCAACCCGCCGGTCACGGCCGACCTGGTGGCGCAGGGCGGGTTCTGGTCCGTCTTTGGCCCTTGGCTCGATTTTGCCACGGCCAATAAGCTCACGCTGCTCATTCCCTTCAACATGACGATGGGCATACTGTCGGTGATCGTGACGTTCGCAATCGCCTATAACCTGGCGGGCACCTACAAGATGCCCAAGCTTAACGCCGGCATGACCTCGCTGGTGATGTTCCTGATCGCCGCGGCGCCGTCGTCCTACTACCAGCTTGCTGACGAGTCCGTGCTCCAGGCGGTCCCCTGCACCTATCTGGGTGCGCAGGGCCTGTTTACCGCCATCATCGTTGCCTTGGTCTCCGTCGAGGTCACGCGCTTCTGCCAGACCAAGGGCATCACCATCAAGATGCCCGATGGCGTGCCGCCGTTTTTGTCCGAAACCTTTGGCGCCATCGTACCTATGCTCGCCAACATCCTCATCTTCTTTGGCGGCAGCCTGCTGATCCAGATGATCGATCCCGCGCTGTCCATCCCCTCGGTTATCGAGAAGCTGCTCGCCGCCCCGCTTTCCGTCGCAGTTGACTCTGTGCCCGGCGCACTGCTTATCTGCTTCATGACGCTGCTGTTTTGGTGCTTTGGCGTCCACGGCAACATGATCGTAATGCCCATCACCGCCCCGGTCACGCTTGCCGCCTTTGCCGCCAACGCCTCGCTCTATGCTGCCGGGCAGCCGCTTGAGTTCCACCCGGCGCTCATGTCGTTGGCCATCAACCTCATCGGCGGCACGGGTAATACGTTCTCTTTTGTGGCGCTCTGCGCGTTTAGGGCAAAGTCGCAGCAGCTCAAGGCATTTGGCAGGGCATCGATCGTGCCGAGCTTCTTCCGTATCTCCGAGCCCGCGATCTTCGGCGCGCCCATCATCTTCAACCCGATCCTCATGATTCCGTTTGTGCTAGGCGGCATGATCTCGGCCCTGCTGTATTGGGGTGCGGTCTCACTGGGTCTTGTCTCTAACTTCTACATCTTGGTGAGCGGCACGTTCCCCATCTTCGTTCAGGGCTTTGTCCAGTGCCTCGACCCGCGCATCTGGGTGTTTACGATCGTTTTGATCGTGGTCATGGCTGTGGTCTGGTACCCGTTCTTTAAGGTGTACGATAACCAGCTCCTGGCTCAGGAGCAGGAGAACGCCGCGGCAGCTTCTGCCGAGGATGCTGAGTAGCATGAGTTACTTTGACAGAACGTCTGCCGCCGGTATGCCCGAGGGCTTTTTGTGGGGTGGTGCCCTCGCCGCCAACCAGGCCGAAGGGGGCTGGAACGAGGGCGGCCGCGGCATGTCGCACTCCGACCTGATCCCACAGGGTTCCGACCGCTGGGATGTAATGTTTGGCAGGCAAAAGCCCGTGGACGATCCGGACAGGCTGTATCCATGCCGCTGGGGCAACGACTTCTTCCATCATTGGCACGAGGATGTCGAGCTCTTTGCCGAGATGGGCTTTAAGTGCCTGCGTCTTTCAATTTGCTGGAGCCGTATTTTTCCCACAGGGATGGAGACCGAGCCCAACGGCGAGGGCTTGGAGTTTTACCGTCAGGTATTCGAGGCGCTGCGCGAGCATGGAATCGAGCCGCTTGTGACGCTGTCGCACTACGACTATCCGTTGGCTCTGGTCGAGCGCTATGGTGGCTGGCAAAGCCGAGAGATGATCGAGCGGTATGCGCACTACGTCGAGACCGTCGGACGCGCGTACCAGGGCCTCGTGCGTTATTGGCTTACGTTCAACGAGATCAACAGCGTGGCGCTGTCCTATCTCAACGCGGGTGTCACGCTCGAGGATGAGCGTGACCGTGCAGCCGTGACCGCGGCGTTCTCGCACCATATGTTTATGGCGAGCGCTCGCGCTGTCGAGATTCTGCACAAGATCGATCCCGCAAACAAGGTGGGTTGCATGGTCGCTGCCGGTGCGACCTATCCGTACCGTTGTGCGCCCGAGGACGTATGGCTTGCGTATGAGGAGGACCGCGGCCGCTACTTCTACACAGACGTGATGGCTGCGGGCGCCTATCCTGCTTGGAAGCTGCGTGCACTCGAGAAAGAGGGTGTTCACGTGCCCTTTGAGCCGGGCGATACGGAGTATCTGGCAGAGCATACGGTCGACTTCATCTCGTTCTCGTACTATTGCTCGCGCTTGGTGTGCGCCGATGATCAGGTGATCGCCGAGAAGGCGGAGGGCAACGTGTTCCCGACGTTGCGCAATCCGTACCTCAAGGATAAAGAGACTGCCTGGAAGTGGCAGATCGATGCGCTGGGTTTGCGCGTGACGCTTGCCGGCTACCACGATCGTTACCATCTTCCGCTCTTTATCGCCGAGAACGGTGTGGGCGGACTCGATGCGCTGGAAGGCGGCAAAGTCCACGATGCGTATCATATTGATTACCTGCGAAGGCATATTCTTGCGCTGCGCGATGCAATTGTCGAGGACGGTGTTGACCTGATGGGATACACGCCGTGGGGCTGTATCGATTTGGTGTCGGCCTCGACGGGGCAGATGAAGAAGCGCTATGGCTTTGTTTATGTTGATGCCGATGATATGGGCAAAGGCACGTTCGATCGCTACCGAAAGGACAGCTTCTGCTGGTACCAAAAGGTCATTGCATCAAATGGCGAGGACTTGAGTTAACTCTTGCAGGTCTGTTGCCCCCGCGGTCCGCTTCGGCCGCGGGGGCTTTTGTTATTGAGGCGGCTGTTCATGAGGAGCATTGCAGGCTGCGGAAACCCGGCACTTGGGGACGTTCCTTTCCTGCCGGCAGCTTGGGACAGTCCTTAAAGGCCGCATCGATCAACTGTGGAAAGCACATCCCAGAACGAGCGTCCAACATGGGGTGCGGTTTCCCTTGAGGCCCTCAATCGGAAAATGCATCCCGGATTTTTGTCGAAAAGCGGTCCCTAGTTTCCCAAACGGGCCGCTAACGGAAAGCGCATCCCGCTATTGGGCCCCAAAGCAGGATGCGCTTTCCGTGCTGGCAGTTCCAAGCAGTTCGGGATGGCCCTTTTCGTCTGCTCTCGGCCGGCGTCCGTAAGACTGTCCCCGACGACCACTCATTTAAGTCTGTCCCCAATGAGTGCCCAATGACTAGTAGTAGGCCCACATGGCTTCGACTTCGTTGAGGACCTCTACGACGCCCCAGCGGCGGGCGCTGCGGCTGGCCGAGTTGGGGTCGTAGACGCCAATCTGGTTGGCATCGTCGATGCCGTAGAGCACGATGTAGTGGCCTACGTTGGTAAACGTACCGGGGCGCACTGCGGCGATGACGGGCGCACCCGAGCGAAGTGCTTGGGTAATCGATTCGCGATCGTTATAGAGCTGTGTTCCGTTGAGCCCTAGCTGCCACGCACCGCCTGTCATAAACGACCACTCGGTGGCACCAGTGGGGGCGTAGTTGCCGGCTTCGGCCAGTGCGCATATATCGACCGGCGTCTTATCGGTGTGGCCGGTCTTAAAGATATAGACCATGGTGAGGCAAGTGGGACCGCAGGCGTTTTCGCGAATAGTGCCACCGGCATAGGGAAGCTCCGACCATGCGGGGTCAATTTGGTAGATGTGGGGCATGGCGCCGGCCTGCCATTGCGAGCGTGGGGTCGAGAACGCAAAGGAGTAACCGGGCGTGACGGGAGCTTTAAGCAGCTTGTCCTCGGCAGTGGGCTCAAGACCGGCTGATCCGTGGGAGATGCAGGATCCCAAAAACACAAAGACGAGGCAGGCGGCGATGGAGCAAAGCGCAAGGCGTAGGCGGCGGGCCGGAAGCGCGTGGCTTGTGGTGTGCGACGCGGGGTGAGGGGCGGAATTGCCGCGATCGCGTTGAGGTCGCGAAAAGGAGCGCTTAACGTAGTAGTCGGTCTTACGGCGATCGTAGCGGCGTGGCTGCGATGTGTCGGTCTGACGTTGGCGTGTGCTCGTACTCACGCGGTCTGACTGCTGCACGGTACGGCTTTGCTGCCGCGAAGAAGCCCCGGGCTGCTCTTGGGGGCGCTGCGGGTTGTCGTTGTCGGAGGTGCTTCTGGGCGTTGGCGTGGTGCGGCCGGCAAGGCGCACGCTTTGTGGCCGTTGGTCGCCGTCATTGTATCCGTATGCCATTCGAATCACCTTGTCTCATATGTAACTTGTCTATCCTACATAAAAAGATGCACGACACATGGGTATGTGCGCCAAAAGCCTGACAAATGGTATGAACGTTGCCGCGCCGCGCGCCAAGCGTCACGGCAACAGGTCTTCAAAAGCAGACAAGATGAAAACGTCCAAGACGAATGACGTCTCCCGCCGTTCGTCCCAAAAACGGCGCCGCTCGTTTTGCAGTTCTGCCTTCGGTCGAGCTACAAGCGGAGCTGCTGTGCCAAAGCCGTATCTTAAGGCCAGGAAATAAAAGTGCGCGGCGAAACGGACCGCGCAAGGGGTGACGCCAAAGAGGCGTCAATAAGGAAAGGAGGGGAACAATGGCGGACAAGAACGCAGAAGTTGCAGTCGAGGATAACGGCGGCATGAAGAAAACGCTTTCGCTCTGGAACTTCTTCACCATCGGTTTCGGTGCCATCATCGGCACCGGTTGGGTTCTGCAGGTCGGCGACTGGATGGTCGTGGGCGGCGGTCCCGTTCCCGCTATGATCGCATTCCTCTTGGGTGCAATCTTCCTCGTGCCCGTCGGAGCTGTTTTCGGTGAGCTCACGGCTGCTATTCCCATCTCGGGCGGCATCGTCGAGTATGTCGATCGTAGCTTTGGCCGTACGCTGAGCTACATCACCGGATGGCTTTTGGCTCTGGGCAACGGCATCCTGTGCCCGTGGGAGGCCATCGCCATTTCGACCCTCGTGTCCGAGATGTTCGGCAGCCTGCCCGGTCTTGAGTGGCTGCGCGCCGTCAAGCTCTACACCATCCTGGGCGCCGACGTTTACCTGTTCCCGACGCTGATCGCGCTCGGCTTTGCAGTCTACGTCATCTTCCTCAACTTCCGCGGTGCCAGCTCGGCCGCCAAGCTCCAGGCCTTCCTGACCAAGGCCCTGCTCTGCGGCATGCTGCTCGCCATGGGCGTCTCGCTGTTCACCGGCTCGCCGGACAACGCCATGCCCGTGTTCTCCCAGGTCGCCGGTGCTGGCGGCGGCAAGGCCGCTACCGAGAGCACCAGCCTGTTCGCCGGCATCGTGTCGGTCCTGGTTCTGACCCCGTTTTTCTACGCCGGTTTCGACACCATTCCTCAGCAGGCTGAGGAAGCAGCCGAGGGTCTCAACTGGAACAAGTTCGGCAAGATCATCTCCCTGGCCCTGCTGGCCGCCGGCGGCTTCTACATGGTCTGCATCTACTCGTTCGGCACCATCCTCGACTGGCATGAGTTTGTTAAGAGCCCGGTTCCCGCGCTTGCCTGCCTCAAGGGCATCAACATGCTCCTGTACCTGGCCATGCTCGTCATCGCCACGCTTGGACCCATGGGCCCGATGAACTCTTTCTACGGCGCCACGAGCCGCATCATGCTCGCCATGGGCCGCAAGGGCCAGCTGCCCGAGAAGTTCGCCGAGGTCGACCCCAAGTCCGGCGCTCCCAAGCTCGCCTGCGTCGTTCTGGGCGTCATCACCGTCATCGGTCCGTTCCTGGGCAAGAACATGCTCATCCCTCTGACCAACGTGTCGGCTCTCGCCTTCATCTTCTCCTGCGGTATGGTCGCCCTCGCTTGCCTGCGCATGCGCTTCACCGAGCCCGACCTGCCTCGTCCCTACGAGGTGCCCGGCGGCAAGTTTGGCATCGGCCTCGCTATCGCTGCCTGCGCCATCATCATCGGCCTGCTCGTGATCCCGTTCTCTCCCGCCTCCCTCAACATGGTGGAGTGGAGCATCGTGATCGGCTGGTTGGCTATTGGCCTGGCCCTCATGGCTTTCACCAATTCCCGCAAAAAGTAACGCCTAACCGGGGCGGACCAGGTGCGCGGGGCCCTCTCTTCCGCGCACCGAACCCGGCACCACTTGGGTAGCTTTGTGAGGCCTTAACCCAACACGGCCTCACCCACATATATGGATCCATAAGGAGGAACCATGTCCACTAAGTATGCAATCGTTGGCGGCAAGCTCATCGACGGTACCGGTGCTGAGCCGATCGAGAACTCCCTCGTTCTCGTCGACGACAACGGCAAGATCGAGTACGCCGGCACTATGCAGGACCTTCCCGAGGGCGTTGAGGTCATCGACGCCGCCGGCAAGACCGTCCTTCCCGGCCTGATCGACACTCACCTGCACTTCTCGGGCAACCTGACCGACGATGACACCGATTGGGTCATGCAGCCGCTCCTCGAGAAGCAGGCCGTCGCCGTCAAGCAGGCCTACGACTGCCTCACCCACGGCCTCACCACCGTCTGCGAGATCGGCCGCTTTGGTATCCAGATCCGTGACTGCATCGACAAGGGCGTCTTTAAGGGCCCGCGCGTTCTGGCCACCGGCCTCGGCTTCTGCCGCGTTGCCGGCCACGGTGACTCCCACCACTGCACCCAGGAGCTCAACAAGGAATCCCATCCCTGGGGTGACCAGGTCGACGGTCCTTGGGATCTGCGCAAGGCCGTCCGTCGTCGCCTGCGCGAGAACCCCGATGCCATCAAGATCTGGGCTACCGGTGGCGGCATCTGGCGCTGGGACTCCGGTCGCGACCAGCACTATTGCTCCGAGGAGATCCAGGCCGTGGTCGAAGAGGCCAAGATGGTCGGCATCCCCGTGTGGAGCCACTGCTACAACAACCACGCCGCTGCCTACGATTCCGTTCGCTTTGGCTGCGAGCAGCTGATTCACGGCTTCGATATCGATGAGCGCACCATGGACCTCATGGCCGAGCAGGGCACCTTCTTCACCCCGACGATTGCCTTCCTGCCCACCTGGTACGCCACCTATCCGCCCGTCTACGTCCCCGAGCTGCACGACAAGTACGAGGGCACCCTGGTCGAGAAGGAGCTGCAGCGCAACTACGACTGCCTGCGCGAGGCCAAGAAGCGCGGCGTCGTCATGACGATCGGCTCCGACTCCTTCTCCTTCGTCACCCCGTACGGCACCTGCTCCATCGAGGAGATGTACGAGTTCGTCGACAAGATCGGCTTCACCCCGGTCGAGACCATCACCTGCGCTACCCTCAACGGTGCCAAGATGTGCCACATCGAGGACGAGACCGGTTCCATCGAGGCCGGCAAGTGCGCCGACCTGCTGGTCGTCAACGGTGACGTCGCTGCCGATATCCACGTGCTCAACACCGACAACATGGATGTCATCATGAAGGACGGCTGGATCGTCGAGGCTGGCACCTTTGGCGAGGCCAACAAATACAGCGCCTAAGATACCGTTTGTCGATGACTGGATGTAAAACACAGTTTTTGATTGCATAATGCAATGGAGAGGGTCGCTTGCGGCCCTCTTTATTGCTATGGGTGCTACGGACAAAAGGGGATGACGGTGGATTTAAACAGGCTGATTCTGGGCAAGAGCTACAACTCTACCAAGGTCTTTCGTACGGCCCAGCATGTGGTCCAGGCCATCCTGCTTGGTGTTGTCGTTCCGGCGCTTATCCTGCTGCTTATCTGGGATTTAACCGATAACCCCAATCCCGTTCCGGGCGTTGTCGTTATTGCCGGCCTGGTCATGCTGTGCTTCTTTTTCTCGTATGTCTTTGTGGTCCCCGACGACCTCACATCGAGCGCAACCGACCGTACGCTTGCCATCGCATCAAAAATATTCGCCTACACGTCGCGCGGCCTTACGCCCGAAGCGGCCCTGGGCGCCTCTAAAATCATCCTGTCCGAGACCATCGCCTCTGCCATCTGCTTTACCGATGGCAAACAGGTGTTGGCAAGCTGGGGCGAGGACTCGGCAAAGTGCCCTGCCGGCACCCCGGTCGTGCTCAAGACTACGCTCAGTGTGATTGAGACGGGCGAGCAGAGCGTGTTTTCGCGTGACACATCCCATGAGACGGGCGGCTATTTTCCCCGCCTGCGCGCCGGCATTGTCGCGCCGCTTACCGTGCGCGGACATTGCGTGGGTACGCTCGAGCTGTACTATCCCCGCCTGAGCAGCATCGATATGCGCCAGACGGCCCTTGCCTCGGGCTTTGCCGATCTCATTTCCACGCAGCTCGCCAGCTTTGAGCTCGAGCGCCAGGACGAGCTTACGGCCCGCGTGGAGCTGCGCGCCTTGCAATCGCAGGTCGACCCGCATTTTCTATTCAATACCATTAGCACGATCGTGTCGCTCGTTCGAACCGAGCCCGACAAGGCGCGATCGCTGCTGATCGACTTTTCCAACTACTATCGTCAGACGCTTTCTGATTCCGATACGCTCACCACGCTCGAGCACGAGGTGGAACAGGGCACTCGTTATATCAATCTTATGCAGGCCCGGTATGGCGACGGCCGTCTGCGCGTTTCGGTCGACATCGACTTTGAGGTGCGCGACAGCCTGGTACCGCCGTTTATCTTGCAGCCGCTGCTCGAAAACTGCATCAAGCATGCGCAGCGCGAGATCGAGCCGCTTTCTATTCGTGTTAGGGCTTTTGAGACCGATGACGGCTTGGAGATCATCGTCGAAGATGACGGCATCGGGATGAGCGAAGAAGTCTGCGCGCATCTGTTTGAGCAGCATCGCCGAGAGGAACCCGAGAGCATTACCGCCGACGGCTCCGTCAAGCGAGGTTGCGGCCTGGCGCTCTTCAACGTGCTTCAGCGCATCCATTTCTTTTACGGAGAAGAGTCCGGCATGCGCGTGAAGTCCCAGGAGGGCGTGGGAACGCAGGTCATCGTTGAGTTGAACGGCGAGCCACATGAGCCGGCGCCGTTGACGGTGTAGCACGCGGTTGGATTGAGAGATAAAGAGGGGAAGCACATATGTCCGAAGGCTGGAACACCTTGGTGGTTGATGACGAGCCTCCCATTAGGGCTGAGCTACGTTATCTGTTGGAAAAGGATACGCGTGTGGGTCAGATTGCCGAGGCGGGCAATGTCACCGAAGCCGTGGAGTCGATTCTGTCGAACAAGCCCGACGTGCTGTTTTTAGACATTACCATGCCCGGTCGCTCGGGAATTGAGCTTGCCGAGACGCTGCAGAACCTAAAGACGCCGCCGGTCGTGGTGTTTGTGACGGCATTTGCCGAGTATGCGGCCGATGCCTATAACCTCGATGCTGTCGATTACGTCGTCAAGCCGGTCGAGGATGCCCGCTTGTCAAAGGCGCTCGACAAGATCGAGACTGCCCTGGGCGCTCGCCGTGTCGTCCATGCTCCGCGCCAGCCTTTGCGCCTGACGGTGGATCGCGGGGGCAAAAGGGTGTTCATTCCCGTGGCGGATGTCTGCTACTTTGAGGCGCGCGCCGATTTTTGCAACGCCGTCTGTGCCGAGGGAACGTACCTGATCAATGAGTCGATCTCCTCGCTCGAGCGTCGCTTGGTTTCCGAGGGCTTTATTCGCGTTCATCGCAGCTATCTGGTCAATTTGGAAGACGTGCACAATGTCGAGATCGGTTCCACGGGTCTTATGGAGCTCAGACTCGATCGCGTAACCTCGACGGTGCCCGTGTCCCGCCGTCGCGCTGCCGAGGTTAAAGCGCACTTGGGGCTTGCGTAGACGGTCTGCGTGCCGTCGTTTACCATCGCAGGTTTGGCATGGGCGCGCGGTGGGCATAATGGGTGGCATCGAATGAAATCGAAAGGATCATTATGCCCGCGCTTATCACCCATCATCTGTTTGGCGAGGAAAGCATCGACCGTCTTCCGCAGGGCGTCATCACGTCCGATGAAGAGCGCATTGCCTTTATCTTGGGCAACCAAGGCCCCGACCCGTTTTTCTTTCACATTCTGACACCGCGTGTTTCCGACTGCACGCTGCTGGCGCAGGTCATGCATCGGTCGCGCATGTCTCGTCAGTTTGCGTGCCTGCGCGACGGCGTGTCGCATCTGCTGCCGCGCGACGCCAGCTTGGGTCGTGCCTTTGCGCTGGGCCTGCTGTCTCATTACGTGCTCGACCGCAACGCTCATCCCTTTGTCTATGAGCAGCAGTTTGGCATTGTCGAGTCCGATTCAGAGCTTGAGGATTCGAGCAGTCAGGTCCATGCCGTGATCGAGAGCGACCTGGATGTGCTGATGCTGCAGCTTAAACGCGATGGCGCTACGGTTGACGATTACCCGCCGGCGGGCGAGATCGTCACCACCGATCGCATCAATCGCGTGGCCGGCGTGCTGATGAGCTATGTTGCCGGACGCGTGTACGGCATTGACATTCCGGCGGGGGAGTACGGTGCTGCCGTTGCCAATATGCAGCGACTTTACCGCGCGATTGAGCCGGCCGGCTCCGCAAAGACGCGCGCGATCTCGCTGGTTGAGGGCTTGGTGCACGATTACTCGCTGCTCGACGGCCTTGCTCATCGCGTGACGACGGAGTTGCCCGAGCGCACCGGTAACCTGGGCCATCTGACATGGAAGAATCCCTTTACCGACGAGGTCTCGAACGAGAGTTTCCCCGAGGTCTTTGATCGCGCGCTGGGCGATTACGAGTGCACGGTCGCACGTTTTATCGAGACCGGTGACATGGATGCCGTGACCAGTCACGTCAACTACAGCGGTCGCGTGCTCAATGCCGATGAGGAGTTCGACCGCGAGGAATAGGGCCCGTGCGTGCCCCTTTGCCGAATCCTTACCGGCGGTTCTGGACAATTGGGGTACGATGAACTAACTGCATATCGGGCGAATACGAAGGGTCCCTGTCCATGAAATACACCAAGCTCGAGCGTAACTGGGTTATGTATGATGTGGGCAATTCGGCCCTCGTGCTGCTCAATACCTCGGTGGTGCCCATTTACTTTAACGCCATCAATACCGGCGCTTCCTCGGCCGACCTGGTGGTCGCCTGGGGCAATGCGCAGACGATCGCCTCGCTGGTCATCGCCATGCTCATGCCCATTCTGGGCGCGCTTGCCGACTACGCCGGCAACAAGATCAAGTTCTTCTTGGGCTTCTTCCTCACGGGCCTGGTGCTTTGCCTGGCGCAGGCTATCCCAATGTCCGCCATGGCATTTTTGACCGTGTACGTGCTGTGCACCATCGGCCTTAACTCTTCTATGACGTTCTACGACGCCATGCTGCCCGACATTACCACCGACGAGCGCATGGACGCCGTGTCCAGCTCGGGCTATGCCTGGGGCTATATCGGTTCCACCGTGCCGTTCGTCATCTGCCTGGCGCTCATCATGGGCGGCCCCGCTCTTGGCGTCCCCACCATGCTGGCAACGCGTCTGTCGTTTATCATCACTGGTGCCTGGTGGCTCATCTTTACCCTGCCGCTCATTCGCACCTATAAGCAAAAGTACGGTCGCGAGCGCGGTCCCGAGGACACCATCGGCCACATCGTGGGCGGTGTGTTCTCCGAGGTCGGACACACCATGCGCGAGATCGCCCACAACAAGACCGTGCTGGTCTACATGATTGCGTTCTTCTTCTATATCGACGGTGTGCACACGGTCATTTCCATGGCTACCAGCTACGGCTCGGCTTTGGGCATCGATTCGACCCAGTTGGTCCTGGCGCTGCTCGTCACGCAGTTCGTGGCCTTTCCGTCCGCCATCATCTACGGCAAGCTCGCCGGACGCGTGGGCACGCTCAACATGATCCTGGTGGCAGTCGCCGCCTACATGGGCATTGTGCTGTTCGCCGCGTTCTTCCTAAAGACCGCCTTTGAATTCTGGGTGCTTGCCATTATGGTCGGCCTGTTCCAGGGCGGCGTGCAGGCGCTTAGCCGTAGCTACTTTGGTCGCATTATCCCCAAGGAAAAGTCCAACGAGTACTACGGCTTCTTTGACATCTTCGGTCGCTATGCAAGCGTCATGGGCACTTTCCTAGTGTCGGTCGTCACCTCGCTGACCGGCAACCCGTCGCTGGGCGTCCTTTCCATTGGCGTGCTGCTGATCGTTGGCTTTATGCTGCTGGTCCGCCTGTCCCGCATGACTCGGGCGGCAGAGCATGCCGCATAGGAGCGAGCGGCTATTGTGCCTGTCCACGGTACTCTTTTGGGGTTATCCGCAATAAACATTGCGACTTGCGAGCAATGATTTGCCCAAGTGGGTATGATGGAATCAGCTAGGTCGCGGGGCGTCGCCTGTGTTTGGCGGCGTCCCGTTTTTGTGTTGCAGGGAGGGTAAGGCATGAACGCCACAGTCGTGATTCCAACGTATTGGGCGGGCGATGACGCTTGCGCAAACGCCCCTGGCACCTATGACCATTCGACGCGACTCAACGCCGACAATCCCGAACTCGACCGCTGCCTGGCCTCGCTTGAGCAGGTACGTGACATCCCGCGCATCATCCTTTTGGTGGTCTGTCCCGTTTCTGCCACAGCCGATGTGTCGCTGCGCGTGCGCGAGATTGTCGACGCGCATCCCACGCTCAAGGTCACCGTTGTCACCAACACCCAGGCCTCGCGCATTGCAGACCGGGTTGCTCAGATCGCGCCCAAGGGTTCGGGCGAGTGCGTGAGCCTGCGAGGCTACGGTGCCATCCGCAACATGGGGCTAGCCTGTGCCGCTGTGCTGGGGCATGACGCGGTTATCTTTTTGGATGACGATGAGACTGTCATCGACGCCGACTTTATGAAGCGCGCGACCTATGCGTTGGGGCAGCAGACGCGTCAGGGCTTGCCGATCTTGGTCAAGAGCGGCTATTTCTACGATCGCGACGGCTCGCCGCTGGCTCCCACGGACAAGGCGGGCATCTGCCATCGTTGGTGGACCAAGCGCATCGAGTTCAACCGTTGGATGAAAAAGGCGCTCTCGGGCACCCGCATCTCGCGCTCCAACTACGTGTGCGGCGGCCTGATGGCCCTGCACGCCCGCGCCTTTACGCGTGTGGCCTTTGACCCGTTTATCACCCGCGGCGAGGACTTGGATTACCTCTTTAACATGCGCATGTTTGGCTACGACGTGTGGTTCGATAACGAGTGGACCGTGCGCCATCTGCCTCCGGAGTCCGAAAAGCGCTCACCGCGCTTTATGCAGGATGTATACCGTTGGTACTACGAACGGGCCAAGTTGACATTCGCCGCGCATCAAAAGGAGCTCATTCCCGTTACGGCGGCATCACTCATGCCCTACCCGGGCCCGTGGATTTCGCGCGAGCTCGACGACCGCGTGCGCAAGACCGCTATGGTCCGCAGCGTGTTTACCCGCGAGCATGAGGGCTACCTGCGCATCTGGCGCCACGGTATTGACGAGGCCAAGACCTACGCGCGCCAAAACGCCGCAAGCTACCTGCGTTTCCAGAGCTTTTGGCCCAAGATCATGGACGGGCTTTGGCGTGACGCACAACTGGTCAGTATCCTGGAGGGGGCCGAATGATCGACCGCCGCGCCCAGCGCGATAGTTCAATATCAATCTTTCGCATCATTGCCGTTGCCTGCGCCATTTGCGTGCTGGTGTACTTTATTTTTGCCTTGGTGACCGGTATCGAGCCGATCGCCACGGTGATTGCCTGCGCGCTGCTGTGCATCTTTCTGTGCATCTTTATCTTTTTGACGCTCAATCCCGATTCGGTGCGCTCCCAGTACACCGAGGAGACGCTCTCGGTGGCCTCGGCCATGCTCGAGGACATTAAGGGCGGTCTGACGCAGGAGTCGGCGCGTTTGGTGTGCCGGCGCATTTTGCCCGAGACGCGCGCCATGACGGTGGCCATCACCGACGAGGGCAACGTGTTGGCCTGCGCGGGCGAGTTTGAGGAAAAACTACTGCCAGATTCTCCCATCCACACGCTTGCCACGCGCTACGTTATCGAACATGGCATCGTGCAGTCGTTCAACCGTATGGTGGATGTCGTGGGCTCGGATGGCTCGCACAACCAAGTCCCCGCCGGCATTATCGCCCCCATCAAGGTGGGCGATCGTACCGTCGGCACGCTCAAGTTCTACTACAAGACCCCGCGCGCCGTCGACCGTACCCAGTACGCGCTTGCCTCGGGCTTTGCCGAGATCTTGTCCACGCAGCTCGCCATCCACGAGCTCGAGGTGCAAAAGGAACTCACAGCGCGCGCCGAGGTGCGTGCGCTGCAGGCGCAGATTAACCCGCACTTCCTGTTCAACACGCTGAACACCATTGCATCGTTTACGCGCACCGACCCGCTGCGGGCCCGCGAACTGCTTCGTGAGTTCTCATCGTTCTATCGTGCCACGCTCGACAACTCGGGATCGCTCATTCCGGTCTCGCGCGAGGTCGCACAGACCAAGCGCTACCTTACCTTTGAGAAGGCCCGCTTTGGCGAGGACCGCGTGCTTGCGACGTTCGATGTGTCCGAGGACGTGGAAGATACGCTGGTGCCGGCGTTCGTGATCCAGCCGATTGTCGAGAACGCCGTACGTCATGGTATGGGCGATGACGACGCCCTGAGGATCGACGTGACCGTTCACCAAGACGGCGAGGATGCAATCTTGATTGCCGTGGCCGATAATGGCGTGGGCATGGATGAGGGTACCGCCGCCAGACTGTTTGACGAGCGTTCTGCCCGTCCCGACGCCAGCTCTCCCCAGGGTGGCGGCGCCGGTGTGGCCATGCACAATATTTCGGAGCGCATCCATCGCTTTTATGGGCCGCACTCCTATACGCGTGTCGAATCGGCGCCGGGCAAGGGCACCAAAGTGCTCCTTCATCTTGATTTGTCAGAGAGCATCTTTGACATTCAAGAGTAAAATAAAAGGCTACGGGCTCAACGTCATGCGACGGATGCCCGGCGTAGTTAGTTGACGAAAGGTTTTATCCCTATGCTGCGTGCGATGATTGTGGATGATGAGGCGCCGGCTCGCTCGGAGCTTCGCTTCCTGCTCGAGCAAACGGGCAAGATCGGCACGATCACGGAGGCGTCGAGCGTCCGCTCCGCCATCGAGATGCTTATGGAAAGTCGCGTGGATGTCGTGTTTCTCGATATCTCGATGCCCGGTGCCTCGGGCCTGCAGCTTGCCGAGGCGCTGCATAAGCTCAAAAATCCGCCGGCGATCGTGTTTGTGACTGCGTATAGTGACCATGCGGTCGAGGCATTCGACGTGGATGCCGTCGATTATCTGATGAAGCCGGTCGAGGAAGCTCGCTTGGATCGCGCGATCGAGAAGGTCATGCAACGCACCAAGCCGGTTACGGACAGCAAGGTGACCATCGAGCGTATCCCGGTGGAAAAGGGCGGCCGCAAGGTGCTCATTCCCGTGGACGACATTCGCTTTATCATGGCCAAGGACGATTACTCCTGCATCTATACCGTCGATGATCGCTTTTTGTCGACGACCTCGCTGGCGCAGTTTGAGGCCAAGCTCTGCGACTTTGGCTTCTTCCGTGTTCACCGCCGCTATATCGTCAACTTGGCGTGCGTCACGGATGTGGAGACGGTGCCCTCGGGCGCCATCCAGCTGGGCATTACGGGCGTCGACGAACGCGTGCCGGTTTCGCGCCGCCGCGTCGTGCCGCTCAAGAAGGCTCTGAGTCTCTAGCACACTGGCCCCGCAGCCCTGTAGACCCATCGTCTGCGGAGCCGTGGGGCCTTTTTGTATGTATCTGCCGAATCGTTTTTTGCGGAAGGGATCCCATGAACAGTGCAAGCGCCAAGCGTATCGACATCATCTCGGACACCCACGGCTATTTATCGCCTGCGCTCTTGGACGAGCTTGAGGGCGCAGACCTGATCATCCACGCCGGCGACCTCACGTCAGAGATGGACTACGAGCACCTATGCACCATCGCCCCCGTTCGGGCCGTACTGGGCAACAACGATTACTACCGCGACTACGGCCCCGATGTAGACCGTCTTGCGCTCTTTACCTACGAAGGCCTCAAATTCGCCGTAGCCCACTACCGCGAAGACCTTCCGGTGGGATCCGTAGACGTAGCCATCAACGGCCATACCCACGTAACCAAAGAAGCCCAAGTGGGCCGTTGCTTAGTCCTCAACCCGGGCAGCGCCAGCTACCCCAGAGGCACTCGAGGCCCCACCATGGCCAGAATGCTCGTCAAAGACGGCAAGATACTGAGCACTAAGTTTATTGACTTGGACTAACCGCAACAAAAACGGGGGATGCAGATGCGTCCCTCGTTTTTCTTTAAGCCAAAGGCAGAGCTTCAACAAAAACAATCAGACCAACACCGCCGAGGAGCACGCGGGCTAGCCGCGCAGCGGCGCACGCCCGCAAAACTGGTTGAATAATGTGACGGCAGGGAGGGTCTCCGGGGCTGAGGGCGGGGGTTAAGTTTGTCGCGAGTTCCGCACGCAAAGGAAAGCACTTAATGTGCTTTCCGTCTT
>CALLSB010000067.1:0-1550 GCA_938014225.1 uncultured Collinsella sp. | reverse complement strand
CTCACGTATCTTTCCTCGCTCCTGCTCAAAGCCCTTACGGGCAAGATGACCGCGCCGGACAACACCAAGCGGCACCAGGGCAACCAAACCGTCGATCTGGGGCTTCCCAGCTCGAACTGACAGGAGGGCGCTATGACGAACGATCCCATCATCAAAATCGAACAGCTCGAAAAGTCCTTCGGCGACCTGCACGTGCTCAAGGGCATTGACCTTGAGGTCAACCGCGGAGAGGTCGTGTGCATCATCGGAGCATCCGGCTCTGGCAAATCGACACTGCTGCGCTGCATCAACTTACTGGAAGAGGCCGACTCGGGCCACATCTGGTTCGACGGGCAGGATTTAATGGACTTAAAGGTCAACCTGAACGCCCTGCGCCAGAAGATCGGCATGGTGTTCCAGGGCTTTAACCTCTTCAACAACAAGTCTGTACTCGACAACTGCACTCTCGCTCCCATAGCCGTCAAGCACATCCCCAAGACGCAGGCCGAGGCCACGGCCATCAAGCACTTAACGACCGTTGGCCTCGCCGACTTCATCCACGCCGACTCCCGCCGCCTCTCCGGCGGGCAGAAGCAGCGCGTCGCCATCGCGCGGGCGCTGTGCATGGAACCGGAGATCATGCTCTTCGATGAACCGACCTCCGCGCTCGACCCCGAGATCGTCGGCGAGGTGCTGGACGTCATGAAAAGCCTCGCCCAGCAGGGCATGACGATGGTCGTCGTCACGCACGAGATGGCGTTTGCCAAGGAAGTGAGCGACCGCGTCGTCTTCATGGATCAGGGGGTTATCTTAGAGCAGGGCTCGCCCAAGGAGGTCTTCGGTAACCCCAAGGAGCCGCGCACGCGTGAGTTTCTCAGCCGCTATCTGGAGGATAAAATGGCATGATACAGAAAAAAGTGACCGATTTTTTTGCCCTGGAGGGCAATTATCCCGACTTGGACGGCGAGGGCGCGGCTGCGCGCCTGTCCGCCGCCATCCGGTGCAAGACCATCAACTACTTTGACCACAGCCGGACGGACTACACGGAGTTCGACAAGCTGCACGCGCACATCAAGGCAAGCTACCCCAACATCATGCGCGTGGGCACGTTTGAGCGCATCGGCCACCACGCCGTGCTCATCACCATCCCCGGCAGCGACGCTTCTCTGCGCCCCTGCCTCTACATGTCGCATCAGGACGTCGTTCCCGTTGTTGAGGGCACAGAGCAGGACTGGACGCATCCCGCCTTTTCCGGCGACATCGCGGACGGCTATATCTGGGGCCGCGGCACGCTTGACATCAAAGAGCAGGTCTTCGGCGTGCTGGAGGCCGCGGAATATCTGCTCGCCCGCGGCAAGTCCTTTGCCCGCACGGCGTATCTCGCCTTCGGCGACGACGAGGAGACCATCAACTTAGGCGCGCTCGCCATCGCCGAGCATTTGAAGGCGCAGGGCGTGACGCTCGAATTCGTTCTTGACGAGGGCGGCTGCAAAATTGAGCCCGGCACGGCCTTCGGCGCGCCGGAGACGTCCATTGTCAGCGTGCAGCTGATGGAAAAGGGCTATGCCGAT
>CALLSB010000066.1:0-13963 GCA_938014225.1 uncultured Collinsella sp. | reverse complement strand
AAAGGCGGGCCTCATGCGCGAGGACGTTTTCAAAACCAAGCCCGGCCCCGGCCGGAGGGACCACGAGTGCTACAGGTTCTTGACACCCATCGCGCGCATGGCGTTCAGGATGGCGATGATCGCCACGCCTACGTCGCCGAACACGGCAAGCCACATGTTGGCGATGCCCAGCGCTGCCAGCACAAGGATCAGCAGCTTAACGCCCAGCGCAAAGATGATGTTCTGCCAGACGATCGTCATGGTCTTGCGTGCCACGCGGATCGCGCGGGAAATGTTGGACGGCTTGTCGTCCATGAGCACGACATCGGCGGCCTCGATCGCAGCGTCAGAACCCATAGCGCCCATGGCAATGCCCACATCGGCGCGCGTAAGCACGGGCGCATCGTTGATGCCGTCGCCCACAAAGGCGAGCTTGCCCTTGCCCGATTCGGCCGCGAGCAGCGCTTCAACACGTTCGACCTTGTCGCCCGGCAGCAGCTGCGCGTGGAACTCATCGAGCCCCAGCTGCTTGGCCACCGCAGCAGCCACTTCCTCGCGGTCGCCCGTGAGCATGACGGTGCGCTTGACGCTGGCAGCGTGCAGGTCGCGGATCGTCTGCTCGGCATCTGCCTTAACGGTGTCTGCAATCACGATGTGGCCGGCGTAAACGCCGTCAACGAGCACGTGGAGGATTGTGCCGACAACCTCGCAATTGGGAGCGTCGATACCGGCCGCAGCAAGCATCTTGGCATTGCCGACGACGACGTACTTGCCGTCGATGGTTGCCGTCACGCCGTGGCCCGCGTCATTAGTGGAATCCGTTACGCGCTTGGGATCGAGCTCGCCCTGGAAGGCGGTGCGTACCGACTGCGCGATGGGATGGTCGGAGAATGACTCGGCGAGCGCTGCGACCTCGAGCAACGACTGCTCGGTATAGCCAGCCTCGGGGTGCACCGCGACCACCGAGAACGTGCCGTTGGTGAGCGTGCCGGTCTTGTCAAAGACGACGGTGTCCACATCGGCGAGCGTCTCGAGGTAGTTAGAACCCTTGATGAGGACGCCCAGCTTGGATGCGCCGCCAATGCCGCCAAAGAAGCTGAGCGGGACGCTAATCACGAGCGCGCACGGGCAGCTGACGACCAGGAAGGTCAGGCCGCGCAGAATCCAGTCGGACCAGGCGCCGGTGACCAAGCCGCCGCCGAGCGCGAGTACCGCGGCAGCGCCGGTGACGGCGGGCGTGTAGACGCGGGCGAAGCGCGTGATAAAGTTCTCGGTGCGCGCCTTCTTTTCGCTGGCATTTTCCACGAGCTCCAGGACGCGTGCGACGGTGGACTCGCCAAAGGGCTTGGTGGTGCGCACGTGGATGAGGCCCGTCATGTTGATGCAGCCGCTGATGATGTCGTCGCCGGACTTGGCGGGGCGGGGGATTGACTCGCCCGTGAGAGCGGCGGTGTCGAGCTGGGTTTCGCCCTCGACGATGACGCCGTCGATAGGCACGCGCTCACCGGGCTTGACCACGATCACGGTGCCGACGGCGATGTCATCGGGGAAGACCTGCTCGAGTGTGCCGTCGGGCTGCTCGACGTTAGCGTAGTCGGGCGCGATGTCCATCATGGCACTGATCGACTTGCGGCTCTTGCCCACGGCGTACGCCTGAAACAGCTCGCCGACCTGGTAGAGCAGCATGACGGCGGCGCCTTCGGCCATGTGCGGGTCGGTATCGGGGAAGAGCACCATGGCAAACGCGCCGATGGTCGCGACGGCCATGAGGAAGCTCTCGTCGAAGGCCTTGCCGCGGCGGATGTTATTGAATGCCTTTTGCAGTACGTCGTAGCCGGCAATCAAAAACGGCACGAGGAACAGCACAAAGCTGGCGTAGATGTCGCCCGGGGTGCCGAATGCGGCAGTGAGGGTGCCGAGCTCATCGAGGGCGTACACCACGGCAAAAATGCCCAGCGCTACCAGGATGCGGTTGCGCTTATGCTCGAGTGATTCTTTTTTCTTGCGCTTCTTCTTTTTCTTTTTGGGGTCGGCGGTGGCCATGACTCGTATCCTCCCATTTGAATGAATGAACACTCGCTCATATAATTTCGCGAGCAAAGGCCGCGGCAAGCGCGGCCTTGCAGGTTGGCGTAAACCTGGGCTAGAGAATGATCTCGCAGTCCGGCTCGGCGTCGGCCGTAAACTCAACAACGCGGTTGAGCACCTCGTCGAACTCAGCATCATCGGCCTCGAGCGTCAGCTTCTGGGTCATAAAGTTGACGGACACGGATTTGACGCCCTCGAGCTTGGCCAGCTCGTCCTGAAGCTCGCGCGCACAGTTGGCGCAATCGATCTCATCGAGCTTGTACTGCTTTTTCATGGTGGGTTCCTTTCCCGTTTTTGCGGCTTGGGTGCAGGCCGCGCTGGTACCGTGGTTGGTTGCTATTCGCAGATATGGCTCATGCCCTGGTTGAGCATGGTGTAGACGTGGTCGTCGGCGAGCGAGTATAGGATATTGCGCCCGTCGCGCCGGAATTTAACCAGGTGCGACTGCTTGAGTGTGCGCAGCTGGTGCGACACCGCGGACTGCGAGGTTTCGGTCGCTTCGGCGATGTCTGCCACGCAGAGCTCGCGGCCCATGAGGGCGTAAAGGATCTTGATACGCGTGGTGTCGCTGAAGACCTTGAACAGGTCGGCGAGGTCGTAGAGAAGCTCCTCGTCGGGAAGGTCCTCGGGCGAGCAGGTGGTGGGGATCACTGGCTCGGTGGCCTCGGTGTCGGGTTTCGTTTCATCAACGCGGATGCTCACTGCAATATCCTTTCATATGAACATGCGCTCATATAACTTGCTTTCGATTATATGAGTGTATGTTCATATGTCAATGACGTTCAGGTAATTCGTTGTACAAAATGATGGGGAATAGTGGACGAGATCCCGGACTGAGCGTTTTTTGATAGTCGATGCCAAGGTGGGTACCCTCGTGCCGTGCAAAAAATGGAGTATTCTGCAACTATAGGGGGTCCGCTAATTTATTGCAGGTCATATAATGCAGTTCAAGAGTTATCTTAGGGTGTTAATCCGATGAGTTCTTCCTCAAATGTTGCCTAACGCTCTCACGCAAGAGTGATTTCGCTTCACATTTGGATCCACTCGAGGGTGATAGACACCCGACCCTGCTGAATACTCGCAATTTTGCACGTCGCTAGGGTACCCACCTTGTTAGCCGGCCTAGTCTCCGGCCCCGAAGACCCTGCCCTCGGGCGCGAGGCTGCTTGTTTGGGCAAATGATGGGCTGTCGGATTCGACAGTCTGCATGTCATCGATTGCCGGAACTTCATTAATTGTCGGGTCATCCAGCGTGATGCCTTCGAGCGTTGCTTTTTCGAGGTCGATTCGTTGACGCTCTTCGGAATCCTGGCGAAGCTGCTTCTGAATTCGCTTTTTCTCTTCTATAAACCTTCTGAGCACAAACTGTCTCAGGTCCTCTTGCATGATTTGAAAGTCTTTTGGCAGACGCGAGGGGCGTACGCCCTCTTTCCGCTGGATTGCTTCCATGACCCTAACAAAAGAGCTGGCATGCATAAAGGAATAACGGCTGACGGTGATGATTCCGTACCCCATGGACGCAAGTGCATTCTTGCGCTCCTCATCGATGGCGCGGTCTTCTTCCGCGTCATGATAAAAACCGTTGTATTCAATGTCTGTGCGAGATTTCTTTAGATACGCATCCATAAAGAACTTTTTGCGTCTCGTGAGATTCTTTGCGGCAGTGGTGACCTGCACCTCGTAATCGGTCTCAATTCCCTTAATACCAAGCCCTCCTTCGCTTTTGGGCAGCGTTAGCATCATGACAAATGCCGTTTCCATGGGAGACCGGCATCCGTCGCGCACACATTGGATCGCCTTTCGGGCAAGGGCCAGACCGTCGCATCTGGTAATGGAATTAAAGAACTGCTTTAACCTCTCGGTCGAGGTGAGCGCGAAACGCTCGGTATAGGAGGTGGAAGAGTCGGTTCCAAGGGAGTAAGCGCTGCACAATTCAAAGTAGTACTCCACCAGTTCGCGAAAAGGGAGATAGGTGGCGGCCTGAAGTGCGCAAAGCTCAACGCTAACAATGAAGATGCCATCTTTGAGCTCTATAAAGCGTGAGTTCGAGAATCGTTTTGACGAAACGTGGCATTGACAGTTCATTGCATAGCGCGCATTCCTGCGATCAAACACCATCACCTCGAGGGAATCATTTGCGTCGAGGGAAACATCATGTTTGGTGAGCCATTCTGCGGCTGCGTCAAGGAGCGTTACGGTGGGACATGATTCGTAAATCGCGGTAGGGTTACAGGACTCGATGCCTTTCGCAGACACCGAATGCGCGGCCTGGTAGACCGCTTTTGCAGTGGTATGTGACAATACGATACTCATGGTATATATCGTGTCAGCTAATGCCGTGTTGACGGCGCTGAGTGGAAAAGCCGTTTTAGAGGTCTAACCAAATGCTGTCCAAAAGCTTGACGCAATTATGAGTTGGTATGCCCTAAATAAACGTTTTCGCAGCTCGGCTATAGCATAGAAATACTCAATTGCCGCACATTTGATAGTGATGCATCACCATCCGACAACGAATTACGTGTCGGGAATTGGCCGAAATCGTTCGCAATGAGTGTTCAGAATTTGTGATGGCAGGTTTATTTGTGGAACGTAGGGCGGCCCCGCTGCGGGGTTTCCCGCTGCGAGGCCGCCCGTGATCTACGCCGGAGTTTGTCGTAGACGTTTCTACTCGGCAAACAGGTTCTTGAGGTTGAACTCGGCTTGGACGGTGCGGAGCATGAGGTCGGTGTCGTCGAGGCCCAGGTGCTGCTCGTTGGCGTCGGCGGCGAGGGTGCCACGGCGGCGCGCCCAGTTCTCGAGCGCGGCGGGCGCGGACTCGCGGGGGAGCGAGCGCACGTCGGCGTCCAAGCTGCGGCAGATCTGGCGCGAATCGATGACGATAATCTTGCCGGCACGACGCGCCTCGGCGTAACCGTCCAGGTGAATCTTGAACCAGCTGTCCTCGAACGCGGCGTTATGCGCCATGTACGGGTACTTCTTCATAAGCTTGAGCAGCTGCTTTTGCAGCTCTTTGTTCTCGCGGAAGGGCGTTTTGCCGTCGATGTCGTCCCAGGTGATGTGGTGGATATTCGACAGCGGCACATCCTCGCCGCGGTAGATATCGGGCAGGCCGCAGTAGTGTGCCTCGGCGTCGTGCGGGACGGCGTCGCTGGTGAGCTCCATGATCTCCCAGCCCACGTTGATGATGTAGCCGCGCTCGGGTGCACGGCCGGTGGTCTCGATGTCGATGCCGAGCACTGTGCCTTGGATAGGCTTGCGGGCGTACGCCACGCCGAGCGCGTCGCGGTCGCCGCGGATCTCGCGCATGACGGACGCGGCGGTGCGCTTTTGCATCTTGCCGATGGCGGCGCAGGTGTCGGCGTCGGACAGACCGCGCGAAAGCGTCGCGGGCGTCACGTTGCGCAGGCGCGCCTCGCCAATCTGGTCGCACAGGTCGCGGTTGCGGTCAGCCAGGTCGCGCACGGTGGCAAAGTCGAAGCTGGGGTCGCCCTCGGCGGTAAAGTACTCGGTTTCGAGCACCTTAAGGGCCTCTTCGCCCTTCTGGCGCTCGGACTCCATGGCGCCATGATCGCCATAGATAAACATGGGAATAAACGGCTGGCGCTCGTATTCGAGTGCTTGTGAAACGTTCATATAACTGCTCCTTGGATGGGCCGCGTCGTGCGGCTTTGAGTCATTAAGATGTGGCGAGATGATAGTTTACCATGGGCAACTATTGGCATCGCGCCTAGGATAACTACAATACCCTAGTTGACCGCTAGGACTTTTACAATGCTGCCGAAAGACACGAAAGGTTCCATCCGTCATGGGTTTGTTGATTGATATTCTGCTCGACGCCGGCAAGGACACGCTGTCGCTGGTGCCGTTTTTGTTGGTGACGTATCTGGCCCTCGAGACGCTCGAACATGTTGCGGGCAACCGCGTTAACGGCGCCATCAAGCGTGCCGGAGCCGCGGGCCCCGTGGTTGGCTCGTTGCTGGGCATGGTGCCGCAGTGCGGCTTTTCGGCAATGGCGGCCACGCTGTATGCCGGTCGTGTCGTGACCTTGGGTACGTTGGTGGCGGTGTTCCTTTCGACCTCCGATGAGATGCTGCCGCTGTTGCTCGCCGAGCAGGTGCCCGTGCAGACCATGGCGATGCTTTTGGCTTCGAAGGCACTGATCGCGCTGGTCACGGGCTTTATCGTGGACGCCGCCATTCGCGGCCTGCGTCGTAACGCTCGCGCGCATGCGGCGATTCGCCGCACCGTGCTGGGAACCGCGGTCAACCCGGCCCACGTGAACTGCGCGCACGACGACCACACTGGCGGTGACATCATCGACGAGGTGGCCGAGGCGGGCGTGAGCGCCGACCACATCCACGAGCTGTGCGAGCGCGACCATTGCGGTTGTGATGAAGACGAGGACGAGCACGACCACGGACATGGCCACGATCACGGTCATGAGGGCGAGCATGAACACCATGATGGCCACGGTCACTCCCACTCCCACGAAGGGACGCCTGTCCTGTCGATCATACGCAGCGCGATTTCGCACACCGTGCAGGTCTCGGTATTCATTTTTCTGGTGACGCTGATTCTGGTCGCCGTGCTCGAGTCGTTCGGCGAGTCCGCAATCGAGCAGTTCCTGCGCGGCAACGAGACGCTTGCGGTCCTGGGCTCGGCACTCGTCGGCCTGATTCCCAACTGCTCGGCCAGCGTCGTCATCACGCAACTGTACCTGGAAGGCGCGCTGCAGCTGGCCCCGATGCTCGCCGGCACGCTCATCTCTGCCGGTGTGGGCTACCTGGTGCTGTTCCGCACCAACCGCAGCGCCCGCGAAAACGTCCTGTTCCTGATCATGATGTACGTCATCGGTGCGGGCTGGGGTCTTATCCTATCCGCCGTTGGCCTTTAAGTAGATTATTGGGACATATCTTACGATCTACCCCTGTGACCAGGGCATTCCCCGCTGCCAAAACAAAAAGGTAGATTTTTAGGCACGTCCCAAAAATCTACCTTGGTTAGCGCAGCAGCTCGGTGAGGTTTCGCTTAAAACGAGCGCGGTCTTCGCTGGTAAATGCCGCCGGTCCGCGAGTGCGTCCGCCGGCGCGGCGCACCTTCTTTTCCTCGTGGCGAATAAACAGTTGCATGTCGATGGTCGCTTTGTCGTAGACGCGCCCGCGCACACCGATTGCGGCGGCATCGCGGCCGAGCACCATGCTCGCCAAGCCAATGTCCTGCGTCACGACTACGTCGCCCGCCTGCAGGCGTTCGACAATGGCAAAGTCGGCGCTGTCGGCGCCCACGCTCACATCGAGCGTCGTGACCCAAAAGCCGCGTCGCGCGTGCTCGGCATCGCGCGGGTCGTCGCGGCGAATGTGCCGTTCCAGGTTTTGCGTGCTGTTGCCGGCGATAACAACGGCGACGCCCGCTCGCCGCGCGCAGTCAATCGACTCGCGCGTGACCGGGCAGGCGTCGGCATCAATAAAGAGCGTTCGCGGCATCTAGTGCACCAGTTTGCCAAATTGAATAGCGCGAACAATCAGCGTAACGCCAAACACCAGCAGCGCGGCGCCGCTAAAGATAACGAGCATCTTGGCCGACCACAGCGGATAGATAAACACGAACATGCCGGCGATGATGGAGAGTGCGCCGCTCAGGATAGCGAGGGCGCGGTTGGACGAAAGCTCGGACTCCAGAATGGACATGACACCTTCGACAATCCAGCCAAAGCCGGCCACGATAACCACCATCGTGGTGAGCGTCGCGGTCGAGAAGGCCTGGTTGCGCAGGATTATGACGCCGCCCAAGATAATGAGTAGGTTGGAGATGATGCTCGTCACGCGCCAGCCGGTGGGCAGCAGCGGCTCAAAAATGGCAGTGAACAGCCTAATGGCAGCAGTGATTACAAAGTAAAAACCCAGGACAGTCGTCAAAAAGACGAGGGACTTGGCGGGTGCAAAAAGCAGTGCGATACCAGCAATGAGCGCTAAGACGCCCGTGATGGCGTAGATCCAGCGTACGGCCTTGACGGCTTTGCCCGCCATGCTTTTCTCGTCAAATCCAAACTGGCTCGATTTTTGGTCATCGTTCTTAAAGATGCCCATAATGTCTCCTTTCCGTGCGGCGTAAGCCTTGATCGTTACAACCAGTATCGCCTAAAGGCGCTGGCGTATGGGTCGGGGAGGGCGAAACGTAACCCAAAGGTCCCGAATTGTTTCCGTTGTTCCCCACGTCGCGATTTTCTATTCAACAGGTGTAGAACATTGCAGCCCTGTTCGTTATTGCCTACGTTTTAGGTTAGATTTTCCTAATGACAATTGGCTTGTATTGGGGGTCCCTATGAACGAAGCAGTTCCCGAGGCACCGTCGAGTGTCGAATCGATGGCAAAGCAGGGTTGCGAAAAGCTCGGCTTGGACGCGTTTGATGCGTTGGTTCGCCGCGCCCGCACGTGCCGTCGCTTTGACGAGTCCATGCGCGTGCCGCGCGAGTTTTTGCTCGAGCTGGCGGAACTTGCGCACCTGGCTCCCTGTGGTGCCAATGCTCAGCGTCTGCGTTTTCATGTGGTAAGCGGTGCAGAGGACTGCGCGCGTGTATTTGACGAGCTCGCATGGGCCGGCGCACTTAAGGACTGGCCAGGTCCTGCCGAGGGTGAGCGCCCGACCGGCTACATCGCGATTCTTGCTGAGCGCGCCGTTCCGGGCAAGCCCGCCGCTCCCATTACCGATGTCGACACGGGCATTGCCGCGCAGACGATGATGCTCGCCGCCCGCAGCGCCACGCCCGAGGTGGCAGCCTGCATGTTCAAGGCCTTTACGCCCCACGCGATCGATGCCATGGGGCTCGATAACGACAAATATGAGCTCAAGCTGATCATGGCGTTTGGCGTTCCGGCCGAGACACAGGTGATCGATGCGATCGATTCCAACCCCGACGGCTCCATCAATTATTGGCGCGACGAGGCGCGGGTGCACCACGTACCCAAGCGTCCGCTTGCCGACGTGCTGCTGTAGTTGTGCGTCGTTGCGGCGCAATCCGGCGGCAAAATCACCACAAAGACTCCTGTCCCCTTTGTGGTGGTACGAGGGGAGGGTGTGTGGCAGATCTGTATTTGGTGCGGCATGGGCAGACTGAGCTCAATGTGCAGAGCATTTTGCAGGGCTGGCACGATTCGCCGCTTACGGCGCGCGGGCGCGAGCAGGCGCTGACGGCGCGTACGGCGTTTGCGGCGCGTGGCGTGGCCTTTGATCATGTGTATTCCTCGCCGTTGGGCCGGGCGCGGCATACGGCCGAGCTTATCGTTGGCGAGGGCCGTTCCATTGAGCTGGTCGATGACCTGCGTGAGTGGCATTTTGGCTCGCTGGAGGGCACATCAAATCGCGAGATGCCGCCGCGGCCCTGGGGCGATTATCCGGTGGCCTTTGGCGGCGAGTCGGAAGTGCAGCTTCAGTCGCGCATGGTCGCGGCGCTGTCCCTCATCATGGCCAGGCCGCAACACGACTGCGTGCTGGCGGTTTCCCACGGCTCAGCCTGCCAGGAGTTTCTTGAGTATGTGACTGGCGAGGGAGAACTACCCGACAACGGTGCCGTGCTTCATTTTGGCTATTGCGACGGAGCGTTTTCGCTCTTGGGTTGGTAACGAACGAAAGGACCCCTATGAATAAAGATCTGTATCTGGTCCGTCATGGACAGACGATATTCAACCTTAAGCGTATTATTCAGGGCTGGAGTGACTCGCCGCTTACGCAGTTGGGTTGCGACCAGGCGGCGCGCGCCGGCATGTTTTTACGTGCGCGCGGCATTGAGCCCGATCATGCCTACACCTCCACGCTTCATCGCACCGAGCAGACTATCGCCAACTTGTGGCCGGGCTTGGCGTACGAGCGCCTGGACGGTCTGCGCGAGTGGTTCTTTGGCGACTTTGAGGCCGAGCGCGTGGTGCTCATGCCCGAGCGCCCGTGGCGCGACTTCTATCGCCAGTTTGGCGGCGAGGGCCAGATGCAGGTGCGCGAGCGCATGGTGGCGACGTTGACCGAGCTTATGCAGCGTCCGGACCACGAGTGCGTGCTCGCGGTGAGCCATGGCTCGGCTATCAAGGAGTTTTTGGACCACGTGCGGGGCGCGGCGGCAGACGAGCGCGAACGCGTGCCGGGCAACTGCTCAGTGCTGCATTTTGCGTTTGACGATGCGGCCGATACGTTTGAACTTGTCGAAGTCTTTACGCAGGAGGACTATGCGCGCGAGCTGGGGCTTGAACCGCTCGTGGCTACTGCGGGTCCGCAGCGCGGATAACGCGAGCGTGGCGGCACGGGTCGCCGGCATAACTTCTCGACGCAAAAGGGGCGGAGATGCATGTACCTGCTGCATCTCCGCCCCCTGTTTGTTGGGCTGCCGATTTTTGTGCCGGGCGGTCTGGTCTCGCTAGAACCGCGCGATCTGGTGGGTGAGCAGGCCCATCGGGACCTGCGGCGCGCCGCCGCTGACCTGCGCGGCGGGGAAGAGCACAGCTACGGTAAAGTTGAACGGCTCTTTGCCCGTGTAGGTGCCGGCGGCACGGGCATCGTCGGCCAGGAGCTGTGATGCCCCGACCAGCGCGGCAGCGTAGGCGGGGTCGTCGGCCAGTGCCGGCTCCGGCGCCTGGTCGAGCATGGCACGGATGGCGCCGACGGCGTCCTCGCGCTTGACCTCCCACACGCGGTGCGTAATGCCGGCGGGGTCGGTGACGGCATAGAGTGAAGCGCCCTCTTTTGCGGCGCCGAGGATGATATCCATGACGGGCGAGGCTTCGTAGGCAAGTGTTACGGGACGGGGCTGCACCTTGAGCTCGGTGATCGCGCGCGCGGCGGCGAGTGCGTCGACGCTCTCGGCGGCAGCCTCGTCGCTACCCGTCAGCACGTTAACCGGGCAAATCGCCACGACACCCGTCACGCGTCCCGGCTCGCCCGAGCATTCGTACACGTAATACGCCGCACCCGGGTCCTTGAGCATCAGACCATCGGCAATGGCTCCGCCCAGAGCATCGTTGCCGCTCAGGATGCTGCCCATTGCAGGCAGCGCCTCGAGCACGCGGTCCTGAGCCGGGCGGATGCAGGGAAACGGAAGTGCTTTCATGAGCGGTCCTAACGCACGAGTCGGTTTGTTCGCGGCTTATTATGCCCCAACTTGGCCGCTCGCGTCCCAGAGCACGTTATCGGCGAGCGCGATTAGCACCTGCTGACAACGAACGATATCGGCGTGGGGCACATATTCGTTGGGCTTGTGCGCGAGCGCGAGCGACCCGGGACCGTAGCTCATGCAATTGCGGTTACCTGTCTTGCCGGCAATGACGGCGGTGTCGGTGTAGCCGGTAAAGAAGCCAACGGTCGTGTCCGCGTCCGTCACATCGTCTGCTGCGCACTTGAGTGCAGCTAGAAGGGGAGAGTTCGGGTCGCGCTCGATAGCGGGGCGGTCGCCTGTCACGGTATAGCTTCCATGGCAGCCGGGGACCGCGGCTTCGGCGCCGGCGATGGCCTGCTCTACCATGCGCGTCGCGGCGGCTGTATCGGTCGGCGGGGTCAGGCGCATATCGACCCAGACCTTGGCATGGTCGGGCACGACATAGGGGCGATATCCGCCCTCGATTTGGCCAAACGTGATGGTCGAAGACCCCAGTTCATCGTGCGCGGGCAGCGCCACAAACGCGCGACGGAGCGAACACACGACCTCGGCCATGGCGGCGACGGCATCCGCGCCCTTCCAGGGCTGGCTCGCATGCGCCGTCACGCCAGCCATTTCAATTTCGAACCACGTACGCCCCTTGTGCGCCACCTGGATCTGTCCGTCGGTGGGCTCGGTGTCCAGCACCCATTCACGCGAGCCGACCCAGCCAGCATCGATCGCGGCCTCTGAGCCACGCATAAAATCTTCCTCGTCGACCGAGCAGATGAGCGAAAAGCCGCGGCGGGGCAGCGCGCCATCCGCCGCCACGCGCTCGAGCGTATGGACCAGTGCGGCAATGGCACAGGCCAGGCCACCCTTCATATCGCAGGCACCGCGGCCGTAGAGCTTGCCGTCGCGCACGACCGCCCCGAGCGGCGTAATGTCCGCGTCCCAGCCGTCGCCCAAGGTGACTGTATCCATGTGGCAGATGTAGACGAGCCGTGGCTCGTCGCTCAAACCGGGCACGGTGACCATGAGATTGCGGCGTCCGGTCAGCACCTCGAGTTCCTCAACCTGCACGGCATGGAGCACCGGATGGCTCAACCGCTCCAATTGAGCCTCGACCAACACTTTGATATAGCGTTCAATCTCGCCCTCATACGCACCTGGGTCGGAACTGTCGATCCGCACGAGCCCTTGCGTAAGCCGCCAAGCAAAATCTGTATCAACCATAGGCACCTCACATATAGTTAGGTCAACATACAGATTGTATGCCAAGAAGCGGCTCGGTGCATTTAATGGAGCGCTCACAAAATCGGGGGCGCCTCTCGTGCGAAAGGCGCCCACGTGGGCATTCAATGTCAGTGACGGGCAGGCCACATGGGGAACTGCCCGTCAGATCAGCCGGCGCTACTTGATCACGCGCACGCGATACATCGACGGAATCTGCTTGAGCGCCTCGATGGTGCTGCTATCCAGGTGCTCATCGGTGTCGAACATGGTGTAGGCGTTCTCGCCGGCAGACTCGTTGGTCATACGCTGCACGTTGGCGTTGTCCTTGGCCAGGATTGCCGTGATCTGGCCGATCATGTTGGGCACGTTGGCGTGCAGGCAGGCGATGCGGCTTGCGGCACGCGCCTTGCCCATGCTGCAGGCGGGGTAGTTGACGCTGTGTGCGATGTTGCCGTTCTCCAGGTAATCCTTGAGCTCGCTGATGGCCATGTCGGCGCAGTTGGCCTCGGCCTCGCCTGTGCCGGCGCCCGAGTGCGTGGTGATAAACGTATTGGGCATCTTGACGGTCTTGGGCGTGGCGAAGTCGCAGCTAAACCAGCTGAGCTTGCCTGCACGCAGGGCGTCGCCGACGGCGTCCTCGTCAATGATGGTCTCGCGTGCGTAGTTGATGAGCACAGCGTCGGGTGCCAGCAGGTTAATCTGCTCGGTGCTGATCATGCCGATGGTGTCGGCCTTGCTGGGCACGTGCACGGTGAGGTAGTCGCAGCCGCGGCAGAGGTCCTCGAGCGTGCCCACGCGCTGCACCTCGCGGCTCAGCACCCACGCGTGCTCGACGGAAATGAACGGATCGTAGCCGTAAACGTCCATGCCCAGGTCGACGCAGGCGTTGGCGACCTTGGAGCCTACGTTGCCCAGGCCGATGACGCCGATGCGCTTGCCCTTGAGCTCGCGGCCCACAAAGGCCTTCTTGGCCTTCTCGGCATCGACCTGAATCTCGGGGTCATCGGCGTTGTTGCGCACCCAGTTCATCGACTGCACTACGCCGCGGCTCGAGAGCACCAGCATGCCCAGGACGAGCTCCTTGACGGCGTTGCTGTTGGCGCCGGGGGAGTTAAAGACGACGACGCCCTTCTTGGCGTACTCCTCGACGGGGATGTTGTTGACGCCGGCGCCGCAGCGGGCGATGGCGCGGATGCCCTCGGGCAGCCCGTAGCCGTGCAGGTCGGTCGAGCGCATCAGGATCGCGTCGGCCTCTTCGGCGGTGCTCACAAATTCGTAGCCCTCGCCAAACTCGACTTTGCCGTCCTTGGTGATGTCGTCGATGGTCTTAATCTTGCGCATGAAAAACTCCTTAGCAGGTTTTAATCTAAACAGGGTGGTTTGAGATGACTGGTCGGCCCGCGTGCTGCGGGCTAGTTAGATCGCGGGCTCAAACTATGCTGCGCTTCGAAGTCCTTCATGTACGAGGCCAGTGCCTGCACGTCTTCCATGGTCACGGCGTTGTAGACGCTGGCGCGCATACCGCCCACCAGGCGATGGCCCTTG
>CALLSB010000065.1:0-6446 GCA_938014225.1 uncultured Collinsella sp. | reverse complement strand
CCAGATTGCCCATGCGCGCGCAAAAGCACGCCGTGGCAATCTGGGGCCCGTCCCCAAATACCTATAAATTTGCAGGTCAGCGATGAGTTAACGATGCGCCAGCGGGTGCGCCGCCAGATAGACCTCGGTCAGTTGCGTACGATCGACATGCGTGTAGACCTGCGTGGTCGATATATCGGCATGTCCCAAGATCTCCTGTAGCACACGGAGGTCTGCGCCGCCCGCAAGCATATGGGTAGCAAAGGAGTGACGCAGCGTGTGGGGATGGAGTCCCACCAGCCCCACCTGGCGCCCGTAGCGCTCACAGATGGCATGGATGCCCTGGCGCGACAGACGGCGGCCGTTCTTATTTAAAAAGACCGCCGAGGTCTCGGTTCCGCGGGCATGGGCCGCCAAGCGAGAACGCCCCTCAGTTACATAAAGTGCCAGAGCTCGCGCCGCGCTTCCCACCAGCGGGGACAGGCGTTCCTTCGAGCCCTTACCGCGAACGAGCACAAAGCCATCGTCGATATGGATATCGCCCACATCGAGTCCCACCAACTCGCTCACACGCAAACCGCATCCATAGAGCACTTCCAAGATGGCATGGTCACGCAAGCCCATCTCGCCCTCGGGGAAATCTTGATCGAGCAGCGCCGAGACATCCTCCACCGATAGATACTCCGGCAAACGCTCAACCTTTTTAGGCAGGCGCAACGCCGCCGTTGGATTTTGGGCCACAGCCCCATCGCGCACCAAAAAGGCATGCAGGCCCTTCACGGCCGCAAGCGCACGCTCCACCGAGGCATCCGAATAGCCCCCATCGCGACGGTCGGCGACAAAGCCCTCCACGACCTGACGGGTCACCTCTTCAAAAGACACAATACCCGCCCGCTCCAGATAGGCGCAGTACGTCGTCAGGTCACGACGATAGGCCGCAATCGTGTTGCGCGCCAAACCCCGCTCGACCGCGAGGTAATCGAGATACTCCCCCGCCGCCACGGCGAGCGACGAGGGAGTGGCTTCGGTATGTTCCTTATTCGCCGGCACCCTTAGTCCGTAGCGAGGTTCATGGGCGTCACCTGCAGACGGTCGACACCCTCGTGCTGGCCGATCGAAGCGCGCACGAACTCGCGGAACAGCGGCTGCGGGTTGGTCGGGCGGCTCTTGAACTCGGGATGAGCCTGGGTTGCCACATACCACGGATGCACGTCGCGCGGCAGCTCGACCATCTCGACCAGGCGCTCATCGGGCGACAGACCCGAGATAACCAAGCCGGCATCCTCGAGCTGGTCACGGAAGGCGTTGTTGAACTCAAAGCGATGACGGTGACGCTCGTAGACGAGCTCCTCGCCATATGCCTCGCGAGCGAGGGTATCGGCGGCGAGCTTGCACGGATAGGCGCCCAGGCGCATGGTGCCGCCCTTCTCGGTCACGTCCTCCTGCGAGCTCATCAGATCGATGACGCTAAACGGGCCGTCCGGATCGAACTCGGAGGAGCTGGCGCCGGCAAGGCCGACGACGTTGCGGGCGAACTCGCACACGGCCACCTGCATACCCAGGCAAATGCCCAGATACGGAATCTTGTGCTCACGGGCAAACTCGGCCGCGAGGATCTTGCCCTCCAGGGCGCGCTTGCCAAAGCCGCCGGGGACCAGGATGCCCGAGGCGTCGCCCAGAACCTCGGAGACATTCTGCTCGTCGAGGCTCTCGCCGTCGACCAGCTGGACGTCCACATGGCGATCGTAGAAGACGCCCGCATGGTGCAGGGCCTCGATAACCGACAGGTACGCATCGGGCAGCTGCGTGTACTTGCCCACGACGGCGATCTTCACCTTGTCGGCGTGATGGTTGGCGTGATTCTGTTTGCGCAGGAACTCATTCCACTCGCTCATGTCGCGCTCACGCGGGTCCAGACCCAGGCGCTCGCAAATGCGCAGGTCAAAGTCCTGCTCGGCAAGCAGCTGCGGAACATCGTAAATGCTCGCGCAGTCCTCGTTGGTAAAGACACAATCGGTGTCGACGTCGCAGAAGCTTGCGATCTTTCCGCGGATAGCGTCATCGATATGGTGGTCGGAGCGCAGCACGATGATATCGGGCTGGATGCCAAAGCTGCGGAGCTCCTTGACGGAATGCTGCGTGGGCTTGGTCTTGACCTCGTGGGCGGCGGCGATATAGGGAACGAGCGACACGTGGATGTAGCAGACGTTCTCGGGGCCGGCCTCCTTGCGGTACTGACGGATGGCCTCGACAAACGGTTGGGACTCGATGTCGCCGATCGTGCCGCCCAGCTCGGTGATGACTACATCGGAGCCGGTCTGCTCCTCGATGCGGCGGAACTTGTCCTTAATGGCATTGGTGACGTGAGGAATCACCTGCACGGTACCGCCCAAAAAGTCGCCGCGACGCTCGCGGGCGATCAAGCTCTTATAGATGGCGCCGGTCGTAAAGTTGGAATCGCGGGTCAGGTTCTCATCAATAAAGCGCTCGTAATGACCCAGGTCCAGGTCGGACTCGTAACCATCCTCGGTAACGAAGACCTCACCATGCTGAAAGGGGCTCATGGTACCGGGGTCGACGTTCAGATACGGATCAGCCTTCTGCATCGTTACTTTGTAGCCACGCGACTTGAGCAGACGGCCCAGCGAGGCCGCGGTGATACCCTTGCCCAGAGACGAAACCACGCCACCGGTTACGAACACATGCTTGGTCATATTGAGTTACCTGCGCTTCCCGTAGAAGTTGTTTATCCACATCTTACGGGTCTTCATTGTAATACTCGCGCCGCGGACCGTTCGCAATTTTTCTCGCGTGAGATTGCATTTCTCAATCTTGAAACAAAACGCCGCCCGGTTTCCCAGGCGGCGTCGCTATGGCAAGGGCTACATGCTGCTATCGATCAGAAACCTCGTCCTCAAGCATTTCTTGAACGAGCATGCCGGTACGGACGCCCTCAAGATACCACTCGCCACGTTCGGTGAGGCAAATGCCATTTGCAAGCTGACCGCCGTCGTCGCTATAACGCGAGACGACATCAATCATGCCTTCGGAATCCAAGCGATCGATTGCGGCGCGGGCACGATACGGCGAAACCCCCACGCGCTCGGCAAGCGTTTTGCGCGAGAAACCATACGGCCCGCCATTGTCTTCGGTTTGCTGGTCGATCTCCATCAACACCAGCACCTCGACACGCTTCATATCGTTGACACTCGCACGACCCTTGCCCGCCATAGCAGCCTCCTCAAACCGAGCACGAGCATCTAACGCGCCGTGCGCGACCGACACACCTCACGATGGCAGGTAATATCCATCATGCGGCATCCCGCTAAGGATGAAACAGTTACGGTTATTGTATACCGCTCAAATTGTTTCTAGGCAGGTAAACAGCTATTTTTCGCCGAAATAGGCGCTTTATTGATCAAAAAGCCGTACCGGGCGCTAACCCGATACGGCCAAAATGCAATGCAATTACCGCGGTGCTTCAAACTTAGCGATGGAAGAAACCGCGGCGCTCAAACTTGGGCTCGCAGCACACGTTGATACCCAGTTTGCGCAGTACCGTCTCGTCCGTCGGCGAGATAATCACGCTAAAGAAGGCATCGCAACCGCGCAGCTGCTCCAGGCCCGAAAGGACGCGAGCGGCCGTCTCACTCGTGGCCGAGGTGATCGACAGCGCCATAAGCGTCTCGTCGGTGTGGAGGCGCGGGTTTTTGCTGCCCAGGAAATGCGTCTTGAGCTTGCTGATGGGCTCGATCGCTTCATCGCTAATGACCTCGAGCTCAAGGTCGACGCCCGAGACATGCTTAAGTGCATTCATGATGAGCGAGCTCGCGGCGCCCAGGCGCGTGGAAGTCTTGCCGGTCACCACGGAGCCATCGGGCATGACCATGGCACCCACGGGACCACCCGTCAGCTGCTCCCTGGTGAGGGCTGCCGAGCGCGCCGGTGAGTAGTTCTTATCGATGCCGGCTTTCTTCATAATAATCTTGAGACGGTCGACTTGCTCATCGCCCACGCCGGTACGGCGCACATTTTCGACCGCGGTAAAGTAGCGGCGGACGATCTCCATCTTGGAAGCGTCGCGGCAGGCATCGTCATCGGTGATGGCAAAGCCGACCATATTGACGCCCATGTCCGTAGGGCTCTGGTAGGGACTCTTGCCCAGGATCTTTTCCATCAGGGCACGGACTACCGGGAAGGCCTCGACGTCGCGGTTGTAGTTGACCGTGGTCTTGTTGTAGGCCTCAAGGTGGAACGAATCGATGATATTGGCATCGTCGAGGTCAGCCGTGGCGGCCTCGTAGGCAATATTGACCGGATGCGTCAGAGGAAGATTCCAGACCGGGAAGGTCTCGAACTTGGCATAGCCGGCGGCGGTACCGTGCTTATGCTCGTGATACAGCTGCGAGAGGCAAGTGGCGAGCTTGCCCGAGCCGGGGCCGGGTGCCGTCACGACAACGAGTGGACGCGTGGTCTCGACAAACTCGTTCTTGCCGTAGCCTTCGTCAGAAACGATCAGATCGACATCGTGCGGATACCCCTCGATGGGATAGTGCAGCTTGGCGGGAATGCCGAGCGCGTTCAGGCGATTGCGGAACACATCGGCGGCGGGCTGGCCGGCGTACTGGGTGATGACCACGGCCGCGACGGCAAAGCCGTTGCCGCGGAACAGGTCAACCAGGCGCAGCACATCCTCGTCATAGGTAATGCCAAGGTCACCACGAGCCTTGTTTTTCTCGATGTGGTTCGCGTTGATCGCGATGATAACCTCGACATCGTCGGCGATGCTCTTGAGCATGCGGAACTTGCTGTCCGGTTCAAAACCCGGCAGCACGCGGCTCGCATGATAGTCATCGAACAGCTTACCGCCAAACTCCAAATAGAGCTTGCCACCAAACTGCGAGATGCGCTCCTTAATGTGAGCAGCCTGCAGCTCGATATACTTCGCGTTGTCGAAACCCTGGCGCATGTATGGCTCCCGTCCCGTTTCCAATTAATGTTCTAGGCGATTATAACGGAGCAGACCCTCCCCAACGCCCAAGCAATCAACTGGCACCAACCAAACACGCCATCGATAAGTTGCGGTGAAATAGTTCCCGTTTAACCCCTCAAGACGGCCAAACAGGAACTATTCCACCGCAACTTCCCCTTTTTGGCGCAAGCTAACCTGACCCCTTTGCATCAATAATGGCAGCGCCGCAGGTTGAGCATAAGTCAGCGAGCGACGTCCAGGACGTACAAGTTGGCATGAAAAAGGCGAGGCATAGACCTTTTGGTCATGCCTTGCCTTTTGAATGACAAATTGTCGTTCTGGACGGCGCGTAGCGTCGACCGGTTCCGCGGTTTGGTAAAACCGCGGAACAAAAAGTCGCCCCCTCCCGCGCACGGAACGGAAGGGGGCTAAAGGTAGGAGTCTACCGGTGGGTTTACCCCACCGGACAGACGATGACCAGGTGATCCTCTACAGGATCGTCAAGGTTTCCGTGGGGTACCCGTTGGGTACTTAGATCAACACGCAGGCGACGGTCAGGATGATGGCGCAGACGACAGAGAGCGCGACGATGAGCTTAAGGGCAAACTTGAGCCAGGTCGTCCACTCGATCTTGGCCAGGGCGAGACCGCCCATGATGGCGCCGGAGGTCGGGGTGAACAGGTTCACGACACCGATGGCGGCGGAGAAGATCATGACCATGACCTCAGGCGAGAAGCCGAGCTTAACAGCCAACGGTCCCATGATGGGCATGGAGACGGTGGCCATACCGGAGGTCGAGGGGATCAGGAAGGACAGGCCGAAGTAGACCAGGAAGCTCATGGGAGCGAAGATCACGCCGGACAGGCCAGCCAGAGCATTGGCGGCAGCGTCGAGGACGAAGACGTCGAGGCCGGTGTTAGCCATGAGGACGGAGATACCACGGGCGAGGGCGATGACGAGAACAACGGACATCATGTCGGCAGCGCCGGTGATAAAGGTGTTAACGATCTGCTTCTCGGACAGGCCACCGATGATACCGATCAGGACGGCCATAAGGAAGAACCAGGTGGAAGCCTCGTCGAAGTACCACTGGCCAATGGGCAGGCCGGTGATCAGGGCAGACCAGCCCTGGACGACGGCGTTACCGTCGGCGTCGTAGACAGCGCCAGCGTCGAAGAAGTTAGCGACGCCCTCGTTGAGGTCGGCCAGCGGAATGAAGCCGACGATCATGACGACGAAGGTGAAGGCGAAGGCAATCAGAACACCCTTCTGACGACCGGTGAGCTTGACCTCCTTGTGGACCTCGGAAGCAGCCTTGCCGTGAGCCTCTTCGGCGTCCTTGAGCTCCTGCATCGACAGGATGGTGGAACCCTTGTCAGCCTTGACCTTCTTGGCGTAGCTCATCACGAAGAAGATGGACATAGCGGTAGTGACAATCCACAGGACGGCACCGAGGCCGATGATGATGGACTGGTTGACCTCAATGCCAACGCCG
>CALLSB010000064.1:0-7265 GCA_938014225.1 uncultured Collinsella sp. | reverse complement strand
CCCAAGGCGGAGGCTAAGGTTGAGGACAAGCCCACAGTAAAGGCCAAGCCGGCGCCGAAGGCCGCCGAGGCCAAGCCCGCTGCCGCCAAAGAGGAGCCCAAGGCCGAGGTAAAGGCCAAGACCGAGCCCGCCAAGGAGACCCCGGTCTCCCCCGCCGCCGCGACCGAGAAAAAAGCACCGTCCAAGAAGACGTCCGTCCGCAAGGCAACGGCCACCCGCAAGCGCCGCTAGCCCACAGACGATCCAAAACCTCATCAAACCCAAAGTAAGGGGCGCTCCAACCGAGCGCCCCTTCTCTGTAGATAGTTGGTAAAACGATTTTCTAGGACAACCGTTCGCCGATGGTAAACGGATGTTGTTTATACAGCCTGGGTACAACAGATATACTTACATCCTGTGCGTAAAGCCCATGGCCCGCAGGCCATGATTCTATTGAACTGGACCGTACTATGAGATTGATACACAACAGCCGTCTGCCGCAGTTTCGCACTCCGTTTGGCGCTGTGACCACAGGAACTACCCTTTCGCTCTCCGTGATTCTGGAGGATGCCGACCCCAACCAGGCAACGCTTACCCTGCGTACCTGGGTCGATGAAATCGGTGAGTCTCTGTATCCCATGACGCACGAGGGCGACGGCATATTTACCGTAGAGCTTGAGTGCGCTGAGCCCTGTCTTATCTGGTACAGCTTTATCTGCAATATCGAGGGCCAGCCTGAGGTTCGCCTGGGCGCACCGCAGGGCCGCACCGGCGGCGAGGGCGTAACCTATAACTACGCCGAGGTGCCGTCGTTCCAGGTCACCGTCTACAAGCACCGCGAAGTTCGACCCGAGTGGTACGAGCGCGGCATGGTCTACCAGATCTTCCCCGATCGTTACGCCCGCGACGAGCACTGGCGCGAGCGCACGCTGGCTCAGGTCGAAAAGCCGCGCAACGGAATCCAGCGCCGCGTGGTCGAGGACTGGAATGAGCCTCCCGTATACGAGCGCGCCGAGGACGGCTCCATCAAGACCTGGGACTTTTACGGCGGATCGCTCAAGGGCATCCAAGAAGACCTGCCCCGCATCGCCGAGCTGGGCTTTACAGCCATCTACCTCAACCCCATCTTTGAAGCAGCGAGCAACCACCGCTACGACACGGCCGATTACAGCAAGATCGACCCGATCCTGGGCACCGAGCAGGACTTTACCGAGCTGTGTCAGGCGGCCGAAAAGCTCGGCATTTCCATCATCCTGGACGGTGTGTTCAACCACACGGGCGACGATTCGATCTACTTCAACCGCTATGGCAACTACCCCGGCGTGGGCGCGTGGCAGAGCGAGGATTCGCCGTGGCGCGATGCGTTTTATTTCCACGAGGACGGCTCGTACGACTGCTGGTGGGGCGTGGGCAATATGCCCGCCATCAATGAGAGCTCCGAGCTGGTCCGTGAGCGGCTCCTGGGCAAGGACGGTATCATACGCAAATGGCTGCGCGCCGGCGCCCATGGCTGGCGCCTCGATGTGGCCGATGAGCTATCCGATGGCTTCCTGGCCGAAATCAAAAAGGCCGTGCTCGCCGAGAAGCCCGACGCGCTGCTGCTCGGCGAGGTCTGGGAAGACGCCTCCAACAAGATCAGCTATGGACACCTGCGTCGCTATCTGCAGGGCTCTGAACTCGACTCCGCCATGGACTACCCCTTCCGCGACATGGTCATCGGCTTTTTGATGGGCTACAAGAACGCCTACCAGGCAGCCGAGGATATCGAAACCCTGCGCGAGAACTACCCGCGCGAGGCTCTGTCCTGCGCACTCAACCTGCTGTCGAGCCACGACCGTCCTCGCATCATCTCGGTGCTCGGCGGTGGCCCCGACGAGTCGCAGCTGCCCGAGAGCGAGCGCAGCAAGTGGCGCCTGGACGAGAACTCGATGGGCCTGGCCAAGAGCCGTTTTTGGCTCGCGACGCTCATGCAGATGACGTTCCCGGGCGTACCCTCAATCTATTACGGCGATGAGTACGGCTTGGAGGGCCTCACCGATCCGGGCAACCGCCGTACCCTGCCGACCAAGGACCAACTCCACGACTTCGACACGCTGGCCATCGTTAAGAACGCGTCTGCCGTGCGCCGTGCGCTGCCCTTTATGGTCGATGGCGAGATCAAGGCCTTTGCGCTCAACGACGAAGTCTTGGCTTACACCCGAACGGGCAAAGACGGCGAGGCCGCGACGGTTATCATCAACCGCAGCCTGCGCAATTCGCACCGCGTGACGATTCCGTCGCTCGGCGAATGCGCGAGCGACGTGATCAGCGGTCACGAGTGCGAGATCCACAACGGTACCGTCACGCTCGACCTGTACCCGCTGGGTTCGTCGATCATCTATCACCACGCCGAGCAGCGCCTGCAGGAGCCGCTCGATCACGGTGCGGGTGTTGTTTGCCATATCACATCGGTGCCGACCGACGACGGCAAGCCCGGTACGATCGGCGCGCCCACGCGTCGCTTTATCGACCATCTGGCCGCCATGGGCATGCGCTACTGGCAGGTTCTCCCCGTCAACCCCACGGACTTCTTCCGCTCCCCTTACGCCGGTCCTTCGGCCTTTGCAGGCAATATCGACCTGCTACCCGAGAGCCACGAGGAGCTGGCAGCCGACTTTGAGACCTGGAAGGCCCGCGGCGGCGAGGATGCCGATCCGCTGTACACCGCGTTTAAACATCGCAATGCCGATTGGCTCGAGAAATACTGCGTCTACATGGCCGTTAAGAAGTACTTTGAGGGCGAGTCGCGCCATGATTGGCCGGCAGATGTCTCGCGCTACAACGAGCATCTGATCGACGACAAGCGCTTTCACAACGAGGCCGAGCTTCAGGCGTACATGCAGTACCGCTTTGACCTGGCTTGGTGCGAGCTCATGAACTATGCGCACAAGAAGGGCATCGAGGTTATCGGCGATATTCCTATGTACGTGTCCGACGATTCGGCAGACGCGTGGAGCGAACCCGAGAACTTCTGGCTGTCCGATACCGGCAAGGCGATTGAGATTTCCGGTGCGCCGCCCGACAACTTTGCGCCCGAGGGCCAGGTGTGGGGCAACCCGACGTTCCGCTGGGACCACATGAAGCAGAACGGCTATAGCTGGTGGATGGATCGCCTGCGTCGCGCGTTCTCGCTCTACGACCGCGTGCGTCTGGATCACTTCCTGGGGTTCCACAGCTACTTTAGCATCCCCGCCGGCAAGGCCTGCGCCGACGGTCGCTGGCTGGCGGGACCGGGCAAAGACCTGTTCCAGACCGCCTATGACGAGCTGGGTCCGCTCAACTTTATCGCCGAGGACCTGGGCTATTTGACGCCCGGTGTTCGCGCCATGGCTTCGACCTGCGGTTTCCCCGGCATGGACGTGCTGGAGTTTAGCGATTACGACGTCCGTTGCGGTGTGCATCCCACGCCTGGCAAGATTCTCTACACCTCGACGCACGATACGTCGACGCTGGCCGGCTGGTGTACACGTTCCTTTGCGGGCGGCGATGAACCGAGCGGTGTTGAGGTGGCGGCCAAGCTGATGAGCGACGCGCTGGCAAGCGACGCTCCCCTGGTGATGATGCCGCTGCAGGATGTCCTGGGGCTTGGCGACGACGCGCGCATGAACGTTCCGGGCGTGGCCACGGGCAACTGGACCTGGCAGGCTGACGAGGCAGACATTGCAGCCGCCGAGAACAAAACCGCACAGCTCCTGCGCAACAACCATAGATTCTGGGGCGAAGCGTGATAAAAGCCCCGATATAGGGTACAGTTACAGACGTTTGAATTTTTGCGGGCAGAGTAATCTGCCCGCTTTGTGCTGAAAAGGAAGTATTATGGCGCGCTACGATTACAAGTGCTCGAGCTGCGGCAACGTGTTTGAGGTTGAGCATCCCATGTCCGAGACTCCCGAGGTCGTGTGCCCCAGCTGCGGTGCCCCGGCGGCCAAGACGTTCTCGGCCAGCGGCATTAAATTTGAGGGCAGCGGTTTCTACAACACCGACCAGCGAAGCGGCGGCTCCAGCACCAACGCCACGAGCGGCTGCTGCGCCAACTGCCCGCATAACCACTAGAAACAACGCGGCCCCGCGATCAACGCCGATCGCGGGGCTATTTCTTTGTGTTGCAGGTGGCTCTATGAGTTGCGGTGAAATAAGGACTGTTTGGCGGGTAGAAGCCGCTATTCAATCCCTATTTCACCGCAACTTAGTCGTTACTTGTGGACCAGTCTGGCGCAGAAGTGGCCGTCGTAGGAATCGGCGTTTACCGGCACGCTTTGGAAGAGGCCCCGATCGTTCTGGCGTTCGGAAACGAGCTTCTTGGCCTGATCGAACTCAGGGAGTTGCAGAATCTGTGCCTCGGAAAGCGGTGCCACGCTAAAGCCGGCGCCCTCAGGAGAAGCAAGGAACGCGTCCACCACCTGCGTGTTCTCCTCGTCGAAGACCGAGCACGTCGCATAGATGAACTCGCCGCCGGCAGCCACGCGCGCGGCGGCTTCCTTGAGCATCGACAGCTGCAGTTTGGGCAGCTCAACCGTCACTTCCTTTTCGGTCAGACGCCACGGGATCTCGGGATGACGACGCATGGTTCCGGTGCCCGAGCACGGCGCATCGATAAAGACCGTGTCGAATTTAACCGGCTCGCCAAGCATGGCATCAAACGATGTGAGCACATCATCAAGCTCGCATGCATCGCCCGAAACCGTGCGAACGCCCTGAATACCCGCCTTATGCAGGCGAGCAAGATTCAGGTCACACTTGCGATCATGTAAATCGAGCGCCGTATGCTGACGCTCATACCCCGCACGCTTGGCCTGACACATCATCACATAGGTCTTGGTGCCACGACCGGCACCAATCTCAAGACAGCTACCAGGGCGCGTGGCAGCTGTGGCGATAAGCTGCGCGTTAAGGTCCGAGGCCACCGCGGCAGCACGCTCAAACACACCCGAAGCAACGGTAACCTGGGCATCAACCGGGGCATGGCAGCCCGGGAAGACAGGCGCGACGAGCTGCGAGATATACGGATCGGGCTTGGTCGCAAAGGCGTTCTCATGCAGGGCCAGTGGCGCGGGGGCCAGATTGCCGGCAAAGTTAAGCGCACCCTCTGGAGTGTCGAACGATGCCATAATGCGAGCGCACAGCCAACGCGGCAGTCCCATCAGGCGCGACAGACGAACCAGGCGTCGCACAGACTCATCTACATCGGACGCCGTGGCAAAGTCCTCAACGTTGTCCGCGACCTTATGCAGCACGGCATTGGCCAAACCGGCGGCAGACTTAGCTCCGCTGCGCACCAGCTCAACGCCCTGACTCACCGCAACGCGACCAGGCGTATGCAGATAGAGCATCTCGAAGGCCGAGATACGAAGCGCCATGCGAACACGCGGCGCAACCTTTTTAGGCTTATCGAGAAACTGATCGAGCAGTTCGTCCAAAATACCCTGCGTCGCGGCCACACCAAGCGCCAAGCGAGCTGCAAAAGCGGAATCGCGCTGGTCAATAGCCTTGGCCGATGCGCGAGAGGACAGCACGTCACGCGCATACATACCGCGGCGATCAGCCTCCATTAGCACATCGAGCGCAAGCTTGCGCGCGGGAGACAGCTTGCTCATGACAGAACACCCCACGTCAAATCGACACCCTGCAGGCCGGCAGCCCAAGCAGAAGCAGCCATGGCGCGCTTGCCGTCGGGCTTAACCTCGAGCAACTCAACCGTGCCATCGGAAAGACCCAGGTAAACACGCTTGGCCTTAACGAGAACCTGACCCTCGCCAAGCGACACATCAGCCGGCGCAGCATCGAGCACGCGCACGATCTTGCCAGCAATCACGCAACGAGCAGGCGCGGTATCGGACGAAGCGAGCACATGACGCACGCAATCGAGCGCAGCCATCTGCGGATCCAGACGCATCTCCAGCTTGGAAATCTTGGCAGCATGGGTAACGAGCGACTCATCCTGCTCAGTCCAAACAGCCGAGCCATCGGCAAGCGAGGGAAGCGTATCGGCAAGCAGTTTGCCGCCAAGCTCACCAAGCTCCATGGTCAGCGCCTCAGCATGCTTACCGGCAACCGACGTGGAAGCCTGAGCACAATAAGCGCCGGTATCAACGCCATGTCCAATGCGCATAATGGAAACGCCAGCAATCTCATCACCAGCGAGAATGGCACGCTGAATAGGGGCAGCCCCACGCCAACGAGGCAGCAAGGACGCATGAACGTTCACAATACCAAGCGGCGCCATATGCAGCACCTCATCGGGCAAAATGCAACCATAGGCAGCCACACAGAAAATATCAGCCTGCGCGGCTTTGAGCGCCTCAACAACCTCAGGCGTCATACGATTAGCCTCAACAACCGGCAACCCCAGCTCAAGCGCCTTGGCCTTAACAGGAGAAGGCTCGAGCTTCTTACCGCGCCCACGAACAGCATCAGGACGAGTAACAACAAGCGCAATCTCGTTACCAGCCTCGACAAGCGAAACCAGCGAAGGCACAGCAAAATCAGGCGTACCCATAAACACAATACGCATAAAAGTTAGTCTCCTCTCAATAACGAGCCGAGACGGCTACAAAAAAGCATTCCAGGTCGCAAGCGCACCCAGTCGCAAGAACAGTTCAACAAAGACAAATATACCCAAAACCAAAGAAAGAGCCGCAATAAAAGCAGCTCTTTCAGCAAAGCAATTATCAGCGAAGACGCCCCTCCCTGGCCCAACGGCACCCGGGCGAACCGAGCCAGAACAACGCTGTCCCCGGTGCTGAGCGCCCACATATCGTCCCGCGCGCAGTTTCGCAGCAAAGCGAGAATGTTTGAGCACGGGATGATATGTGGGCGCTCAGCACCGGGGACGGTGGGACCTACTCCGTCTCGCCCGGTCGAGCGCCGCGGGCCAGGGCGTCCTGGTACTCCTTGACGGCCTTGATCCGCTGCATCGGCTTCAGTCGCTCGAACATGGTGTTGCCGTGCAGGTGATCAATCTCGTGCTGCAGGCACACGCAGAACAGGTCGCCCATAGCGAATCAGGTTGGCATCCAGATCGTACGCCTCGACGACGACATGGTCGGGACGCTCGATCTCGCAGCTAATGCCTGGGATAGACAGGCAGCCCTCGCTAAAGGGCACCAGATGGTCGCTCTGCTCAACAATGACGGGATTGATGAGCACGTACGGGTCGTAGTCGTTCTTGTCGCTGTAGTCGCAGTCGATGGTGACGAGCTGGATGAGCTCGCCGATCTGCGGGGCAGCCAGGCCGCAGCCGCCGTTCT
>CALLSB010000063.1:0-2641 GCA_938014225.1 uncultured Collinsella sp. | reverse complement strand
TGCCGCCAAGAAGGACCTGGGCGAGGAGTTCGCGCTCATCGAGCGCATCGAGCGCCTGGCCCCGCAAGTGATGCGCGATCACGGCATGACCAAGCCTATCTGCGCCAACATCGACCTGTACACAGGCTTTATCTACAAGATGCTCGGCGTGCCCGAGACGCTTTTTACGCCGCTATTCGCCGTCGCCCGCATGGCCGGCTGGTCGGCGCACCGCATGGAAGAGCTCTTCTGCGCGCATCGCATCATCCGCCCGGCGTACCGTCCGGTGATCGAGCCGCTGGAGTACAAGCCGCTCGCCGACCGCTAGGACGCGGACCGTTATAGAACTCGAGCGTGGCCAGGGCATCACCGCCCTCGGCCACGCTTTTTATGCCAGCAGAAAGGGCTGCATCGAATGATTGTGTTTTCCGATATGGATGGAACGCTGTTGACGAGCGACAAGCAGATGAGCGACGCCACCTGGGCGATGCTCGACGAGCTCGCACGTCGCGGCATTGAGTTTGTACCGTGCACGGGGCGTCCGCTGTCGGGCATCTTTGAGCCTATCCTCGCCCATCCTGCCGTGCACTACGCGGTCTGTGCCAATGGTGCCAGCGTCTGGCAGCTCGACGAAGATGCGCCTACCGATGCCTCACGCGCCAAACGTATCTTGAGCCGACCGCTCGACCGTGGCATCGCCCATCGCATCCATCGCATCGCCGCCGGCCACGATGTGACCTTCGATATCTTCGCCGACGGCCAGTGCTTCCTCCCCCGCTCGCTCTATGAGCGCCTAGACGAGTTCTGCGGCGGCGACCCCCACATCGCGGCTTCGCTCAAGCGCACACGAACACCGATCGACATGGATATCGACAGTAAGATCGACGAGGTCGAGACACTCGAACGCATCGCCATGTACTGGCACGACCCGGCCGATCGCGACGCCATCGCGGCGGAGCTCGACACGCTCGGAGGCATTGAGGTCACGCGTTCGTACGCCATGAATATCGAGGTCATGGGCGAGGGCACCACCAAGGGAACGGCCCTCACATGGCTATGCGAGCACCTGGGCGAGCGTCTCGCCGACGCCTGGGGCTTCGGCGACAACATCAACGACATTCCCATGCTGCAGGCAGCAGGCCACGGCATAGCCATGATCAACGGCGAACCCGAAGACCGCGACGCCGCCGACGCCATCACCGAGTTCGACAACGACCACGACGGCGTCGCCCGCGCCATCATGGCCGCCCTCGCCTAGCCACTGGCCAGTCATTGGGGACGTTCTTGAATGACTAGCCACTGGGGACGTTCTTGAATGACTAGTCGTTAGGGACACTCTTCGCGAAAAGCTGCAAGGACTGTCCCCCACTGCCGGCAGAACGGGAACGTCCCCATCTGCCGCATTAAGCGAGACTCTCCAGCACGCGACGGAGCTCCTGCTGGACGGCGTGGTCGCGGTTGCAGCCTACGACGCGATCGGCCACCGCCTTGAGCGCGGGGCGCGCGTTTTCCATCGCGCAGCCCGTGCCGACAAAGCGAATGATCTCGTAGTCGTTCATCGAGTCGCCAAACGCCATGACCTCGTCGCGACCAATGCCGTAATGCTCCGCGAGCTGCGCGATACCCGAGGCCTTCGACACGCCAGGCTGCATGGCATCGATCCACGCGTTACCCGAAGGCGCAAAAGTAAAGAGCTGACCAAGTTCGCGCTGTAGCACGTACGCACTGTCCATAACCGCACTGTCGTCGCAAAAGATACTCGCTTTGATGATATTTACGCTGGGATCGGGCAGCTCCCAAATGCGCTCGGCATTGGGGAGGTCCTTATCGACCTCACGCACGAACTTGCACTCGTCATCGAGCAGGAAGGGCTTGGTTCGGTCAAAGAGCGCAAGATGCAGATTGGGAAACGTCCTGACGGCTTGGGCGAGCCTTCGAATCGCCAGGTGGGAATACACCTCACGGTCTACCATCTTACCGTCGGCGTAGACCTGGGCGCCGTTAGCGGCGACAAAGTCCATCTTGTCGCGAACGGGCGCAAAGAACTCGCACAGGCGATCGTAGCGACGACCTGACGATGCAGCGAAATGCACGCCATGCTCGTGTAGCGCCAGAATCAGTTCGTAGGTCTCGGGAGGCACCTAGCCGTTTTCGTCAAGCAGTGTGCCGTCCATATCGGATGCAATCAGTTTAAACATAGAAAAGCTCCCTTCGGGCTTGTTGGAATCGAACGTGTATCCGATTCCAACGTACCCAAAGGGAGCTCAAATAAGACTCCGCGGGCGTAAACGTTACAAGGACCTGGCAAATAGCTCACACATGCCAGAAGTCCTACGGTCGCGGCGTCAGGCAGTCCGCCAAAGAGTGTCCCCGATGACTAGTCGTTTAAGAACGTCCCCGATGACTAGTCGGCGTAGGTGAAGGTTGTAACGTCGAACATGCCCTCGGGGCGAATGCGGAGCGTCGGGATGACCGGCAGGGGCAGGAAGATGATGCCCATGATGGGGTCGAGCGGCGGCTCAATACCCATGGCGCGCGCCTTGACCATAAAGTCGTCGTGCTGTGCGGCAACGTCCTCTGCCGTGCCTTCGCTCATAAGACCACCGAGCGCCAGCGGAATGCGCGCCACGACCTCGCCGTTGCGCACCAGCACGTGACCGCC
>CALLSB010000062.1:0-7014 GCA_938014225.1 uncultured Collinsella sp. | reverse complement strand
CCTGACCATCGAAGACGGAATTATCAAAGGCGGTATGGGGCGGCGGAGCAGAAAAGCCAGCCGTGGATATGAGGACCGACTTCATTTGGTTTAAGGTCGAGGTCCCCGAGGGCGTCGAGATCACCGACGTCGCCGGCGACACGGCCGATAGGGCCCAGTTTAAGTTCACCGAGAGCGAGCACGCCAGCGATCGCTTCATCCCTGTCTTCGACTCTGACAAGAACGCTGACGAGCTGTTCGACTACGAGGCAAAGTGGAATGCCAGCTTTGAGTGGACCGAGAATGACCCCGTCAAGTACAACGGCAAGACTTGGTGCAACGCTTCCTATACACACTCGGGCGGCGTGACGACTGAGTACTTCACCGAAGCAGGCGGCGGCAGCGTCTACGTGCGCATCGACAACGTCGAGGAGCACAAGGACGCCGTCGAGACCATGATGAAGTCTCTGGAATTTGCCGACGACATCGCCAAGGCCAAGACCGAGGCCATGGATGTTAAGCTCGACGATATCGAGATTAAGCGCTAAGCGACTCGCGAGCGTAACGAAAAACACGAGCGCAGTGCCAACAAGCGGCGGTGCCCCAGCGTTTCGTACTAAGGGAGGGCCGGTAAACCGACCCTCCCTTTCTTATGCCGATAGCCGGCGAACGCGAGGGTGCCGGGCGGCAAAACCACCCCCAGCGCGGTAGCAGCACAAATAGGCAAGCACCCAAACACGTCCGCCCGCCGATTTATAGCGCCGCGCACACAATTTAAGCCGACACCTTTAAACATCCGGGCAGTATAGTGACCAAAATGAGCGCATTACCGCACCCTGCGAATGGAGGAGTTATGACCGAACATCATGCCATCAGTCGCCGAGCGTTTACGCTGGGCCTTGGACTCGCGGCGTTGTCGCCGCTTGCAAGCCTGCCCGAAACCGCGGGATTGGGCCTTCCCATGCGCGCGGCATTTGCAGAAGACACGCCCACATCGGCGGCCAACCTCGACAAGTTCGTCATTCGTCTTCGCCCCGCGGGCTATTTTCGCACCGCGAGCGTCAACGAAGACGGCAACGTCATCGGCAACGTCTGCCACCTGTTTAATGACGGCACGTCCAGCAAGCTCATCCTTGAGAACGTAACGACCAAGAATGACGATACAAACTGGTATGCTATCCGCACCTTGCTCAATTTCGAAGAGCACAAGAAGACGGGCTACAGCATTTGGTCGGTCGATGGCGACTCGGACAAAGATGGAAAGGTCATCCACGTATGGAGTGGCGAGCATGACGGCAAGGCCAGTCGCTCTTTTGCGTTCGAGCGTCAATCAAACGGTACCTATATCATCCGAGACCGCACGGTCGAGAAAGAAACCGAGAAAAAAGACATTAAGTACCTGGCCATAGAAAAGGACGGCAAAGACCAGGACAACAATAAGATCTGCCATAAGAGTAAGAGCATTCCGTGGGAGCTCGAGCTTGTCGGCTACAGCATGGACAAGACCAATGCCACAGTTAGCAGCATCGACTGGACCACGTATAGCAGCTACGTCGACGGACCATGTTGGATGAGCCACGTCGATGGCAGCAAGTACCTCGACGAACTGAGCATCCCGGGAACTCACGATTCGGGCACCTGCAGCGTCGACAACGACACCGAGCCCCAAACCTCGCTTGCAAAGTGCCAGCAGGATTACATCCCCACGCAGTTGCTCGAAGGCATTCGCTATTTTGATATCCGACTTGGAAAGAACGACAAGAACGGCGACCCCGGCATCGACCATGGAATATGCTACCTGCACAAAAAAGACGGGGACTTTATGCAACTCTCCGATGTCATCGGTTACTTCAAAACATTTTTGAACGAACACCCGTCAGAAGCGCTCATCATGCTGGTGTCACGAGGCAACGACGAGGCTACCGACGAAAGCGTTACGACGGCTTTCGCCAATGTTATGGGCAATAACTCCGATCTGTTCTATACGTCGAGCCATGTCCCCACACTGAACGAGGTGCGCGGAAAGATCGTCCTGCTGCGTCGATTTAAACTCGCCGGCGACAGCGTAGACGGCCACACGTGGGGCCTCGACCTCACTGAATGGGACGACAAAATCAAGGCGCATTCCGGAAAGTCCATGTGCCTCGTCCAAGACGCGCGAGGCTTTGAGGCTGCGGGCAATGCGGGTGCCAAAGAGCCCTATTGCACCAAGGTATATGCCCAAGACCATTACGACTGCACGGGATCCAGTAAGATCGACTGGGTCGATATGGCCCTGAAGGCAGCGTCCGAGTTCGAGCGCAGCACCGTAGATATCACTGCCGCGGACGGGACAACGGTGCAGGCAACGGAGCGCTGCTGGTTTATCAACTACACGAGCTGCACGCAAAACAACCCTTTTACCGCAGCGCGAGTGGTCAACGAGCACCTGTACAAGAGCTCGTATATAAACAATACCGGAGTTGAGAGCACAAAGGCGGACTGCCGCAAGCACATTGGCATCATCGCATCCGACTTTGTTGATGCGGCACTGGCCCGGAGCATCTACCAGCGCAATTACAACGATGCGCAGCACAAGCAAACCGTTTCGTGCTATCTCCCGACCCGCATGCGCATGACGTACGGCGACTCGCTGAGCGATGCCTCGCTCCAAGATGGCAAGACCGTTGGCGAGGGCCATTTCCGCCTTGTCGACAGCAGCAACGTACTCAACGTAGCAGCCTCGGGACATGCGTTTGCCATCGAATATGTGGATGTCGACGCCCTGGGCAACGAGACTGTTACGGGGCTGCAGGGCCCTGTGCCCATCGATATCGATCCACGTGCGCTGACGCCTCATTTTGAGGGACTCGAAGGCCTTAAGGCCGGCGAAGACGTGCGCGCCAAGATTGCGGCATCACTCGAGGGCAAGCTCGAAACCGATGCCTGCACGGCCCAGCTCGAGTTTGTGCACGACGCGGACGGCGCTCCGGGCACGGCAATGGCCGAGGGCGAAACATTTGCCGCAGGAACGTACTGGGTGCGCGTGAACGGTCTCTTGGGCGACGCGGCGCAGAACTACACGCTCGCCAGCGACGGATCCGCAAGCTTTACCGTAGCGGCCTCGGGCAGTGCGGGCGGCACCGGCAACGGTACCGGCGGCGGCAACGGCAACGATGCCGCCACGGACAGCGCCGACAAGAACGGCAAGGGCAACAAGAGCAAGGGCTCGGGCGAGAAGCTCGCCGGCACGGGCGACGGCTCTGGCATCGCCGCCGGGCTCGCCGCTGCCGCCGTGGCGACGACGGTCGCCGGCGCAGCAATGCTTGCCAGTGACCGCGAAAACAACGAAGGCGCTAGCGAATAGGCAAGCCGGTTTTCAGACGCATCGGCTCAATCAGGGGCGCGGAATACCGTTCTGTGCCCCTATTTTTGACATGAAGGGGCAGCGCATAAAGGACGCCTCGCAGGTTGAACGACCAGCCACCATGCCGCCAGATGCGCGGGCGTAAGTCTGGCCCGAACGCCGACGTCGGCTACATCACCATGTTCAGCGCGTTCACAAATTCCTGGGCCTGGGAGCGGTTGCTCAGGCTAAAGACACAGGCAGTCAACAACCTGTTGCGCAGAAAAACATTGCGGCCCTTGATCCTGTTAACGCCCGTGATGTCCTTAAGGTAGACAATCTCGATATGCTTGCCGCCGAAAGTGCCCTTCTTGAGCACCTCGATGCGGTTGGGGTAAATCCTGACGTCTTTAAACCCGCCCGAACCTTTGTCCTGGAATAGCAGCGTGTTGTTGTCCATACGCGTCACTCCCGTGGGGTTCGCTAAAACTGTCTCTATGGTCACATTTTAGTCACCGCAAGGCCCCCATGCGAAGGTGCCAAACAGCACAGTAATTCGTGTCCGCGCGAGGCTTTAAACTAAATGCGATAAAGATGCATTCCACAAGAGGAAAGTGGGGCGACAGTGATGGGCGAACTGGTAAACCGTGGAGAATCGGCAATCGTGCCCGAAGGTTTTTACAAGCAGGTCTCCTCGATTCTCAACGCCGCTCGCGACAAGGCCTATACCGCCGTTAACTTTGCGATGGTTGAGGCATATTGGGAGATCGGCAAGAGTATTGTTGATGAACAGGGCGGAGAGGGGCGCGCAGCATATGGAGAGGCATTGATTGCAGGCCTCTCCAGAAGGCTTACCGCGGATTTCGGAAGAGGCTTTGGCATCGCAAACCTTCGCAATATGCGTCAGTTCTTTCTTGCGTTTCCAATTCGCGACGCACTGCGTAGCGAATTGAGCTGGACTCATTACCGCAGGTTGATGCGCATTTCCGACCCTGACGCTCGCACCTGGTACATGAACGAATGCGCCGATTCTCGTTGGAGCACGCGTCAGCTCGAACGCCAGATCAATACCATGTTCCGCGAGCGCCTACTTGCCAGCAAGGACAAGGAGGCCGTCACCCAGGAAATCCAAAAGAGCGCCCCGGCTCGTCGCCCCGAGGATATCATCCGCGACCCATATGTACTGGAGTTTTTAGGTTTCTCGGACGATACTGCGTTTCGCGAGAGCGATCTAGAGCAGGCGCTCATCACGCATCTTCAGAAGTTCCTGCTGGAGCTTGGCCGTGGTTTCGCTTTCGAGGCGCGCCAAAAGCGCATCACCTTTGATGGGCGCCATTTCTATATTGACCTTGTTTTTTACAACTATCTGATGCGCTGCTTCGTGCTCATCGACCTTAAGACGGACGACCTTACGCATCAGGACCTGGGCCAGATGCAAATGTATGTGAACTACTACACGCGCGAGCTCATGAACGAAGGCGACAATCCGCCCATAGGCATCGTGCTCTGCGCGGACAAAAGCGATTCGATTGTCGAGTACACGCTGCCCGAAGACAACGACCAAGTGTTTGCCGCCAAATACCTGCCGTATCTTCCAAGCAAGGAAGAGCTGGCGCGCGAACTGAGCGCCGAGTACCGCGCCATCAACGAAGCGACTAATGGCGAAACGCAAGGGTAGCAGCACGTTGCGACCGAAGCCACCGCAGCCGTCGCAGGCGCACTCGCGGTTGCGACGCACGCTACGAAACAATACCGGTCATGGACGCCGGCAACGACATTCTAGCCGTGGCTGGCGAGCGTGACCTGACAGGCAAAGACGCGGCCTTCGTCTGATGTGGGTCCATTGGCTGCCACAGAAAAGGGCCGGTTGCAGCCGGCCCTTTAGACGATAGCACCTGCGTTGTCCGCGCTTCCAAAGTTGACCGACTGAGGAGCGGGTTCCGCGGCACACCTTGATTTTATCCGGTGGGGCGGCTCTTTTGCAGCCGCCCCACTGTTTATTTACATCTGGCACCCTCAAACAATCAGACGGCAGCCCGCACTCCTGAGAGCTGCCCCGCACCCCCGGCCATCACCTTACGGCAACAACCGGCACTACTCCCCTACTTCCCAAAGATCGCAGCGAGCAAGCCCTTGCGTTTGGGCTTTTCTTCTCGGTAGGAACCCTCGGCTGCGGCCGCCACCTGTCGCGGCTGCTCGCCGCCTCCACGGCGCACGATCTGGTATAGGAACGGCGATTTAACGTATTTGACCTCGATGGGCGTGGCATGCACAGTACTTTCGCCGGACAGATGCAGGCTCGGGTTAAGCGGCGCCACGATATGCGCCTCGCGCTTGTCGCTAAACACCACCGCGGCCGCGCGGCCCGTCTGGCCGTTTACGGCAATGCGCACCTGCTCGCCATCGCGGCCGTCTGTCGCCGGACGATCGACAAAGTAGACCGGCACCATCACCAGGCCGTCCTTATGCTTGCGGGCCTTGCGCGCCCAGGTGCGGATGCTCTTTTTATTGAGCCCCAGTACAGCCTCGGCGTCGTTGCCCGCAACGTCGAGCGCCAACTTATCAATGACCACCTGGTCCTTGGTAGACGCATCGACGGAGACAACGCGGAAGTCGCCTTCCTGCATGGCGGGATCGAACGGACCGACCTTGGCAAAGTCCCACGGCTCCAAAATGCCCATGAGGCGAACGTCCAGGTAGTTTGCCCTGGGGTATGCCCAGTCGAGCACCTCGTAGTACACCAGGGTTTCCTTGCTCAGGCCCTTGCCCGGGAAGCTCGCCATCATGCGCAGGTCCGCCAGCGCCATGGGGAAGTAGAAGAGCATCATGTCGTTTTGGATCGCGTCTTCCACGTCGTGCCCGGCAAAGGCGTCGGGGTACTGACGCACCAGCTGCAGCGCGTTGGCACGTGCCTGCTGCGGCGAGATTTCGAAGGGAATACCCTGCTCGGGCACATACTCCGCACCAACGCCCATGGTCAGGCGCTTGCTGAAGGTGCCGGGTTTAAGCAGGTCGGCAACGCCGATCTTATTGCCGCAGGACGGGCACTCAAACACGCGCTGGGTCGATGACCCCTCAAAGGACGCTCCGCAGAAGGGGCAAGGAATGCTCACATGCGTGGCCTCTTGGAACTCCTGCGCCGTGCCGCGATCCTCCCACAGCAGATGTTCCAGGACCGACTGATTGCGCCAGTGCGAATTGAAGAAATACCAGTCCGGGTCCTCCGGGCGCTCGAGTTGCGACACATGCGTGAGCTTGAGCAGTCCATCCACCACCGTCAACGGCGTATGGCGAATGCCCAAAGCGCTCTTGGGCTCTCCGGCGTCCGCCTGCCACGGAATGACCGCACCGCAATAAGCGCACTCAAAGCTGCGCTTAGCTTGGTGTGAGTACATAGGGCCGCCGCAGTTTTGACATTTAATGGCAAACATCTCGTCCATGGAAACGTCCTCCTTTGCACAGGGGCTGTCGACATTAAGTATGTCGAGCAAACAGGCACATGCCCATACCCATGTGGCCCAAAATGGACCACCCAGGCAGACGAGAAGGCTCGCTCGTTAGCGCCGGCAGACTATTGCTGCATTTTCTGAGCATCGGTGCACGGCGCCCCCGCGCGAGCTACACTATCCCCTTAAACATGATTGTGAGGACGACCGCTATGCTATTTGTAAATCGGCTGGTACATACGCTTGTTCCCGGCAGCGAGGACG
>CALLSB010000061.1:0-22384 GCA_938014225.1 uncultured Collinsella sp. | reverse complement strand
CTCGGGCGGCGCGGTGGCCACCATCGCGGTCCCCCTGCGCGGGGCCTGACGACTCAGGCCCTCACACCAGCGTGCCTCGCAACCAAACGCTTCCCGGATAATAATGCCCGTTGCAGGGATCGCCCTGTCTAGTCGCCGCCCATGTGCATGAGCATGTCAGCGATGCGAGTCGCCATCTCGTCCGCCGCTGCACGGATGTTGGCGACCCAGGACGCAAGGCCGGCTTGATCGGATGCCTCCGCCTCAAGCACGTCGCAGTTCGCGGTCACCGCCATGAGCGGGGTGACGAGGCCGTGCGAGACGGTGCAAATGAACGCGCGCTCCCGCGCCTCGGCCTCCGCCACCGGTCGCAGGGCGCGTCCCGCTGCCGCCCACGCCACGGCGAGCGCCCAAAAAGCCGAAGCGATCGGCGTCACTCGCTTCGCTAAATCAACTTTATGGGATGACGGATCACGGTCTTGAGCTTCTCCGGCGCGCACTTGCGCGGGTCGGAGAGGTAAATCTCGTGATGCAGACGGGCTTCGGAGAAGTCGGGGGCGTAGCCCCGTTCCGCCGCGAATGTGCGCATGGCGTCTATGGTCGCCGGCTCGTCGTCGTAAGGCCCGGTATGCATGCACTGAACGCAAAGGCCCTCGTCGACCCTCAGCAGCTCGACCGCCGAGAAGTCCAGCTTCTTCTTGGCGGCAGCTTCCGAAACTGCCCAGTCGAAGTCCTCGCGAGTGACGAAATCGGGCAGACGGATGCACGAGATGAAATTGAAGTCATCCTTCCGCGCATAATCAATCTCGCCATCGGTGCGGTCTTGCCACCAGAAGCCCTCGAGCGGAGGCACGACGAAGTCGAAATAGCCTTCGATCTCTCGCGGGCCCTTCTTCGACATCTTGATGGCATAAGCGACGCCGTAGAGCAGCGGCAACGCGTTCTGGTACTCGCCGCCTTCGGCATTGGGATTGCCCTTGCCCCGCACGGCGACGTAGCTCATAGGCGGAACGGTTACGACGCTCGGCTTGCCGGACGGCCTGTAGAGCTCCCTGAACTCCTTCTTGAAATCGTATGCCATCGCAACAAACCTCCCTGAACTTGGGTTTCCGTCGATATCCGACCAAATATAGCAATGGGCGCGGCTTCGGAAGAGGCCGCGCCCATTGCAGGATATTATAACACAGAATCGAACGTCTGTTCTATTCCCACTCGATGGTCGCGGGCGGCTTGGACGTGATGTCGTAGCATACGCGGTTGGCGCCGGGAACCTCGGCCACGATGCGGCCGGAGATGCGGGCCAGCACGTCGTAGGGCAGCTTGGCCCAGTCGGCGGTCATGGCATCGCTGGACTCGACGGCGCGCAGGATGATCGGGCGCTGATAAGTGCGCTCGTCGCCCATAACGCCCACGGACTTAATGTCGGGCAGAACCGCAAAGTACTGCCAGCAGCTGTGCTCGGAGTTGCGCTCGCCGGTCTGCTCAAACAGACGCTGGTTGTAGGCGTCGAGCTCCTCGCGCACGATGGCGTCGGCGTTCTTGAGGATCTCGAGCTTCTCCTTGTCGACCGCGCCGATGATGCGGATGGCCAGACCCGGGCCCGGGAAAGGCTGACGGAACACGATGTGACCCGGCAGGCCGAGCGCCAGACCAAGCGCGCGGACCTCGTCCTTAAAGAAGTGGTCGAGCGGCTCGATGAGGTCGAAGTGCACGCCCTCGGGGAACGGGATCAGGTTGTGGTGGCTCTTGATGGTGGCCGTCTTGCCGCCCGTCTTGCGAGCGCCGGACTCGATGATGTCGGGGTAGATGGTGCCCTGAGCCAGGTACTTGACCGGCTTGCCATCGGTCTCGAGCTGCTGCGCCACGGCGAAGAACTCTTTCCAGAACTGCGTACCGATGATGCGGCGCTTCTCCTCGGGCTCGGTCACGCCAGCCAGAAGCTCGGCATAGCGGTCCTCGGCGTGAACGTGGATAAAGTCGACGTCAAACTGCTTGGTGAAGACCTCCTCCACCTGCTCGGGTTCGCCCTTGCGCAGCAGGCCGTGGTTGATGAACACGCAGGTCATCTGCTTGCCCACGGCACGGGCGCCCAGGGCGGCCACGACGGAGGAGTCGACGCCGCCGGACAGGGCCAGAATCACGCGGTCGTCGCCGACCTTCTCGCGGAACTCGGCCGTCATGGTCTCGACCAGGTTGTCCATGCTCCAGTTGGGCTCCAGGCCGCAGATCTCAAACAGGAAGTTGCTCAGCAGCTGCTGACCATACTCGGAGTGCTTGACCTCGGGGTGGAACTGCGTGGTGAAAATCTTGCGCTCGACGCACTCCATGGCGGCAACCGGGCACACGTCGGTGCTGGCGGTAACGGTAAAGCCCTCGGGCACCTCGGAAACGGCGTCGCGGTGGCTCATCCACACGGTCTGCTCCATGGGCGTAGAGTTAAAGAGCTTGGCACCAGCCGTGCGCGTGATGGTGGCGCGGCCGTACTCGCCCACCTCAGAGTGGCCGACCTTGCCGCCGAGCGTCACGGCCGTGATCTGATGGCCGTAGCAAAAGCCCAGGACGGGAAGGCCCAGGTCAAAGATGGCGGGATCGATAGACGGAGCGTCCTCGGCATACACGGAAGCCGGGCCGCCGGAAAGGATGAGCGCAGAGGCGTTCATCTCGCGAATCTCGTCGGCCGAGATGTCGCAGGGGACGATCTCGGAATACACGTTGAGGTCGCGGACGCGACGGGCAATGAGCTGACCATACTGCGCACCAAAGTCGAGTACGAGGACCTTTGCGGAAGCCTTTTGATCCATGGTTCCCCCTCTTGTTGGCGGGGAGCCGGTGCCCACCCGCGTGAATGAACGAAAATAACCTCCATAGTGTACACGTTATATGGGGTTTCTCGCCCCTCGCAGCCATCAGCGCACGGCAAACGCACGACCTGGGCCCCTATTTGACGGCAATTGAAGTGTTTTCAAACGTTACAGATGATGTAATACGTTTGAACATTGGACGCCCTGTGCCACAATACTGCCGAACGACTCCGCCTCTGCGGCGGCAAATACGATAGGAATACCAGCATGAAGCGCATCCTTCTCATCGCCACGGGCGGCACCATCGCATCGACCGAGGACGGCAACGGCCTCTCCCCCGCCCTGACCGGTGAGGAGCTCGCCCAGAGCGTCCCCGAGATCTCGGACCTCTGCGAGCTCGCCGTGGTGCAGCCCATGAACATCGACAGCACCAATATGCGCCCGAGCGACTGGATGCGTATCCGCGACGTCATCGTCGAGGGCTATGCCGACCACGACGGCTTTGTGGTCCTGCACGGCACCGACACCATGAGCTACACCGCGGCAGCGCTTTCCTACCTGATTCAGGACAGCCCCAAGCCCATCGTGCTCACCGGCTCGCAAAAGCCCATGGGCAATCCCTTTACCGACGCCAAGCTCAACCTGTACCAGAGCCTGCTCTATGCGCTCGACGAGCATTCACACGACGTCTCGATCGTGTTTGGCGGCGTCGCCATTGCCGGCACGCGAGCCCGCAAGCAGCGCACCATGAGCTTTAACGCATTCATTAGCGTCAACTATCCGCCCATTGCCTACATCCGCAACGACCGCATCGTGCGCAACGGGCTTCACGGCACGCATCAGGGCGAAAACCCGGTACGTTTCTACGACAGCATCGACCCGCGCGTATTTGTACTCAAGCTTACGCCCGGCGTAAACCCGGGCATCCTCGACGCTCTTGCCGATAGCTACGATGCTGTAATCCTAGAGACCTTTGGCATTGGCGGTATTCCCGAGTTTGGCGAGTCCGGCGAATCATTCCAGGAGGCGATTTTCCGCTGGGTCGATTCGGGTCGCACCGTCGTTATGACCACGCAGGTCCCCGAAGAGGGCCTCGATCTGGGCGTTTATGAGGTCGGCCGTGCTTACGCCGATCATCCGGGCATTCTGCGCGGCGACGACATGACCACCGAGACGCTCGTGGCCAAGACCATGTGGGCACTCGGCCAGTCACGCGATGCCGCCGAAATCCAGCGCCTGTTCTACAGCCAAGTCAACCACGACCGCATCCCGATGGCGTAATTCAGTTGTCGACGGGTATCCCCTATTCGATACCCTCGAGAAGCTCTGACACCGTCATGCCGAGTGCGGGTGCGATCTTAAATAGAACCTTGAGCGTGAAATTTGCCGTTCCATCTTCGATTCGGTCGAGGTAGGGTCGGCTGATTCCTGTCGCCACACAAAAATCAACCTTGGAGATACCAAGGTCCTTGCGTGTCTCTTCGACCCGCCTGCCAAGAATCTGTTTCGCACGTTCGTCCATGCAGCCGAGTTTGAAATGGAGCCGAACATAAACGTAAACTATAGTTTACGTTTTGCCGAATACACAGGAGTTTTCTATGTCGGGTTCTTCGGTCCGCATGTACCGAGCCACGCTTCGCACAAACAGCGCGCCGCCCAAGCTCGTCGTCGTTGAAGCAGAATGCCTTTCGCCCGATGAGCGCACAGCATTTGCATTGCTATCAAGTCGCGTCGCCGCTGTTCTGGTCCCTTGCCCGGCGCAAGGTGAACTTGCCATCCAATGCCAAGCGCACAGCTGCTCGCTCAATCAGGCTGCCGTAATCGCAACCAGCCAACGCGGTCTGCCCCTTCTCCTGGAAGCCGGCATCGCACTCGCCCTTCGCGGTGCCGGATACGAAAACGAGGCCGCCGCCGATGTAGTCTTTCAACCACGATCGAGCGGCGGCCTCGCAGCAGCCATTGAATATATGTGCAGGCTCGTTGCTTAAAAGGACAAGCTAGAAACCAAGGCCAAAGCCCGTTCCGGTAATCGCCGAGTACATAAAGTAAACGTTGACCACGTTGAGGAACACACCCGTAATGCAACCGTTGCGCAGGTAGCGCTCGCACACGATGCGCGCCATAGCGGCGGAGTCATCATTGTTTTTAGCCTGGCGTCCTGCCGTAAAGTACGTCGCCACGCTCAGCAGCAGGTTGAGCACCGGCAGTGCCAGCAACTCGTAACTCTTGCCCCAGCGCGTCGCCTCGCCGGCGGCATTAAACTTTGTTGCCACCTCGGGACCAATGTTGGGGATAACACACGCTGCGATCACCAGCGGAATCACCGCAAGCACGAGCAGCGCAATACCCATATAGCCGGCTTTTTTACCATATTTAAACATGCACGTCGTCCTTACACGTTAAAGCGGAAGTGCACGACGTCGCCATCGGCCATGACATAGTCCTTGCCCTCAATACGCAGCTTGCCGGCGGCCTTGGCGCCCTGCTCGCCGCCGAGCTCGATGTAGTCGTCGTAGCCAATGACCTCGGCCTTAATAAAGCCGCGCTCAAAATCGGTGTGGATGACACCGGCGGCCTGCGGGGCGGTCGCGCCCTGACGAACCGTCCAGGCCTTGACCTCCATCTCGCCGGCCGTAAAGAACGACTGCAGGCCGAGCAGCTTGTAGGCAGCCTGAGCGAGCACGTCCAGGCCGGGCTGTTCCAGGCCCAGGCTCTCCAGGTAGTCGGCAGCGTCCTCGGGATCGAGCTCGGAAAGCTCGGCCTCGATCTTGGCGCAGATAGGCAGCGGCTTGACGCCGTCGATGGGGGCCAGATCGTCGTTGAGCATATCCTCGTCCACGTTGGCCACATACAGGATGGGCTTCATGGTGAGCAGGAACAGGCCCTTGGCGGCGGCACGCTCCTCATCGGTCATCTCCATGGATGCGGCGCGCTTGCCCTCGTTGAGCCAGGCAAGCAGGCGCTTAGCGACCTCGAACTTGGGCATGAGCTCCTTGTCGCGCTTGGCCTCCTTCTCGAGCTTGGGCAGCTGCTTCTCGAGCGTGCCCATGTCGGCCAGGATGAGCTCGGTCATGATGGTGTCGGCATCGCCGGCGGGATCGACGAACTCGCCCGTGCGGCCCACCTCACGCATGACGTTGGGGTCCTTAAAGTAGCGCACGACCTCGCAGATGGCATCGGTCTCGCGGATGTTTGCCAAGAACTGGTTGCCCAGGCCCTCGCCCTCGTTAGCGCCCTTCACCAGACCTGCAATGTCGACAAACTCGACCGTCGCCGGCACAATGCGACCGGGGTTGACGATGTCGGCAAGCTTTTGCAGGCGGCTATCGGGCACATCGACGATACCCACGTTGGGGTCGATCGTGGCAAACGGGTAGTTGGCGGCAAGGCCGGTCTTTTTGGTAAGCGCGGTGAACAGCGTCGACTTGCCCACGTTGGGCAGGCCCACGATACCGATGGAAAGGGACACGACAGCTCCTTTTGGTACAGGTACTTCAAACTTCATAAGTATAGCGCCGCCGCAGCATCCGGGCGAATCCGGACACCGCGGCGGCGCAAATGAAGCAGAGATGCGTGAGAGTTCGAGACAGTAGTCCTTACTTAAGCTCGGGCCAGAAATCCTTGTTGGCCTCGATGAGCTCGTCCAGGATCTGCTTAGCAACGCTCGCCGAAGGAATGGTCTTGGAGAGCGTGAGTGCCTGCCAGAGCTTCTGGTAGCTGCCCTCGACCCAAGCCTGGACAACGAGCTTCTCGACGGAAACCTGCTGCTCCATCAGGCCCTTCTGGAACTGCGGGATCGGGCCCTGGCAGATCTTCTCAAAGCCGTTGGAACCGACGATGCAAGGCACCTCGACCATGGCCGTCGGGTCGAAGTTGGGCACAGCGCCATCGTTGGGGACGATCAGCAGGAAGCGCTCGAGCGTGTTCTCGGCCAGTGCGCAGGCAAGGTCGACGATGTAGTTGGCATGTACATCCGGCTCAAAGCCGCCGTCCTTGGCAGTACCCTTGGCAATGATATCGCGGCAAGCACCAAAGACCTTCTTCTCGCGGCCGTCCATAACCTCATTGGCGCGAGTGTAGTTGGGGTCAGACGTCTCGACAACATAGTCCGGGTACAGGTAGTACTTGAGGTAGGTATTGGGAATCGTCTCGGGATCGACAGCATAGACATCCTTGGCCTTGCCGAAGGTGTGAATCCAGCTCTCCTCGACATGCTGCTCCTTACCGGCCTCGTGCTCGATGCCGTCCAGGTAGCCGTTCTTAGCCATGTGCTCCTTAATCTGCGGCATGAGGTCGTTGCCATCCTTGTCGTAGATTTTGCTCCACCAACCAAAGTGGTTGAGGCCGTAGTAGCTATACTGCAGCTCGCGACGATCCTTGATGCCGCACATACGGCTCATCTTATCCATGAGGTCGATCGGCATGTCGCAGATGTTGATGATGCGGCTGTTGGGGCGCAGCACGCGGCAGGCCTCGGCGACGATGGCCGCGGGGTTGGAGTAGTTGAGCATCCAGGCGTTGGGGCTGTACTTCTCCATGTAGTCGAGGATCTCGATGACACCACCGATGGAGCGCATGCCGTAGGCGATACCGCCGGCACCGCAGGTCTCTTGGCCAACGCAGCCGTACTTGAGAGGAATCTTCTCGTCGAGCTCACGCATGGCGTACAGGCCGACGCGGATGTGAGCAAGGACGAAATCGGTCCCGGTGAATGCGGTCTCGGGGTCGGTGGTGTAGCTAAACTCAACCTCGGGGGCGTTCTCGTGGAAGTAGATCTCGCAGGCCTTGGCCACGGTCTCCTGGCGCTCGGCGTTGTTATCGTAGAAGGTCACCTTGTTGACCGGAAAGCGGTCGCGCTCCTCAAGCAGCATCAGAGCGATGCCCGGGGTGAAGGTAGAGCCACCGCCGGCAATGGTCACGGCATAGTTTTTCTTGGACATGATGTCCTCCTCATTCTGGCCGCTTGCTCAATCCATCCCCGTACGCGGCCTGCACGGTTTGGAATTGTTACCTAGAAGTGGAGTTTTTTATCTCTAGAATCGGCCTTGCGGTGCATACCGGCTCTGCAAGGCCGATTGTTTCGATGGACGATGGTTTACAGAAGAGTCTCGAACTTCAGAAGACTCTCGAACTTCTCGCGAACCTGCGGGACGCTAAGGCCGATGATGACCTGGATTGACTGACCTTGGACCACCAAGCCATGCGTACCGATCGCCTTGAAGGAAGCCTCGGGTGCAACGACGCTCTTGTCCTTGACGTTAACGCGCAGACGGGTAGCGCAGTTCGTTACATCGATGATGTTATCCGCGCCACCGAGCAGATCGAGGATGTTCTCGGCAAGCACCAAGCGCTCATCATCTTTACTCTGGGCGACCGATTTGCCAGCAGCAGCACCGCCCTGCTTTTGCTTGTAGTCGGCCTTGGACTTGAGCTCGACCTCAACATCGTCATCCTCGCGACCGGGGGTCTTAAAGTCGAACTTGACGATCAGGAAACGGAAGACCACGACCCAAAGGGCGGTAAAGCAAAGACCGACAAGGATGGAGATGGCGTACTGCAGACCGTGTGCGGCCCAAAGGGGCAGCCAGTCCCACGAGAGCATCGAGATGATGCCGCCGTCGAAGATGCCCACGACGCCAAGGAGGTTTTGAGCCATGCAGCCGAGCGCTCCGAGCACGCAGTGGACGACGAACAGGCCGGGCGCGATGAACAGGAAGGTGAAGTCAAGCGGCTCGGTGATACCGCAAAGCATAGCGGTAAGGGTGACCGGGATCAGCAGAGCCTTGACGCGCTGCTTGCGCTCGGGTTTGGCGGTCATATAAAACGCAATGGCGACGCCAAGCGAGCCGAAGACCTTAGTCCAACCAGGGCAGGTATAGGCAGCCCAGGGTGCGGCATCCTTAAGAGCAATGCTCGGATCGGCAGCCAGTTGGGGCAGGATGTTGGCCCAAGCAGCAAAGATGCCGCCGTTGACCGCCGCGTTGTCGTAATAGAACGGCGTATAGATAAAGTGGTGCAGGCCTGTAGGGATCAGCACGCGCTCGAAGAAAGCAAAGACACCCACGCCAAACGTACCGGCGGAAAGGATGAATCCCTGGAAGGCGGAGATAGCAGCCTGAACATGCGGCCACACCAGGCAGGCGATAAGAGCGACCGGAACCATAACGAAGAAACCGATCATATAGATGAACACGGAGCCCGAGAACACGCCCAGCCACTCAGGAAGTTCGGTGTCGAAGAACTTGTTATGCAGCATCGTGGCGATACCAGAGATAATGAGCGCGCCCATGATGCCCATATCAAGCGTTTTGATGCTTGCGATAGTGGCAAGACCAGTACCACTGCCCGCCTCGACAGAGTAGTCAACACCAAAGACAGGGCCCCACTGCCCCAAGATTGTGCTTACAAAGTAGTTGAAGGTAAGGTAGATGGCCAAAGCCTCCATGCAGCAGCGAGCGTTCTGCTTGTTCGCGAGCGAGATTGGCAACGCTACGCAAAACAGCAACGGCATCTGGTTAAAGAGCGTCCAACCACCCTGGAGCAGCACATTCCAGCAATCAAACCAAAGATGACCCGCTGTGGCCATCTCGCCAAAGATCGCCTCGGTGGTAAACAACGTACCCAGGCCGACGACGATTCCGGAAAATGCGAAAAGAATTGCAGGCGTGTACATTGCACCGCCGAAACGTTGTATCTTTTGCATCATGACGGGGAATCCCCCTCTCTTCATTCGGAGCGACTGCGGTTTTGGCTTCACTCGAGACCGCAGACGCGCCGTTTGCGTGTACCTCGTGCAATAGGACGGGTGGGCCCGCTTCCCTGACTTCTTGCGCTTCTATTTTTATCATATCACTTATCTAGACAAGTTAATACGGTTTCTATGTTCGGTCAGCGGTCAATTATTGGCCGTAAACGGTATGAGTCCAGTATTTTGCCTGCTAAATCTGACATACCTTATGGCTGCATTTTAAAATTCTTTTCTACTTGTCTAGATGTGCTTGTCTATATCTATAGACATACCTATACTTCATTACAACATTCACCGCCACGTTAAGGAGTCACCATGAAAAGCGCGGTCTTCTATGGAAAGCACGACCTCAGAGTCGAGGAATCGGCAAAGCCGGCCGTGGGCAGGCGCGACGTTCTGATCAACGTCAAAGCTTGCGGCGTCTGCGGTACCGACGTTCATATCTATGAAGGCGACAAGGGTGCAGCCGACGTTACCCCGCCCACGATCCTTGGTCATGAGTTTGCGGGCGTTGTCGAGGCCGTGGGCAGCGACGTCGCTGGCTTTAAGCCGGGCGATCGCGTGTGCATCGACCCAAACCATCCCTGCGGCTGCTGCGAACCCTGCCGCGACGGAATCAACCACTACTGCGAGCATATGACCGGTTACGGCACCACCGTTAACGGCGGCTTTGCCGAGTACTGCTCCGTCGATATGCAGCAAGTCTACAAGTTGGGCGATCACACCAGCTTCGAGCAGGGCGCCATGACCGAGCCCGTCGCCTGCTGCCTGCACGGCATCGATATGTGCAACATCAAGCCCGGCAGCACAGTTGTCGTTATCGGCGGTGGCATGATCGGTCTGCTCATGATGCAGCTTGCTAAAAACGCCGGCGCCACCAAGGTTGTCTTGCTCGAGCCTGTCGAAGGCAAGCGCGAGGTTGCGCTCAAACTCGGCGCCGACCTGGCAATTGATTCCATCCACGAGGACGTCCCGGCCCGCCTGAAGCAGGAAGGCGTCGGCAACGTCGATGTCGTTATCGAGTGTGTTGGCAAGCCCGTCACCATCGAGCAGGCCATCCAGATCGCCGGCCACAAGGCTACGGTCATGATGTTCGGCCTCACCAAGCCCGATGAGACAATCACCGTCAAGCCCTTCGAGGTCTTCCAGAAGGAGCTTGTGCTTACTTCGTCCTACATTAACCCTTATACGCAGCGTCGCGCGCTCGAGCTCATCGACTCTGGCAGGCTCGACGTATCCTCGATGGTCGCCAAGGTGGCTTCCCTCGACGAACTCGGCGCCATCCTGTCAGACCCAGCTCTGCGTGCCATGGGTAAATATATAATCGACCCCAGCAAGTAAATCGATCGACACCTGCGCGAGCGGTCCTCATCCACCGCTCGCGCACTCAGCTCTAGGAGACCGTCGTGGCGCGAGCCATCTTCCAAACTATTTATGACAACGTGAAGCAGTCGATTGACGACGGCACATACGCCTATCAGAGTTATCTGCCTTCGGAGACTGAGCTCACGCAGCTGTTTGACTGTTCGCGCATGACGGTCCGTCGCGCCATCTCGATGCTTGCGGCAGATGGTTACGTGCTCCCCCAGCAAGGCAAAGGCATGCGCGTCATTCGCAACATCAGTGACGAGACGAATCGTGGTGGCGGCGGACTCGAGACCTTTAAGGAAATCGCAGCCAGCCGAGGCTTTGAGCTCAAAACGGTTACCACTGTCTTTGAGCTCCTCGTTTGCAACAAGGCGCTCTCCAAGATTACCGGGTTTCCTGAAGGCTGTGAGCTCACGCGCGCCAAACGCATCCGTTATGCAGACGGACGGGCCGTGTGCTCCGACGACTCCTATTACCTAAGCTCACAGGTACCGGGGCTGACACCCGAGATTGTCAACGACTCGATCTATCGTTACCTCGAAGAAGACCTTGGCATTAAGATTGCCACGGGCAAACGCGATGTAACGATTGAGCATCCCACGCCCGAGGATGCACGCGTGCTCGATCTCGACGACTTTAACGCACTCGCCGTTGTACGCGGGCAGACCTACAACGCCGACGGTATCCTTATGGAATACACCGAGACAAAGCAGGTTCCCAGCTTCTTTTTACTCCACGAAACGGTCACCCGCCGCAATAACGGCAGCGAGACCCATCAGAGCAGTATGAGCTAACCATTTATTAGTTGCGGTGGGATAGTTCCTAGAATTGCCAGCTTAAGGGCAAAACAGGAACTATTCCACCGCAACTTTTTTGGCCGGCGGGGCAGTACCTGTCCCACCGGCCATCATTTACGCTCTTTTAGCTAGTCCGCGAGCTTCTCCACCTGGTCGAGCATCTTGTCCAGCTTGGCCTTTGCCTCGGCCTTGACCTTCACAGCTTCTTCGTGAGCCTTCGCCTTCTGGGCGGCCTTTTCCTCGGCTTCGGGATCGACGACGACCAGATTGGACGCGTCGTGCTCAACAAGCTTGAGCGCATGCTCGGGACAAACCTTGACACAGGCGCCGCAGCCTAAACAATACGTGGACTCCAACGCAAAGCGGCCGCTTCCCACCAGATCACAGGCAAACGTGGGACACACGTTGACGCACTCGCCGCACGACGTGCACTTTTCAAAATCGCACTCCGGCGTGCTCACCTGCATATTCTGGGCAAGCTCGGGATGGTTCTGCAGTGTCGAGAGCACCAGCTGCCGCCCATGGGTGAGCGAACGGCGACGCTTGGTCGTCGTGGTGCCGCACATGGTGTTGAGCGTGCGCTCCAGCTGGGTAATCTGATGGCGATGGGCCTTGAGCTTTTGCGTCACCGAGGCCAGCGCCGCCGTCGCCGGGTTGAGCTTGGTCACCGTCAGGCCCGTGGTGCGGGCAATCTTTTCCATGTACTCCTTGCGCTCGTACTCGCGGCGCTTATGGCACTTGAGGCTCTTGGGGTCGACCTCTAGGCCCATACCCGTGCCAGACCACTCTTCGGCCTTCGCAATCGCCTCGCCAAGAATGTCCTCACCGCCGGTGTTGCGGCATTTATCGCACACGCCCAACGGCAGGTACACACTCACGTTGGGATAGTCGGCCAGTACCGAGAACCAGGTCTCTGCCGTAATATCGCCCACGCAGGCAACGACGACCTCGTTTTCACGCGGCATGCGTTTGAGGGCACGCGTGCAGGTGACGTAGGCGGTCTCGTGGCTCGTAGCCGCCGAGACGATATCGTCATACAGGTTTTTAGGCGCCAGGCGCGGCGAGATGATCGCCTCGGTCGGGCAGGCAGCGGCGCACAGACCGCACTTGCGGCAGGAGTCGAGGATCTCGATGGCGTCTTCCTCGACCTCAATAGCGTTGACCGGGCACACGTCCATGCACGCGGTGCAGCCGCTCTTTTCGTTTTTGCAGGTCAGGCACGGAATGGTGTTGCCGCGCGGACGCTCCTTGTAGTCAGCAGGATTCCACTGCGGCGCCGACGGATCGAGTGCATCGGTCACGCCGCCAAGCGGGTTTTTAAGAAAGTCGAAACCCTTGCTGATCTCGATAATGTCATCAAACAGATCGTGTTCCTGCGCCATGCGCGGCCCCTCCCTGAGCAGTGCAAACAAGCAAGAGATAATGATACGCCATCGGCCCACGCCTCGGGCAAATTACACGCGGAGCATCTTTGCGGCAAATAGCCTATGCCTATCGCCGCCTCGATCGCACAAGGTCAATCAAGCGCCAAACTATGCCTCGCACATGAGCTGCACGAGTTTTTGTTTGGTCACCTTGGCCTGCTCGTTGGCCATATTGCGCTCGTTTCTAAAGACCGCATTTGCAACACCCTGCAAATCGGCATCGGAAATCTCGCTGCACGGACCGTCCATCGAAGCCGCCGTGGGGCATACGCACAACGGCAACTCGGCATAAAACGCAACGGCCTTGGCGATATCGAGCATCTTGCCGCCGCCAATACCCACTACCATGTCGCAATACTCGGCCTGGGCTTCCTTAGCCATTTCGACAACGGCCTCTTCCGTACACGGACCGTCATAAATCTTAAAGAACGGCTCGCTTAGATCTTCGTCCAGAAATCCACCGACGATCTGCCTGCACAGCCGATCCTCGGTGCCCTGGTCAAACAAGACATAGGCAGCGCAGCCCAACCATGACAAATACCTGCCTTGACGCGACAGTTCGCCCGGCCCCTGAACATACCGGCCGGGACCGCCGTAAACCATAGGAAGCGCCATACGAGAATCCGCCCTTCATCAAACAACGATTGGTGCAAAGTAACCTTGCCCCTTTGCACCATAGCAAAAAGGGGCAAAGCCATCTGTTGGCTTTGCCCCTTCCTTAGCTTGATTTACTCATCCATGAGATAGTAGTGGCCCAGCGCGTCGGCACCCAGGATGGCGTTTGCGACCATCTCGGGCGTCACCTCAAAGGGCATGTTGCACATGGTGTCCTCGGGCGCGCATGCGGCCTCGGCAACAATCATGGCCTGCTCGCGCGTAAGCTCGGCAACGCCAAGTTCCTTCATCGTGACCGGCAGGCCAAGCTCAATGCAGAAGCCCAAGACTTCCTCGAGCTTCTCGGTCGGGGCATCCTCGAGTACCAGCTGGACGATGGTGCCGAAGGCGACCTTCTCGCCGTGATACATGCTGTGGCACTCGGGCAGCATCGTCAGACCATTGTGGATGGCATGAGCAGCAGCAAGGCCCGAGCTCTCAAAGCCAATACCCGAAAGCAGCGTATTGGCCTCGATGATGTGCTCGACGGCGGGCGTGAGCGCACCCTTCTCCAGCGCGACCTTGGCCTTGACGCCATCGGCCATAAGCGTCTCGTAGCAGAGCTTGGCGAGCGCCAGGCCGGCCATGCCGCCCTTGCCGCCAGCGCAGGTGCCGCCGTCGGCATCGTGCGTCGCCTGGGCCTCGAAATAGGTTGCGAGCGCATCGCCCATACCGGAAACCGTCAGGCGCACCGGGCTCGCCGCGATAACCGTCGTATCCATCAAGACAATATTGGGGTTTGCCTTAAGGAAGAGGTACTTATCGAACTGGCCGTCATCGGTGTAGAGTACCGAAAGTGCCGAGCACGGGGCATCGGTCGAAGCAATGGTGGGGCAAATGATAACCGGGGACTCCAGGTAGTAGGCGACGGCCTTCGCGGTGTCGAGGATCTTGCCGCCACCGACGCCGACGACGATATCGCAACCGTTGTCGCGGGCGAGCGCAACCAGGCGATCGACCTCGCCCTTGGAGCACTCGCCGTTAAAGTCCTCAAACAGCAGCTCGGCCTTAGCCTCGGCAAAGCCGCCCTCGATCTTGGCACCGACGCGCTTCTTGCCCGAAGGCGTCACGATGACGAGGGCCTTAGCGCCAAGCGGCTCGACATAGGAGCCGAGCTTGGCGAGCTCGTCCGGACCCTGGATGTACTTGCTGGGGCTATTGAAAATTGCAGCCATAACTATCCCATTCTCTAAAAGAAAAAAGAAAGGGGCTCCGTACAGATACGTGCGGAGCCCCTCGTTACGATAACAAGAGTCGACTAGAAATCGATGTCGGTGTCGTAGTAGCAGGCCTTGAGGATCTTCTCGAAGTCGGCAGCCTTGGTCTCACGCGGGTTCTCGGGCGTGCAGGCGTCCTGCTCGGCGTTCGCGGCGATCGCGGGCAGCTTGGCGAGGAACTCCTCCTCGGAAACCATCTGCGGGTTCTCGGCGTCGACCTTCACGCCACCATTCGCGTAATCCTTGATGGACTGCGGAATGTTGAGCTGGTCGTTGAGGTCGCGGATCTTCTGGACGAGTGCAGCGATGAGCTCCTCGTTGGTCTCGCCGGGAAGGTGCAGGATCTCCTTGGCCACGTAAGCGTAACGCTCGGCAGCACGGGGATCCTTGGAGTTCCACTGAATGACCTTGCCCAGGTACATGGCGTTAGCGGCGCCGTGGATGATGTGGCCGTTCTCGAAGGCAGCACCGGTCTTGTGAGCCATGGAGTGAACGATGCCGAGCAGGCCCGAGGAGAAGGCGATACCGGCGATGCACTGAGCCTCGTGCATGTGCTGACGGGCCTCATGGTCGCCAGCATAGGACTTGGGCAGCCACTCGACGATCTCGCGGATGCCGTGCAGGGCGTTGGCGTCGGTGAACATAGAGGCGCAGGTGGAAACGTAGGCCTCCATGCAGTGGGTCAGAGCATCCATGCCGGTGTGAGCGCACAGCTTGGCGGGCATGGTGTAGGTGAGCTCGGGGTCGACGATGGCGACATCAGGGGTGATGTTGAAGTCGGCCAGCGGGTACTTGATGCCCTTGGCGTAGTCGGTAATGACGGAGAACGCGGTGACCTCGGTAGCGGTGCCGGAGGTAGAGGAGATGGCGCAGAAATGAGCCTTCTGACGCAGCTCAGGGAAGCTGAACGGCTGGATAATGTTGTCGAAGGACTCCTCGGGATACTCGTAGAAGACCCACATGGCCTTAGCGGCATCGATGGGCGAGCCGCCACCGATGGCGATAATCCAGTCGGGCTCGAACTCGCGCATGGCCTCGGCGCCCTTCATGACCGTCTCGATGGACGGGTCGGACTCGACGCCCTCGAACAGCTTGACCTCGAAACCGCCTTCCTTAAGGTCGGCCTCAACGTCCTGCAGGAACCCGCCGCGGCGCATAGAGCTGCCGCCAGAAACGATGATGGCCTTCTTGCCCTTGAGGTTCTTCACCTCGTGGCGAGCGCCCTCACCAAAGTACAGATCGCGAGGATTGGTAAAACGTCCCATACTGTGCCTCCTAAACAAGCCCCTCTTAGACTTGCGTATATAACGGAGCACCCAATTGGCTCCGTTAGGACCGGTTTGCGCGTTGCCGGCGATGACAATGCGCGATGTCTAAACGTCTCAACGCTCAGACAAACATTATTTTACCGTTCTGGTTGGTCAGTTATTCACCTAAAGCCGCCAATGATGAAACGTTTTTTCTATCCCTGAAGACCCTTGTGCGGCATTCATACTCCCAAGCTGGGCAAACGTTTTATCAGGGTTGACCACATATCCCGGGCAGGACTGTGCCCCTCCAAAATATGCACCGTTCGCCGCCAAAAATCGACCGTTTGCGGCACCGTGATACCACTCGGTCGTCCAAGGTGCCGACATTTGTGCGACATCCGTCTTCGTGGTCCAAAGGTGCAAGTCCAAGTGCGGCACCCCCGGTGTGCCACATGCGGGTAAACTAGAACCTTAAGAACCTTATATAGAGACATTTGAACCCTAACCGCAGCAAAGGAGGCCCCATGGCATTCGATCCCATTCAAGAGGATTGCCATCGCCTCGTTCTTGAGGCCTTGCGCCGCGACAATATCCCGCTCACCGACGCTGCCGCCGTAGAGCGTCTGATGGAACAATTCACCCGCAACCCCGCACCGCTCATCGTGCACGACCGCGACCGCGCCGGGCATCTGATTGCCAAGGTGGTCGAGGCTGTCGACTACCGCATTCCCTTTATCCCCGACGATACCCAGGCAGAGCAAGAAGAGGCAGCTGCCGAGAACATGCTCCGCGAGGCGGCCGCACTCGATCCGGCCAACTGGGATGCCCAGCGCATGCTGACGGCACTCACCGCCGAATCCAACGAGGAATACGTGCAGTACCTGGTGTCCAAGTGCGACGAGGTGGAGCACGATCTGGCGCTCAAGATCGCTTCGGCGCAGGACCCCTACGAGCGCGAGGCCGCAGGCGACCTTACGCGCCGCCCCTATCTGCGCTGGCTTGCCGCCTTGGCATCGCGCGCCCTCATTAGCGGACGCTACCGCATGTCGCTCGAAGCCGCAAACCGCAGCCTGGACTTTGCACCCAACGACCCCGCTGGTGTCCGCCACACCGCGATGCTCGCCATGGCAAAGCTCGAATACCCCGCCGAGGAGCTCAAGCGCTTTCGCTCCGCTCACTCCGTGCCCTATCTTGCCAACACGCCGCTGCGCCGCCGCCCCAAAGATGCGGAGCGCGACTTGGACCCGTGGACGCTCATCGCACTGATGAGCGCAGCCTGGCGCGAGCTGGACTACGAGGGCGCCGAGCACTACTTGCGCATCCTTGCGCGCTCGTGTCCGCACGCAGCCGAGGCACTCTACTTCCAAACCGAGTTTCCCGATGGCGTCTATGCCCGCGTCAACGTGGGTGCGGGCTCCACCGACGAGCTTGTCCTTGCGCTGTCCGAGGCGACGCCGGTACTGCAGGAGGGCCTGGGCGCCCCCGACAACGCCAGCTTTGCCGCCTGGGTCGCCACCAACGATATCGTGCGTTCCCAAATCGATGAGCGCATCCTGCAGGCGGCCGAGCAGGGTTTGCCGTTTAAGGGAGGAGACCTCTAATGGATCCGAGCGTCTACATCCCCGCCTACCTGGAGCGCACCTATCTGGCGTCGCACCCCGAGCTCACCGATGCAGCACGCGAGCTTGTCCATAACGACATTAGCGCGAATCCCCAAAAGTATGCGCAGTCCGAGCATGCCCAGGCGTTGCTGTCCTACGCCGGTGTTCATCGCCACCTGCTCGACGAGCTTCATCGCATCGAGGACATGGGCAGCGACGAGGAGTTCGAGCAGACGCGCAATCGCCTGTTCGACGACATGCGCGATGAGCTGCTCAAGATCGTCCGCATCGATGCGTATGTCCTCGATGCCCAGCTGCTCGCCATCATTTTGGCGGACACGCCCGTTGACGCCTGCCTGGGCGACCTGATGAAGCTCGAGGCGACCACGGCCGATTACCTGCAGCAAAGTGTGCCCGGGTTCGATATGGAGGCCCCACACTACTGGGCCAACAAGGTTTTGACGGACGGTGTGACGGCGGCAGATCTCACCGTGAGCGAGCCGGCACTTATCGGGTGGCTCCACACGCTTGAGGCCATCTCGCATCTGTGCATGGCGAGCGCCCGCTACCGTGCTGCCGCCAACTACGCCCGCCGTGTTCTTAAGGCAGAAGGCTATCCCACCCGAGCTGCAGGCACCGTGTTGCTCGCCCTCGCTCGCTTGGAAGACGAGGACGGCTTTTTTGCCCTGGCCCACCAGCTCGAGGAAGAGATCGGGGCTGACGCGCTCGAGAACTCTCCTTGGTACCTGCTCGCCCGCACGATTCTGCTGTTCAAAACAAACAAGATGCGTCCGGCAGTGCGTGCGCTGCGTGAGTTCGCTAACCGCTGCGAGGGCGGTGCGTTCTTCTTACTGAACCCCATGTACCAGACACCGTACCTTCCCTGCCGGCCCGAGCCACACGATCCCTGGGATCTTTCGCACCAGGCCGTTTGGGAAGCGGACGGTATTATCTCGGACACTCCCGACTTTGCCCCCTGGGCCAATGCCTGCGAAGACGTGTCGCAGCTTGCCCAGGAATTTGCGCGCCGCTACGGTTTTTAGTGACGCACTCGACCCGACCATGTCGTTTACGTTAGGAACGGTTTCATGAACCTCCGCTCATCTCTTGCCTGCACCTCGAGCGATATCGCTCGCTGGGGACTGCGCTCCGTCCTCAAGCGCCAGGGCGGCGTACTCCCCGGCCGCATCGCCATGAAGATCGACCCCGAGTTGCTGAGCGACCTTGCCGGCCTTGTCGACCGCAGCGTGGTGATCACCGGCACCAACGGCAAGACCACCACCTCCAACCTCATCGCCGACGCTGTTGCCGCCAGCGGTGCCACCGTGGTATGCAACCGCGCCGGCAACAACATGGAGCCGGGCGTGGTGGGTGCACTGCTCGAGGCGCGCAGCGGCCTCAAGCGAGCCGGCGGCAAGCGCGTGGGCGTTTTTGAATGCGATGAGCTCTACACCGTGCGCGTCCTGCCCAAGCTCAAGCCGACGTACTTCGTGCTGCTCAACCTGTTCCGCGACCAGCTGGACCGCTACGGCGAGATTGACCACACCCAGGACGTCATCGCCCACGCGCTGGAGCTTTCGCCGGCAACGACGCTCATCTACAACGCCGACGACCCGCTGTGTGCCGCAATCGCCGCGCGCGTTCCCAACGCGAGCATCGCCTTTGGCATCGACGGCGCCACCAACACCGAGTCCGACCGTATTAGCGACTCACGTTTTTGCTCACAGTGCAACGCACCGCTGGAGTATGACTACGTGCAATACGGCCAGCTCGGCGCCTACCATTGCCCCTCGTGCGGCTGGGCCCGTCCCGCGCTGGTCCGTCGCGTGACGGGCGTGGAGCTCGGCTGCAACGGCTATGGTTTTGACCTGGTGTTTGGATCTGATTCCAGCGCGCCAGCCGCACACATCGCCACGCGCTACAACGGCCTGTACATGGTCTATAACGTTGCCGCCGCCTTCTTTGCCGCACGCGAGTTGGGCGTGGACACGGCGTTTCTACAGCCTGCGCTCGATGCCTACGTCCCCGCCGGCGGACGCATGGGCCGCTGGGATATCGCCGGCCGCACCGTCGAGGCCAACCTGGCTAAGAATCCCGTAGGCTTTGATCGACAAATCCAGTCCATCAAGACGGCAGGCGGCAGACTCTGCGCTTTCTTCCTCAACGACAACGACGCCGACGGACACGATGTATCGTGGATCTACGACGTCGACTTTGAGCGCATCGCCGACACGCCGGGTCTTGTCGCCTTTGCCGGAGGCACGCGCGCGCACGACATGCAGGTGCGCCTCAAGTACGCCGGCATCGATGCCGCGATTATCTCGGACGTCGCGCAGGCAATTGGCGCCGTGGCAGACGAGGCCGCCGATGACACCTTCTACGCCGTCGCCAACTACACGGCCTTCCCGCCGCTGGTCAAGGAGCTCGACGGGCTGAAAGGTTCCACCGCCGACGCTGTTGCCGGGCGCGCCGTAGCCCGTGCCGACGGCAGCGCTCTTCCTGTCGGCATCGCGCCAGTCGAGCTTTCGCGCCCGCTGCGCATCGTCTACCTGTATCCCGATGCCCTTAACCTCTACGGCGACGGCGGCAATGTCATCGCCCTCGAGCGCCGCTGCGCCTGGCGCGGCATTCCCGTGCGCGTGGACGAGGTCCGCATGGGCGAGGCGCTCGATCTCACCGATGCCGATATCGTCATGATGGGCGGCGGCTCCGACCGCGACCAACTGGCCGTGGCACACGAGTTGCTCGCTCAAAAAGACAAGGTCGCATCCTATGTTGAGGATGGCGGTTCGTTGCTCGCCATCTGCGGCAGCTATCAGCTGCTCGGCCGTTCGTACTATATGGGCGAAGATCGCATCGAGGGCCTGGGCGTCATTGCCGCCGAAACCGTACGCGGCTCCGATCGCCTGATCGGCAACGTCGCCGTCAAGACCGACCTGTCACCCGAGCCCTTTGTGGGATTCGAGAACCATGGAGGTCGCACGCTTTTGGACGCTGAGGCCACGCCGCTCGGAACGTCCGTCGTCACGGGCACCGGCAACAACGGCGACGATGGCTTTGAGGGCCTGATCTACAAGGGCGTCATCGGCACGTACCTGCACGGACCGGCACTGCCCAAGAACCCCGAACTCGCCGACTGGCTGATCGCGCACGCCCTCGAGCGCCGCGGCGATGCGCAGGCCGCCGCCCTGCTGCCGCTCAAGCCCCTCGACGACACCTACGAGCACGCCGCCCACGACGCAGCCATGAAGCTCCTCCCCTAGCACCTCACAACCACAAAGGGGACAGGCACCTTTGTGGTGGTTTTGACCCATCCCAGCGGTTTGTCTCAATCTGTAACACATAGAGCCGATTTGCCCGCCCAGATGTTACAGGTTGAGATATTTGAAGATCGGGATAGAGAGCCAGCTCCTATGTGGTGGGTTGATTTCCGATCTCAGCCGAACACATTGAGCGAATAGGCCGTTCCCGCAGTTAGCCGAACGCCCCCGCGGCCCCTCCTGGGGTCCGGGGGCGCCGTTTTCCCAGTTGAAGGAACGGTGGAGATGTGTTTCGATGGGTCCGGTGGCCATGCTCCGCCCGCCGCCCGGCACCTCTTCCCAGACTCAGCCGGACGGTCGGTCCGTCTATTCCGTTTTTCCTCTAGGCTAGGCCAGCGGGGCATCGCCCCTCTCGGCGCGCGCCCTCTCGATGAGCCCCGGCGTCAGGTCGAGGTCGCCGAGCGCCACGTCCTCCACGCCGTAGGCGTCCAGCAGCGCCGCCGCGTCCTCCCCGAGCATCGCCCTGAAGGCGCGCGCGGGCGTCGAGAAGCCGAGCGCGCCGCGGGGCTCGGAGTTCACGTGCGACATGGCCAGCGCCAGGTCCGCCGGGGCGAGCCGGTCGAACCTGAGTCCGGAGCCCTTGGGCAGCAGCTTCCTTATCTCGACGTGGTTTCGCTCGCAGGCGCCCTTCTGGTCGCTGCGCCTCGGGTCGCAGTAGAACAGCCTCGTCTCGCCCGGCCCCTCGCCGATGAGCGCCGCGATGGCGCCCTCGTCGGAGAACTCGGCGCCGTTGTCGGTGAGCACGGCGCGGAACACGCGGCGCGTCCCGTCGGCGCCGAGGACCGCCCGGACGCCCTCCAGGGCGTCCGCGACGCACCCGGCGGTCTTCTCCTCCAGCGGCAGCGCGAGCTGGAGCCTGCTGGGGCGGTGCGGCAGCGTGAGCAGGCAGGCGGAGTCCTCCCGGGCGCCCTCGACGGTGTCCATCTCCCAGGCCGCGGCGCACGCGTCCTCCCCGAGGGCGAGGAACGCGGCATGCGACCTGCGGGCGGAGTGGCGGGTCGCCGCCCGGACCGCGGCGCGCTTCCTCGGCCTGTAGCCGACCTTGCGCCTGAGCTCCATGCTGGTCATGCCGTCGTAGCCCGCCGAGACCCAGCGGTAGATGGTCGACGGCGACAGGTCCACCGGGCCGCCGTTGCGCGCCGCCATCTGCTCGGGCGACAGCCCCCGGCGCAGGCAGTCCCTTATCGCCTCCAGCCTGGCCGCCGCGGCGGGCTCGTCGGCGTCT
>CALLSB010000060.1:0-22422 GCA_938014225.1 uncultured Collinsella sp. | reverse complement strand
CGAGGCCGAGCGCAAAATGGATTCTAAAAAACACCTTGCCAAATAGGAGCGTCAGATCAAGGAACTCTACAGCTTTTCGGACGGTTCATACCTGAACCCGGCGCTCGTCGAGGGCCTGGTCGACGCTATCGCCGCGCATGAGTCCTCGTTCCTCACCTACGAAAAAGACTATGGTGTGACATATCGCATTTTGGATGAGCCGCTGCTAGAGGTCGGTTTGGGCACCGCTTTCGATATCAACGATACGCGTGGCATCGACGTCAAGCTCACTCATGCCTACCAAGAAATGCTTGCCGATGGCACCATGGAACGCCTGGTGTCAAAGTACTTCGATGACCCTTCGCCATTTTTGAATATGGAGGGCCTGTCATGATCGATGCGCCCGACCACGCTGCTCAGGAGCGGGGCAATCGTTCGGCAGGGGCATGGCTCCTTGTCGCTCTGCTGGGGATAGCGCTCTCGGTTGCTGCCGGCATGATGAGCTACGGTTACATGACAGCCCAAGCCGAGCAGCGCTTTGCCGACGTTGTCGATTACGTGGCGACGCAGAGCCTTTCCTACGATGCATTCAACAGCGCCTATACGACCAAAAACCTGATTCGCGTTATGGAGATCGCCGGAGAGGCTGCCCGCGATATGGAGCGCGACGGTTCGGTGGATAACGCCATGCTGGAGCAATACGCCGACCAGTTCAACGTGAGCGCGCTGATCGTGACGGACGCATCGGGCAATTTGGTGTCCGAGTCCTCGACGGGCGATGTGGACTACGGGTCGCTCGCTACGTATCTCAAAGAATCACCCGTGCTTGAGGTGGCAACTCATCCGCTTAAGTCCTATACCGCCCGCATCACGCTTGCGGATGATTCGGTCGCAGACATTGGCTGCGTGACTCGGCAGGATGGCGAGGGCATCGTTATCGCGGTAAGGCATCAGAGCGCGAAAGCGGTTGCAAGCAATACACTCAAACTGCAGAGCTTGCTTGATGGCTATGAAACCATCGATAGCGGCAATATCGTGATCGAAAGCGACGGCAAGGTCGTTGCGACCAATGCCGTTGAACCCACCGTATTGGGCGTATTCGATCTGCCTGCGACGGACGTCTTCATTGTCGACGGTATTAAGGATCGATGCCTGGCTGGTAAGGTCAAATTGATTAACGCCGACGGCGAGTGGTATTTGGGCACATTTGGAAAAGCGCACAAATTCTATGTGTACACCTATGCCTCGGCGCAGCGCTACTTTGAGGTCGCCGCGGCTGTTGCCGCCGGCGTGCTGGTGCTCTACGGCGGTGTTATAGCCGTTGTTGTGACGGTGCGTCGCCGCGCTGATCGTCGACGTTTGACGGACTTGCTGCAGCAGGAGCGCGACTATGGCGACAAGCTGGCAAAGGCGGCGCGTGAGGCCTCGTCTGCCAACTCGGCAAAGACGGAGTTTCTGCGTCGCATGAGCCACGATCTGCGCACGCCCATCAACGGCATTCGCGGCATGGTCGAGGTTGGCGATGCCAATGCGGACGATCTGCAAAAGCAGACTGAGTGCCGCTCAAAAATCTGGACGGCATCGGGACTGCTGCTCGACCTTGCCAACGAGGCGCTCGATATGAGTCGCCTGGAGAGCGGGCAGGTCGACCTGAACCTCGTACCCATAAATTTGGTGGCCCTCAACTGTGAAGTGCGCGATATTCTGGAGCGCCAGGCCGAGGAGCGTCTGGTGACAATTATCTCCGACCAGCAGACGCTTAATCATCCCTATGCGCGGGTGAGCGTGACGCACCTCAAGCGTTTGTTGCTCAATATTGCCGGCAATGCCGTCAAGTACAACCGCCAGGGCGGCTATGTCCGCCTGGTGTGCCGCGAGGTGGAGCCTGTAGATGGCGTCCCTGTCTATGAATACACGATCGCCGACAACGGTATTGGCATGAGCGAGGAGTTCCAGCAGCACCTCTACGAGCCGTTTTGCCGCGAGGAGCAACAGGTGGAAGGTGCTTCATCGGGAACTGGCCTGGGCGCGCCTATCGCAAAACAGTTGGTCGAGCTTATGGGCGGAACCATGAGTTTTACGAGCGTCTTGGGGCAGGGGACGACGTTTACCATCCGCCTGCCGTTCGAGAAATGCAAACGCTCCGAGATTCCTCAGGCAGTTCGCGTGGATGGGGGCGATGGCGATGCGCTCCAGGGCTTGCGCGTTTTGCTCGTAGAGGATAACGATCTGAATGCCGAGATCGCGCAGTTTACGCTCAACCGTGCCGGTGCCATCGTGACGCATGCTAAGGATGGTGAGTCTGCCGTCGAGATGTTTACCGCGAGCGCACCGCACGAGTACGACGTGGTGTTGATGGACATCATGATGCCTGGCATCGATGGCCTTGAGGCCACGCGTCAGATTCGAGCACTCGATCGCGAGGATGCCGCGACCACGCCGATTATCGCCGTGAGTGCCAACGCCTTTGCCGACGACCGCAGGCTTTCGCGCGAGGCGGGCATGAACGCGCACCTGAGCAAGCCTGTGAGCTCGCAAGAGCTCGTCGAGGCGCTAGCGCACATAGCCGCCGACGCTTCATAAGCATATGGCCCGGTTCCAAGGTGGGTTGGAACCGGGCCATATTGTTATTGATGAGGCCTGCTGAGGGGCTTACTTTTCTTGAATCTGCTTACCGCAAAGATGCTCAATCGAAATCTCGTAGAGCTGGACGCCCTTGATGTCTTTGGCGATTTCCTCTTCGACTTCTTCGGCAGAAGGGTAGTACTTAAGGGCGAGCTGGCGGACTTTGTCCTCGATAAACGCGGGGGTGTCATTCGCCAGGCGACAACGGCCAAAGACGACGGTGCTCATAACGTAGGGGCCCAGTCGCCGTCCTGGTACCACTCGTTGCCGTATACGGTAAAGCAGACCTTGTCATCGCGCTTGAGTGCGTCGACCTTGTGGCCGGCTTTGGCGCCATGGAAATAGATCTTGTCGTGCTCGGCGTCAAAGAAGTAGTTGACGGGAATGGCGTACGGGTAGCCATCGTCGCCGTTGACGGCAAAGACGCCGCGCTTGCAGGTGGCGAGCAGTTTGCGCGCTTCCTCGTCGGTGATAGCGCGTTTCTTTCGACGTAAGGGCCTAAACATCGTTGGCTTCCTTTCTGGTCGTGCGTAGTGGTTGAGCACAAACTATAGCGAAATGGATCCGTTTTTCTTGATGCGGGCGAGTATGTTTTTGAGCTTGTTAAAGTCGAGCGGTTTGGACAGATGGGCGTTCATGCCGGCATCGTGTGCCGCCTGGGCGTCTTCGGCAAAGGCGTTGGCGGTGAGCGCGATGATGGGGATATCGGCTGCATCGACCTTCTCGCTCAGACGAATCGCGCGGGTTGCCTCGTAGCCGTCCATGTCCGGCATCATAATGTCCATTAGGATCGCGTTGAAGCTGCCGGCGGGATGCGATAGGTACAGATCGACGACTTCGTTGCCGTTGGCGGCGCGGGTGACCACGACGCCCTCGGATTCTAACAGCGCCTGGGCAATCTCGGCATTCAATTCGTTGTCTTCGGCGAGCAGCACGTTCATGTTGGCGAGTGAGCAGTCGAGCGCCCTCTCGACCGTATCCGTCCGCGCCCGGGGGTTCTTGTCGATATCGAGCGGAATTTCCACGTAGAACGTGGTGCCCACATGGAGTTCGCTGGTGACTTCGATGGTGCCGCCCATCAGTTCAATAAGCGACTTGACGATTGGCATGCCCATGCCGGTTCCTTGGAACTTACTGCGCGCATCGTCACCTTCTTGGGCAAACGGCTCATAGATATGCTTTAAAAACTCGGGAGCCATGCCAATGCCGGTATCCGAAACGCTAAAGCAAAAGAGCGCGCGCCCGTTATCGAGTGGCTTGGTCTTTGAGCTAAAGGTGACGGAGCCGCCGTGCTTGTTGTACTTAATGCTGTTGTCTAACAGGTTGATCATGATCTGTCGGATATGGGTGGGACTGCCGATCATGTATGGCCCCGTGGCGTACGGCAGACTATTGTCCTGCATTGTGATGCCGTTACTGGACGCGCGGAGCTTGCACAGCACTAGCGTATCGTCACAGAGCTCTTTGAGGTTAAAAGGCGCATGCTCCAGTGTTAGCTTGCGGTCTTCGATTTTGCCCATCTCGAGGATGTCGTTGATCAGCGAGAGCAGGTGATTGGCGGCAACGCGCGCCTTGGCACGGCTCTCGCGGGCGACTTGCATATCGCCTTCCTTCAATTCCTCGATCTCGATAAGGCCCAGGATACCGTTGAGCGGCGTACGGATGTCGTGGCTCATGCGCGTGAGGAATGCCGTCTTAGCGGCGTTGGCGGCATCGGCTTTTTTGCGCTCGGTTCGAGCGCGCACGAGCGCCCAGATGAGCAGGACGATGCCGACCGACAACATACCGATGAGGGTAGCTGCAATGGCGGTGCGGTTGCGATAAAGGAATTGAAGCGTGTTGGATTCCTGGGCCGTGTACGACGTGGAGGAGAAATTGCTTGCGGAGAGCGATTCTCCGGCATTGATGATGCCCTTGTTGATGATTCCCAACAGCTCGGGTTTTCCGCGCGAAATCCAGCACGAGAGCTCACAGGTGTCAGGGAGCTCGGTCGTCTCGCAGTCCTCGAGATCGTAACGGTCACCGATGGTTTTTACGCGTGAACTGGGAGCGACGATGCAGTGCGCCGTTCCCTTCCTGAGGGCGTCGAACGCTTCATCGTCGGATTGGTATTCGGTTACGGTCGCTGTGGGGAACAGACTTTCAAGTGCATTTTTGTTGACAAACGATGATTTGGTACAGGCGATGTTCTGAAGGTCTTTGTTCAGGTTGCTGCCGGTGTGGATGGCGGTGAGGGATATGGTCCCCAACGATACCGACTGCACAACGCCTGTTTGCTCGGCAAACCAGTAATCTCGGTATACCGGCAGCGCAACGTCTATGCTTCCCTTTGACAGGGCCTTTGACATCATCTTGTAGCTATCAAAGGCGACGGTTTTGACCGTAATGCCAAATTTATCGTGTAGCGTCGTCGCAAGCGATGCGAGCGAGCCTTCCATTTCGCCGTCTTCGTCCTCGTTGCAGTAGGGGAGTTTGCCCGTAATGTAGCCGAGCGTGATGGTGTTGTTGTTCGCCTTGAGCCAGGAACGTTCGGGGCCGTTGAGCGATGATGAGCCGCTGTTTTGGGTCGAGTAGTGAGATTTTACTTCGTCGTTATAGCGTGGGTTGACGCGGGCGATTGCCGTCATGGCAGCATTGATGTCGTCTATCAGGTCGGGGCGGCTTTTGGGAACGGCAAAGTAGTAGTCGTTCGAACCAATGTAGAACATGGGGGAGGCATTGGGCGACGAGATTGTGTCGTTCATGATGACGGCATCGACTTCGTCGTTTGCGAGCGCGTCAAAGAGATCGGATCCTCCGTCATACTCCTTGTATGTGCAGGCGATTCCTTCGCTGGCGAGCCATTGCTGGCCAACGAAGGTTTGCATGACGTCGGGGTTGCAACCGATAGTGAGACCCTGGAGTGCTTGAGGGTCACCCTTTGCAAGGTCGTCACGGTCGGGCCTGGCGTAGATGTAGTAGCGCTCGGTGCCCTCGGGGTTCGAGGAAAAGAGCAGCTTTTGGGCACGTTCCTCGGAGTAGGAGATGTTGGGCATGAGGTCGATCTCGCCTGCCTCGAGCATGTCCATAAGCTCGGTGAAGGTGCCGGAGACGTATTCGTACCGCCAGCCGGGCGTGTAGTACGACAGGGTCTGGAGGTACTCGTAACCCCATCCCGAGAGACGCTCGCCGGGGGTGCCGTTCTGGAAGCCCTCGTTGTTGACGAGCCAGCCGACGCGGACCGTCTTGACTGGCTGACTAGAGTCATCGGCAAAAGCCTGGACAGGCGCGATGGAACTCAGTGCGGCAAGCGCGGCAAGCACAATGGCCAGGGCGCGACATATAACTGAACGAAGGACAGTGGCAGCTCTCACATGCAATCCTAACGAATCGAGACAATACCGCATAAGGATACCAGCTCAGCCTGCCCAGTCGGCAGCTGTACCGCTAAACGCTCCCGCCCGGCAGTCATCGGGGACGTTCTTAAACGACTAGTCATTGGGGACGTTCTTGTTTGACTGGTCATTTAAGAACGTCCCCAATGACTAGTTCCGTTTGCTGGGGAGGCGTGGGACAATACCGAGCGAACGTGATTGGTTGTCCGTGGAAGGGGTCGCGATGAAAAAGCTCAGGACGCTTGCCGATGTGCTGCGACAGGCTGGCTTTGCACGCATTACGGGCCTGTTTCTTATTTTCTATCTGCTTTGCTCGACGGCTGTCTGGCTGTCCGAGCCCACGACCCTCACGTTTGGCGATGGTCTCTGGTTTAGCTTTGAGACGGTCTCGACGATTGGCTTTGGCGATATCCCCGCTGAAACGCCGGTTGCCCGCGGCATTACCGTTATCCTAAGCGTCATCAGTATCTTCTATATCGCCATGCTTACGGGCGTGGCGGTGAACTACTGCAATACGCTTATCAAGCTGCGCCAAAAGGACACCATGGCGCGCTTTATGGACGATCTTGAGCATTTGGAAGAACTCGACCGCGATGAGCTCGCCGATCTGTCGCGCCGCGTGCGCGAATACCGTCGCCGGCAACGATAGAACGGGTGCCGCGCGTCACGACGAGGGGGATTGCATATGAACATCACGGTGTACCTGGGCGCGAGCGTCGGCAACGACCCGGCGTTTCTGCCCGCGGTGCAGGAGCTGGGCAATTGGATTGGCGCCAACGGACACGCGCTCGTATACGGCGGGTCCAAATCGGGACTGATGGGCGCGCTCGCCGATAGCGTACTCGAGGCAGGCGGACATGTGACGGGTGTGGAGCCGAGCTTTTTTATCGAGGCAGAGTTTCAACACGACGGAATCGACGACCTTATCGTGACGAGCGACATGGCCGAGCGCAAAGCCAAGATGATCGAGCTCGGCGATGCGTTCATCGCATTTCCGGGCGGCACGGGCACGCTCGAGGAGATTGCCGAGGTTATGTCCGCGGTGTCGTTGGGGCACCTGAGCTCTCCGTGCATCCTGTATAACCTGGACGGTTACTACAACGACCTCAAGGCGTTGCTCGGGCACATGATTGATAAGGGGCTTTCGAGCCCGAGGCGCCAGCACGGCATCTACTTTGCCGACGATTTGCGCGAGATTGCCTCGATTATCAACGGATAAGTCTTGAGCCTGCCCCACTATGGCTCCCAATGGTGCCGTTTGCGGCGCAGGTGGTTGGCTCGTTCGGGCAACGCTCGCTCTACAATAAAACGTATCTATGTCGACTTTGACCGCGGGAGGACCCGATGGATAACCTTGCCAAACCCACGAACCGAGCGCTGTTTTTGGTCAGCGTTGCCGTGACCGGTGCACTCGCGGGTGCCGCAGTCTGGCTGTTCTTTTTTGCGATGGAGCACGGTATCGACTATCTATGGACCGAGATTCCGCACGCGCTGGGCGTCGCTTCGCCCGAGCTTGCCAGCGGCCCGTTTGGCTTTCTGCCGTACCCGTTTTTTGTCTGCCTGCTGGGCGGCCTGTTAATCGGTCTGTACGAAAAGATGACAGGCACCAAGACCGATGACCTCAACCAGGTGATGGCTAAGGTTAAGCAAGACGGGCGCTACCCGTACGACAACCTGGGCAAGCTTTCGCTCGCGGCATTGCTGCCGCTGCTGTTTGGCGGAAGCATTGGACCGGAGGCCGGCCTGACCGGCGTTATCGCCGGTCTGTGCAACTGGGTCGGCGACCGCATGCGTCGCTTTGGCGCCGAGTTTAGGGAGCTCACGTTGCTGGGCACCCAGGCTGCCCTGACGGCGCTCTTTACCGCGCCCGTCTTTGGCTTTGTGGCGCCGCTTGCCGGTAGCACCGACGGCCAGGGTGAAGACGCCGACGATGAGTCCGCGTCCGGCGAGATCACCATCAAGCTGCCCAAGGCGCAAAAGACGGTGGTCTACGGTATTGCGATTGCCGGCGGTCTGGGCACCTACCTGCTGCTTGGACAGCTTGTGGGCGGCGGCATGGGCATGCCCAGGTTCGAGTCCGCCGAGGTGGGCAACCTAGAGCTTACCTGGCTCGTCCCTCTGTCGTTGATCGGCACCGTCTGCGGCTGGCTGTACTTTGTCTCTGAGCATGCAAGCGAGGCACTGTCCCATGCAATAGGGGAGCGTCCTGTCGTCAAGGCCATGCTAGTCGGTCTGGCGCTCGCCATCTGTGGCACAGTCCTGCCCTACACCATGTTTGCCGGCGAGACCCAGGCCGATGTGCTCATGGAAACCTATCTGACCATTCCCGCCGGTGTGCTTATCGCGACCGGTCTTGTTAAGGCCATGCTGACCCCCGCCCTCATCAATATGGGTTGGCGCGGTGGCCACTTCTTCCCGGTTATCTTCTCAGGCGTAAGCCTGGGCTATGGCCTTGCCATCCTTACCGGCGCCGATCCGGTCTTTTGCGTCGCCGTCTGCACGGCATCGACGATGGGCGCCGTCATGCGCCAACCCGTTATGGTCGTGGGCCTGTTGCTCATGTGCTTCCCGCTCAAAGGCATCGTCTGTATGATCATCGCCGCAGCCATCGCCGCCGGCATTCCGCTGCCCAAGCCGCTACGCAAGTAGTACGGTGGCGCACGTCGGGGACATGCCGTTTGCCGCGGATTTGCGGGGAGGGGCGGCGATCGCGACTTTCGTGGATTGAGACTCGCGTGCCTACAGGTCGCGTACTCGATAGACCTTGGTGCTGACGGTGCAGCTGATTGCACATAGCGCGAGGGCCAGCACGGCAATTCCTGCACACAGACAGCCCAGAACGGCAGGATCGGGATTTGCTCCGGCAATCGACATGAGCCAGTTGCTGATGGGGTTGGAGGAGCTCAGCATTGCCATGGTGCCGCAGCCAAACAGGGCAAACAGGCCAAGGGATAGGCGCAGCGCCTCCATGTGTCCAAATCGGAAGAACAGCGGCTGCGTCAAGAATACCATCATGAGGGAGATGAGCATCGATGCCGCCGAGGCGGCTGCGATTTCAAAGATCGTCTGGCATGTCGAAGGGATGCCCATGGGGTCGAAGAGCGGAAGGGCGAGGATGTTCAGAAGCGTAGCCGCGCATGCCATGACGACCGAGAAGACAACGATGCACAGGTAGCGTGCGCAAATAATGTCTTTGCGCGAGAAGGATAACGTTGCTCGATAACGCTCCCAGCCGTTTTGGTTATCGTAGCCAGCTAGCGAGTTCATGATTATGATGGGTGACATGGCACTGACGGCGCAGGCGCCGGCGCTCATACCGGAATCGCCGTCTGTCGCGTTGGCAAGGGTCAATACGACGAATATGAACAGGCCGACGCCCGCGATGCTCGGGGTGAGCGTGCGAACGATGGCGAGCTCGGACATAAAGGCGCGTTTCATTTCGAAGCCCCTTTCAGCATGAGGCGCAGATAGTCATCAATGGTTGCCCGATCGCAGGGAATCTCGGGAAAGGCTTCGAGCGTTTCGCGACGGTTGGGCACGAGCACGTCCACGCTATAGGCGTGGTGGACGGCACGGGCGCCTTCGACGCAAGCCATAAGCTTGGCGGCCTGTGCTTGGGTACAGTGGGCGATGCCGGCGCAGTCGGTAATGTCCTCGCGCGGCAGGTCAAAAATAATCGAGCCGTTATCGATGCAGATGACGCGGTCGGCGGCGCGATCGAGGTCGGACGTAATGTGGCTCGAGAGCAGCACGCTGCGCTGACCGTCGGAAACAAAGGCAAGCAGCTCATCAAGCAGTTCCTCGCGTGCCATGGGATCGAGGACCGCGGTGGCTTCGTCCAAAACGAGTAGTTCGGCCTTGTGACTGAGTGCGCAGGCAAGTTGCAGCTTCATGCCCATACCGCGGGAGAGGTCCTTGACCTTTGTCTTGGGATCGAGGCCAAATCGGTCGATGAGGCTGGCGAAGGTGTCGTGGCTCCAGGTGGGGTACGCCGGGCTTACGAGTGCCTCAACTTCGGTCACCTTGAGCGTGGAGGGGAAGGGACATGTGTCCAGCACGAGGCCGATGCGAGAGCGCAGGTGGCGTTGCGACTCATCGGACGCGTCGGCGCCACAGCGCTGCCCAAACAGGTGCACTTCGCCGGCGTCGAGCTTTATAAGCCCGAGAGCAGCTCGAATCGTCGTTGTTTTGCCAGCACCGTTGGCACCAACAAAGCCGACGATCTGGCCAGGCTCCACGGCAAGCGTGACGTCGCGCAGTGAAAAGCGGTCGCTCACACGGCGTGAGATACCTTTGAGTTCTAAAAGGTTTTGCATGGCATAGCCTTTCTTGCAGATGGCTACTGCATAGTTTCGGGGGCTACCAGGTCGAGCATCTCGTGCAGTTTGTCGCGCGTGACACCCAGGGTTTCGGCTTGGCTTGCCGCTTTCGCAAGCAGCTCTTCGATATGGCAGAGCTGGTTTTCGCGCAAGAGCTCTTGGTTGCCCTCGGCGACAAAACAGCCTTTGCCCTGCACGGTGCAGATAAACCCGAGCTGCTCCAGGTCGGCGTAGGCGCGCTTGGTGGTGATGACGCTCACGCCAAGGTCGCTCGCGAGAGCACGGATGCTGGGGAGTTTGGCTCCCGCAGCGAGTGCGCCCGAAAGGATCTGGGCTTTGACCTGCGAGGTTATCTGCTCGTAGATGGGCTTGTCGCTCGAATTGGATAGGATGATGTCCACAGCGGCTCCTTAGCTGTTGGGCTACACGTGTATATAACCGGTAAGCACAGTATATATACACTATATACAGTTATGCAAGAGTTAAATAGGGATTGTCCGCTCGTTCGTTCATCTCAATCTGTAACATCTGGAACCGATTTGGACGGCTACCTGTTACGGATTGAGATTTTGCTGGCGGGCCCCACCTGGTTGTCTCAATCTGTAACAACTGGAGAAGATTTTGGCTGCTAGATGTTATAGATCGAGACATTGGCCACCCGTCTATCCTTATATCTCAATCTGTAACAGATGGACCCGTTTTGAGTGGCTAGATGTTACAGATCGAGACAAACTGCTGCGGAGTGCCGCTATCGACTGCTACCCTAGACCCCAACTGATGAATTTGTCCTGATAGGTGCTCTGTTGCAGCATTTCGCGGCTACAATAGTGCGGTTACAACGACGTAATGCACTCAATGCAAGAAAGGATCCGCATGGCAAGCCTGTCGGATGAAATCTCGTCGCGCCGCACATTCGCGATCATCAGCCACCCGGACGCCGGTAAGACCACGCTTACCGAGAAGCTGCTGCTCTATACCGGCAGCATTCAGACCGCCGGCTCGGTCAAGGGCAAGAGCTCGGCCAAGCATGCCGTCTCGGACTGGATGGACATCGAGAAGGAGCGCGGTATTTCCGTTACCTCCTCGGTGCTGCAGTTCACCTACAACGGCGCCTGCGTCAACATCCTCGATACCCCCGGCCACCAGGACTTCTCGGAGGATACCTACCGTACCCTTATGGCCGCCGACGCCGCGGTCATGGTCATCGACGGCGCCAAGGGCGTCGAGGCCCAGACCAAAAAGCTCTTTAAGGTCTGCACGCTGCGTCACATTCCCATCTTCACCTTTGTGAACAAGCTCGACCACGAGGCTCGCGATCCGTTTGAGCTCATGGAAGAGATCGAGAACGTCCTGGGTATCAATACGTATCCCATGAACTGGCCGATCGGCAGCGGCCGCAATTTCCGCGGCGTGTTCGATCGTCAGACCCGTCGCGTTATCGCCTTTGAGGGCGACGGCCACGCTAACGCCACCAAGAAGGTCGCCGAGGTCGAGGCCGAGCTGGGCGACCCCGCCATGGACGAGCTTATCGGCGAGGAAAACCATAAGAACCTAATGGACGATATCGAGCTGCTCGATGGCGCCGGCGACGAGCTCGACTTGGATGCCGTGGCCTGCGGCAAGCTGAGCCCGGCGTTCTTTGGCTCGGCGCTCACCAACTTTGGCGTGGAGCCCTTCCTCAAGGAGTTCCTGCGTCTGGCCCCGACGCCGCGTGCCTATACCGATACGCTCACCAGCGAACCGGTCGATCCCTGCCGCGACGACTTTAGCGGCTTTGTGTTTAAGATCCAGGCCAACATGGACAAGAACCACCGCGACCGCATCGCCTTTGTGCGCATTTGCTCGGGCAAGTTCGAGCGCGGCATGGATGCCTTTCACGTGCAGGGCAACCGCAAACTTAAGCTTGCCACGGGCACCTCGATGATGGCCGATGACCGCGCCATCGTGGACGAGGCGTACGCGGGCGATATCGTGGGCCTGTTCGACCCGGGTATCTTTAGCATCGGCGACACCGTGTGCTCCGGCAAGCGCCACGTGCAGTATCCGCAGATCCCGACGTTTGCCCCCGAGATGTTCGCTCGCATTACGCAGGTTGACACGCTCAAGCGCAAGCAGTTCGTCAAGGGTATGGAGGAGCTTGCCCAAGAGGGTGCCATCCAGATCTTTCGCGAGCTGGGTGCCGGCATGGAGAGCGTCATCGTGGGCGTGGTCGGCGTGCTGCAGTTTGAGGTGCTCGAGCGTCGCCTCAAGGCCGAGTACCGTGTTGAGGTTCGTCGCCAGCCGCTGCCCTATACGGACATCCGCTGGATCCAGAACGACCCCGATACCATCGATATCCCGGGCCTTTCGCTCACGCGCGACACGTTGCGCGTCGAGGACATGCGCGGCGGCAAGCTGCTGCTGTTCACGAGCCCGTGGAACGTGGATTGGGCAACCGACCACAACCCCGACCTTATCCTGTCGGAGTTTGGCAACGTGGCCTTTTAACGCATCGGCGCGGTGGCCCTGCGGGGCTGCCGCGCCGTTTGCTTGCCTGATGCCGTGTGAGCGGCTATCATACCCACCGTCGTCTCAAGACCGGGGCGTCCGAGCAGTTCGGGTCCGATATCCTGCTCGTTAAACCTAAAACCAAAGGAGTACATAATGATCAAGAAGGTCATGGAGGACTACAAGGTCCTGTTGCGGAGCATTCCCGCGGCAACGGTTTCGCTGTTTTTCGTGAGCGTCATCATGATGAACCTGCTGGCCAACAAAGAACTCATCAGCCTGCCGTATCTGGCACTCGACTGCGGCTTTGTGGTGAGCTGGGTTTCGTTTTTGTGCCAGGACATGATCTGCAAGCGCTTTGGCGCCAAGGCATCCATCAAAATCTCTATCCTCGCGCTGCTGGTCAACCTGGCCGTGAGCCTGTGCTTTTGGGCATGCTCGCTTACGCCCGGCATGTGGGGCGCTTACTACGACACGGGCATGATCGAGGTCAACACCGCCCTTAACGCCACCATCGGCGGCACCTGGTACGTGGTGCTGGGCTCGTCGCTTGCCATGCTCGTCTCTGCCGTGGTTAACTCCACGCTCAACCAGTCGCTCGGTCGTATGCTCAAAAAGAATAACTTTGCGAGCTTTGCCTTTCGCTCCTATGTGTCCACGGGCGTTGGCCAGTTTATCGACAACTTGGTCTTTGCCATTGTGGTGAGTCACACGTTCTTTGGCTGGACCTGGGTGCAGGTTCTTATGTGCTCGCTGACCGGCGCTGTTGCTGAGCTACTGTGCGAGGTCTTCCTGAGCCCCGTGGGCTACAAGGTCGTGCGCGGCTGGGAGCGCGAGAATGTGGGTTCCGAGTACCTCGAGCGCCACGCAACCGCCTAAGGAGCAAGTATGCGGGTTTTGATCACGGGCGCTTCGGGCGGTATCGGAGCCGCGTGCGTGCAGCGCTTTTTGGACGAGGGCCACGAGGTCGTGGGCTTTGATCTGCTGCCGGCGGCGATCGAACACGAGCGCTACCGCCATCTGATTGTTGATGTACGCGAGCCTGACTCGTTTCCAGGTGACCTTGAACCCCAGGTGATCGTGAACGTTGCCGGTACGCAGGATTCGGCCGACGATATCGCCGCCAACCTGTGTGGCACCATCAACGTGACCGAGCGCTACGCTTTTGTGGGGGAGGGGCTTGCCGCCAAGCCGGCGCCGGCTATCAAATCCGTGGTCAATGTGGGGTCGGCGAGTGGGCATACGGGATCGGAGTTTCCCGCCTATGCCGCCAGCAAGGGCGGCGTTATCGCCTACACCAAGAACCTTGCAAACCGTCTGGCGCCGCAGACTATCGCCAACAGTGTGGATCCGGGTGGCGTTATCACGCCGCTCAACCGTTGCGTGATGGAAGACGAACACCTGTGGAACCAGATTATGGAGCTCACGCCGCTTAAACGCTGGGCCACCGCCCAGGAAATCGCCGAGTGGATCTACTTTGTGGGCGTGACCAACCGGTTTATGACCGGGCAGAGCCTGTTGATCGATGGCGGCGAGGCCGGCCGCACGCAATTTATTTGGCCCGAATAGGAAACGCGCCCGATGGAAAGCCGTCGGGCGCGTTTTTGATGTATCGATTTTTAGCCGAGGCAAGTCCAGTTGACGGGGGTCGAGCCGTGTTGCTCGAGCAGTTCATTGGCAGCGGAGAAGGGACGCGATCCCATAAAAGCGGGGAGTTCTACTGTGGCACGGTTGGCCGAAAGCGGCGAGGGGTGCGTAGAGGCCAGGCAGAACTTGCCGGTTGCCTTGCCCGCACCAGTTGCGGCGAGCTTCCCCTCGACCATCTGCTGGGCAAAGCGGCCCCATGCCAAAAAGACGACCGACTGGGGCAGCTGGCAGCAGCGTTCGATGACGTAGTCGGTGAGCGTGCTCCAGCCCAGCTTGGCGTGCGAGTTCGCGGCATGCTCGCGCACGGTGAGCGTAGTGTTGAGGAGCAGAACGCCCTGTTGTGCCCATGGCGTTAGGTCTCCTGTGGCGGGAATGGGGCAGCCCAGATCGGCGTTGAGTTCCTTATAGATGTTGCGCAGGCTTGGCGGCAGCTTGGTTTGCGTCGCGGGGACCGAGAACGACAGCCCCATTGCCTGGTTGGGCCCGTGATAGGGGTCTTGACCCAAGATGACAACTTTGACCTGGTCGGCCGGCGTGTAGGCGAGGGCATTGAGGATGTCGTCTTGTGCCGGGTAGATAGTCTGCTCGGAACGCAAAAGGGCGATGCGCTCGAGCAGCTGGTTCGTAGTGTCACGTACCGGCTGCGGCGCATCGCCCAACCAAGTTGCTATGTTGCGGTCGCGGGTCGCGGCGTTCATGGGGCTCCTTTACGTCAGATGCTCTGTCGGTATCTATTGTAAAGGCGCACCGGTTGCCTTTATGCCACGGCTGTATGAAGAGTAGGGTCTACGAGACGTGCTCGGGCGCTCCTGCCATGCGAGCTTGTCCATGTGCGCGGAGGCGCGGAAGCTCGACGGTTGCCACCATGACGCCGGTGAGGACGAGGGCGGCGCCAAAGAAGGCGATGGGGCTCAGGACCTCGCCGACCAGGAAGAACGAAAAGACGGCGGAGCAGACTGGCTCGAGCGAGAAGGCGAAGCCGGTGGTCTCGGCGGGCACGTGGGGCTGCACGAGCGTTTGGGTGATAAAGCCATAGGCAGAGCAGATGAGTGCGAGTGCGACGACAACGACGATCTCGCTCGGCGTGCCGGGAAGCGTGAAACCGCCAAAGGTGAATGCGGCGATACCCGAGAACAAGCCGCCGAAGCCCAGCTGCCAAACGCCCAGAGCCAGCGGGTCGATATCTTCGACAAAGCGCTTCGCCACAATGATATGGCCGGCATAGACAAAGGCGGAGAGCAGCATGATGAGCGCGCCTGGGTTCAGGCTGGTGAAGTCGGCGCCCGAGAGCAGCAACATACCGCAGGTGACGATGGCGGTGCCGACGAGCACTTTGCACTCGGGGGCGCGACGCAGCAGGGCGGCGTTGGCAAACGGCACGATCACGACCGTCAGGCTCTGCAAAAAGCCGGCAGTGGAGGCGGAGGTGAGGCTGGAGCCCAGGCACATGCAGGTGAGCTCGGTTGCCATGATGGCGCCGATGATGGCGGCACGGACCATAAGGTCGCGGTTGATGCGCAACGCGTGCTTGTGGAAGAGCAGCAGGCAGGCCACAAAGGCGATGATGCAGCGTAGCGCGACGATGCTCGTGGCGTTCATGCTGTCCATGCCGATCTTCATAAGGGGGTACGAAAAGCCCCATGCGACGGGAACGGAAAATGAGAGCGCGATTGCTTTTTTGCGATCCATGGGGCTCCTTTTGTTACAGAACGGTTTCGTAAAAAGGATTCTGCTCCCAGATTTGGATGTAGTAAAGCGAATGTATCTTCAGTATGATTAAGAAACGCTAAAGTAGGCGCGAAAAGCCCTGGCAAAACGTTTTACGACTGCATTGATGTGGAGGCACGATGGCATCGCGGTATCAGATTGTTTGTATGGTGGTCGATCGCGGCAGTCTTAAGGGTGCGGCGGACGAGTTGGGCTATACGCAAAGTGCGGTGAGTCAGGCCGTCAAGGCGCTCGAGCGCGAGCTGGGCACCACGCTTATCGAGCGCGGTAAGCAGGGCGTTTCGCTTACGCGCGACGGTAAACAATATCTGCCGTACCTGCGCCAGATTGTGACCGCCGAGGCCGAGCTCGAGGGCAAGCGCCAGGAACTGCTGGGGCTTTCGTCGACCGATATTCGCATTGCGACGTTTACCAACGTGAGTCGTACCGTGCTGCCGCGCGTGATCCGCGATTTTGGGGCCCTGCACCCGGGTGTACGCTTTACCCTCAAACAGGGCGATTACACGCGCAACGCCCAGTGGGTGCACGATGGCGTGGTTGACTTTTGCTTTACGGCGCGCGGATTTACCGCTGGGCTCGAGAAGCGCGTGGTCTATCACGACGAGTTGGTGGCATTGTTGCCGGCCGCGCATCCGCTGGCGGCAAAGGAAAAGGTGACGCTCGCCGACCTGGCGTCCGAGCCGTTTGTGCTGCTGGATGAGGGCGAACAGAGCCTGGTGCTCGATGCATTCGCGGCGCATGGGCTGTCGCCGCACGTGACGAGCGAGGTCACCGACGACTACACCATTATGGCGATGGTGGAGGAGGGCCTAGGCGTGAGCATGCTCTACCGTCGTACTGTGGAGGGCATGCGAGCCGATATTCGTGTGCGGCCCATCGTGCATGCCCCCTCGCGCGACGTGGTGGCCGCCTGGCGCAGCTGGGACACCATGCCCATCGCCACCAGGCGCTTTATCGACTATATGAGCTCGCATATTGTCAATTAATGGCTGGCGTGGCGTTGAGTGCGGTGTTTAGCGGGCTGTCGCTTTGGCTTGGGTGGCGCGATAGGTGCGTGCCGGGTGGCAGAGCAGCACCGCCACGACCATAAAGAACGCCGTGGTGCCCAGGCTGATGGGGTAGACCATCATGATGTTCGCAAAGGTGCGGAAGTGCGGGAACACGCAGAACACCCAATAGAAGCGGATGCCGCAGACGCAGATCATGGTGATGAGGGCGGGCGTGAGCGAGATGCCAAAGCCGCGCAGGTAGCCGGACATGTTTTCGTAGAACATGCTAAAGGCGTACGCCGGGAAGATCGAGCACACGCGGATATAGCCGATCGAGACGATGTTGGGATCGCTGTTGAACAGCGACAAGATCTCGCGCCCCAGGCCGACAATAACGATAATTGTGGTGAGCGCGACGATGCCGCCTTCGACCAGGCAGACCTTGAGCGTTTTGGTGCAGCGGTCGATCTGGCGGGCACCGTGGTTTTGTCCCACAAAGGTGGTGCACGCCTGGCTAAAGCTGTTGAGCAGGTTGTAACACACGTACTCCAGGCTCATGGCGGCGCTCGATGCCGCCATGACCTCGGTGCCCAGGCTGTTGATGGCAGACTGGATGATGATGTTGGCGACAGCAAAGACGGCGCTTTGGATGCCGGCGGGCAGGCCGATCTTGACGATGCGCTTGAGGGCGACGGGGTCGATAGCCAAATCGCTGGGGGTGACGCGGACGACGGAGTCGGTCTTGAGCAGGCGGATAAAGAGCGTAGCGGCGCTGACGGTGTAGGCGATGGCGGTGGCGATGGCGACGCCCGCGACGCCCCAGTGGAGTACGGGGACAAAGATGAGGTCCAGGCCAATGTTGAGGATGGTGGACACGGCAAGCGCCTGCAACGGCATGCGGGTGATGCCGACGGAGCGGAAGATCGCGGCCTCAAAGTTGTAAAGCAAGATCGAGGGCAGGCTGAGCAAAAAGACGCGTAGGTAGAGCGAAGCGAGCGGCATGGTTTCGGCGGGAACGTTGAGCGCGGCGAGCATGGGCTCGGCAAAGACCTCGCCCAGTGCGATGACGACAAAGCCCACGAGCGCCATTAAAATCGAGGTATGGACGGCGCGTTTGACCATGTTCTGATCGTTGCGGCCGATAGCGTTGGCGATGACCACGTTGGAGCCAAGCGACATGCCGATAAACAGGTTGAGCATAAGACTGGTAAGCGGAACATTGGAGCCAACCGCCGCCATGGCGAGGGTTCCCTGGTCGCCCGAGAAGTTACCGATGATGACCGTGGCGATGAGGTTCGACAGTTGCTCCAAGATGCTCGTGGCGGCCACGGGGAAGGCGAACAGGGGAATATTGCGCCACAACGAGCCGGTGGTCATGTCAATGTGCTTAGATACGGTGTCAGCCATGCGCTCTCAATCTCTAATATGCTCTTTCGTGCTTATTTGCGCAGATGATGATACTCCTAATCGCCTAGTCATTGGGGACGTTCTTAAACGACTAGTCGTTGGGGACACTCTTTGGCACCGACCAAAAGGAGTGTCCCTATGTGACGCAAGAGTGTCCCTTTTGACTAGTCGTTTAAGAACGTCCCCAATGACTAGGTGGGGAAGGCGTGCGACAATGGTGAGTGTTGTGTTGTTCGCGCTAAGGAGTTGCCATGTTGTTGTGTCCCGTTTGCCATGAGCCGTTGGTGGATGACGAACGCGGTGCTGCATGCGCGGGCGGGCATCGGTTTGACCGTGCGCGCGAGGGTTATCTGTACCTACTGCGCTCGTCCAAGAGTGGCGACTCCATGGGCGATCCCAAGTCGCAGGCACGCAGCCGTCGCGACTTTCTGAACCGTGGCTACTATGCGCCGTTGCGCGATGCGATGGTCGAGCTGGTGCGCAAGCAGGTGTCTGGGCGTGCTACGTCTACGAGCTGTCCTATGACACTGCTCGATATTTGCTGCGGCGAGGGCTACTACACCAGTGCCATGGGCGCGGTGCCGGGCGTGGATGCTTACGGTTTCGACCTGGGCAAGGAGATGGTACGCCTTGCCGCCAAGCGCGGCGATGCGACCTACTTCGTGGCCAACATGAAGGATATCCCCGTGGCCGATGGCGCTTTCGATATGGTGACCGAGCTCTTTGCGCCCTTTAACGAGCGCGAGTTTGCCCGCGTGCTGGCGCCCGAGGGCTCGCTCTACACCGTCGTGCCAGGTGCACGTCATCTGTTTGGGCTCAAGGAGGTGCTCTACGACACGCCGTACCTTAACGATGAGAAGCTGCCGAAGACAACCGAGCTCGAGTTAGTCGGAACGCACCGGGTATCTGCGAATATTACGCTCCAGACGCAGGCCGACATCGAGGCGGTGTTCCAGATGACGCCGTACTACTATCGCACGCGCCCTGCCGACAAAGAGCGCCTGGCAAATTTGGACACCCTTCAAACCGACATCGACTTCATCATCGCCGAGTACCGCCACTAACCTGCCAAAAAAGGGACAGGTTTATTTTGGTAGGTTTTATCTGGGCAAACGCAAAGGGCCGACCGCGGAGATGCGCGATCGGCCCTTTTTAGTTGCTTGGTTGCAACAGAGGTTATGAGAAGCGGGCGCTTACAGGCGGTCCTTGTTTTCGGCCTTAACGGCGTGTGCCTGCTGAACAAAGAACAGGTCGTAGACCACGATGACAAAGGCGATGATATTGACGGAGCTGCCGCCGAGTGCGGGAAGCGTGAGCACGGCTTGGAGGAGCGTGGCTGCCGCGGCAACGATACCGAGCTTAAATGCGCCGTCTACCTGCGAAGGCTTGTTGGCGCCCTTGATACCGGCGACGCCTGCGGCAAGGTCGACGAGGCCCTTAACAATCACCACAACAGCGGCGAGTGTGGCGTTCGATCCGTAAGCGGATCCAAAATTGCCGGTAACAATGCCGGCAATTCCGATGACGAGGCTGGCGATGCCCAGAACAAAATAAATCAGGGCAAGGATTTTGAGTGTCTTGCGAGCAGCGCTCATAGCTGGTCCTTTCGATGCGGGCGCGGAGAATCTGTCGCGCCCAGGTTACGGCACATATCGTGAAGCACATTGTAGTTCAACGGGACGATGCATGCGTTTGAAAGCGTCTCTTGCCTGTACGGTCCAACCTTTCAAAAAAGAAAGCTGGACGTAAGCCAAATCGATGGCAGCTCATGTGCGGCGCTGCGATGATGAGGCCGTAACAAGGAGCTGGTCTCAAGGAGGAGCCATGATGTACGGAGCAGAGCAAGTACGAGAGCCGCGGTCGCTGGGAAGGCGCATGGGCGATTCTGTGATCGCTGCCGTGTGCACGGGGTTGATGGCGGTGCTTTGCATTGGGATGCTGTGGGCCATGTCGCATGTGGGACAATAGCGGACGGTTGGGTGCTGGCATAAATGGCGCCCCGCGTATTCGTTTGTTTGTTAAGGAGTGTCCATGGGCGTCGTCGATCCCTTTTCTGTTGCTCGGGCCGCGGGGCTTGAGCTGACCGGGAAACCCGAGGGCCTTACGCTCACCGATGGCACGATGGAGCTGCGCGCCGATTTTGGCCGCATGCTGCCGCGACTCAAGCAGGGCCGTCTGCAGCAAGAGCTGCTGGTAAAGGCTGCGCGTACAAAAGGCATCGAGAGCCCATGGGCAATCGATGCCACGGCAGGTTTTGGCGAGGATTCGCTGCTACTGGCGGCCGCGGGCTTTACCGTCGATCTGTACGAGCAGGATTGCGTGATCGCGGCGCTGCTCCAGGATGCCCTGGATCGCGCGGCAGATGATCCGGCGCTTGCGACAGCTGTGGCGCGCATGCGCTTACATGCCGGCGAGGACAGCATTGCCGGCCTTCGCCATGTAACTGAGCTAATCGAGCAGGGCGAGCTTGCCGCCCCCGACGTGGTGTATCTGGACCCCATGTTTCCCGAGCGTACCAAAAGTGCGGCGGTCAAAAAGAAGTTCCAACTCTTGCACCATCTGGAACAGCCATGTACCGATGAGGAGTCGCTGGTCGAGGCGGCGCTTGCTGTGCATCCGCGCAAGGTCGTTATCAAGCGGCCGGTGAAGGGCCCGCTGCTTGCCGGCGTTAAGCCGAGCTATCAACTTGCGGGCAAGGCCGTCCGTTACGATGTTTTGGTGCCGCCGCGTCCGTAGCTTGCGTGCGATGGCTGGCACTCCGTCAGTGCCGTGCCGATGCGGCGCCTATTTCCAAGGGTGCGACGTCAGGTGCCATCCGCCGCAGTATTCGCATTTGTAGCAGGCCAAACCGCGCCGCCCGCGGTTTTCGCAGTCGGCCATAACGGCCTCGGCCTCGGCGCGCGTGTCGTAACGGTTTTTGCGTTCGCACGACTTGTAGCGCCAGGCCTCATCGCGCTCGGCGTCCAGGGCGTCGCGGCGCTCGTCTTCGCGCGCAAACAGGTCGCTCATATCGCCGCCCGTGGCAGCGCCCAAAAACTCGCTTTTGGCTTTTGACCAAGCGGCTCGCTTTTTGCTTCCCATCTGCTTCGCGCCTCTCTCCAAACGCTGGTATCATTGCTCAACCAAAGTGATACCAATAAACGTGAGGTCGCCGCGTGATGATCAGAAAAACCCTCGATACTGACATTCCCGCCGTCATGGCCATCTATGACGCCGCCCGCGCCTTTATGCGCGCGCATGGCAACGCCACGCAGTGGCCCGAGGGCACGCCTTCGGCCGAGCAACTGGCTGCCGATATTGCCGCTGGTGGTAGTTACGTGTGTGAAGTCGACGGTCGCGTGGTTGCGACGTTTGCCTTTTTACCGGGTCCGGACGAGTGCTATGACGTAATTGAGGATGGTCAATGGCGTAGCGACACTCCGTACGCCGTGCTGCACCGTGTGGCGTCCGACGGCACCGTGCACGGTATCGCGGCTGCGATGTTTACCTTTGCCAAGGAACGTATCGACCATCTGCGTATCGACACGCACCAAGACAACCTGCCTATGCAGGGCGCCATCGCCAAGGCCGGGTTTAAGCGCGCTGGTATCGTATATGTGTCGGACGGTACGCCGCGCACGATACAGCTTGAGAAACGCGCGCTTTTCGATGCGCGAGACATAAGAGCGGGGACGCGTATCAACAATTTGCACGAACGAAAATGGCTCCGGGTGGGGCCATTTTCGTTCGCTGCACTGTTTTGAAAGCCGGCTTTCGCAAGGCGCGAACCTACGAAAATCGCCGCGCGGCAACGCGGGGCGATGAGCTCGGTCGGGGGATAGGGCCCGCTTCGCTCGCCGGCCCGTAAATTGTATCAACCAGTGTGGA
>CALLSB010000059.1:0-15205 GCA_938014225.1 uncultured Collinsella sp. | reverse complement strand
CACACACCCCCGCCGTCGCTTCTATCGCATCGTTGAAAGGATGCAACCATGCTGCTACCCGATTCCAAGACCGAGCTCGTCCGCCGTGGCAACAAGGTCGTTTACGACCTGGGCGACAAGATTGTCAAGGTCTTTAACGAGACCAAGCCTGTCTCCGACGTGTTCAACGAGGCTTTGAATCTTGCCCGCATCAATGAGTGCGGCATCCGCAGCCCCAAGGCGCTCGAGGTTTCCCAGCTCGAGAACGCCAACGGCTGGGCGCTCGTGACCGAGAAGGTTCCGGGCACCACCCTTGCCGAGAAGATGACTGCCGAGCCCCAGCGCTTTGGTGAGTACCTCGAGATGCTCGTCGACCTCCAGATCGAGATCCACGGCTACACCTCCCCGCTGCTCAACCGTCAGCGCGACAAGTACGCCCGCATGATCGACAGCCTTGATCAGCTCAATGCCACCACGCGCTACAACCTTCAGGAGCGTCTGGACGGCATGACCAAGGAGTTCAAGGTCTGCCACGGCGACTTCAACCCCTCCAACGTCATCGTCGGCGACGACGGCCAGCTCTATGTGTGCGACTGGGCACACGCCACCCAGGGCTCCCCTGCTGCCGACGTTGCCACCACCTACCTGCTCTTTGCCCTCAACAGCAAGGATCAGGCTGAGGCCTACCTAGAGCTCTACTGCGACCGCGCCGACATGCCCATGCAGGTCGTGCGTCAGTGGACGAGCATCGTCGCCGCTTCCGAGCTCGCTCGTAAGCGCAACGTGAACGATGAGTTCCTGAAGAACTGGATCGACGTCGTCGATTATCAGTAATATCTGAGCGATTTATTTCGCATCGGAGGCACAAGGAAAACCCCGCAGCTCGCATGGGCTGTGGGGTTTTCCTTTTAGATATCGAGGATGCCACAAGATAAAAGGACGGCCCCGCATCTCCCCGATCTGGAGAAATGCGGGACCGTCCCGTATATCGAACTACAAGCGAAATCGTCGATTAACGGCGTGCTGCCTTCACAAGCTCGGCGACCTTGGCGACGACCTCGTCGATCGCCACATCCTCGCGCTCACCCGTGGCACGGTCCTTGAGCTCAACGGTGCCATTCTTAAGGCCACGCTTACCCAGAACGACCTGATACGGGAAGCCCATAAGGTCGTTGTCGGCAAACTTAAAGCCAGGACGCTCGTCGCGGTCGTCGACGACAACCTCGATACCCTCGGCGCACAGGCCATCAACGATCTGCTCGCAGACGGTAGCGCACTCCTCCTTCTTGGGATCGAGCGGAATCACCGCGACCTCGTACGGGGCAACGGAGACCGGCCAGACGATACCGTGCTCGTCGTTGTGCTGCTCCACGACGGCAGCGAGCGAGCGGGACACACCAACGCCGTAGCAGCCCATGATGAGCGGCTTCTCCTTGCCGTCCTCGTCCATAAAGGTGGCACCCATGGCCTCGGAATACTTGGTGCCCAGCTGGAAGACCTGAGAGACCTCGATGCCGCGGGCAGCGGAGAGCGGCTTGCCGCAGTGCGGGCAGGGGTCGCCGGCAACGACGGTGACCAGATCGGCCCACTCATCGACGGTAAAGTCGCGCTCGGGGCAGGCACCGGTAAAGTGATAATCGACCTCGTTGGCACCGCAGGCCCACTGCTTGGAATCGCGCAGGCTCTCGTCGCACACCAGACGAATGCCATCGGGCAGGTTAACCGGTCCGATAAAGCCCTTGTGCAGACCGTTCGCCTGAAGCTCCTCGTCGGTCATCATGCGATAGCCCTTGCCAAAGACGTGCTCGGCCTTGCAATCGTTGAGCTCGTGATCGCCCGGAACAATGGCCACGACCGGCTTGCCCTCGGCGTCGATGAGTGCCAGCGACTTGCGCGTGCCGTTCTCGGGGAACCCAAAGAACTTAGCAACAGCCTCAATGGTGCCCATGCCCGGAGTCTCAACCTTGGTGAGCGTACCGTCACCAGGACCCTCGGTCACGACGACCTTGGTGCTTGCCGCCTCGTCATCGGCAGCAAAGCCGCAATCGTCGCAGTAGACGAGCGAAGCCTCGCCGGCGTCGGCCAAAGCCATGTACTCGACGGAGGTATCGCCACCGATCTCACCGGAGTCGGCAACAACGGGCAGGGCCTTGATATAGCAGCGCTCGCAGATGTTAGCGTAGGCCTGCTTCATCTTGTCATACTCCTCCTGCAGGCTCTCCTGCGTGGCGGAGAAGCTGTAGGCGTCCTTCATGATGAACTCGCGACCGCGCATCAGGCCAAAGCGGGGGCGGAACTCGTCGCGGAACTTGTCCTGAATGTGGTACAGGTTGACGGGCAGCTGCTTGTAGGAGCGCAGCTCGTTGCGCACCAGGGCCGTGACGGTCTCCTCGTGCGTGGGGCCCAGGACGAACTCGCGACCATGACGGTCGTCAAAGCGCACAAGCTCCTTGCCATAGGCGTCGATGCGCCCGGACTCGCGCCACAACTCGGCGTCGACCATGATAGGCATCATAAGCTCCTGGGCACCGGCAGCGTCCATCTCGTCGCGCACGATGTTCTCGATCTTGCGAATCGAGCGCCAAGCAAGCGGCAGGTAGGAATATAGACCGGCGGCCTCCTTGCGGATCATGCCGGCACGGAGCAGCAGACGGTGGCTGGCGAGCTCAGCGTCCGCCGGATCCTCTTTAAGCGTCGGCGCATAAAGCTTAGACATATACATTGCTCGGGTCATTTATTTCTCCTCAATAAGCTTGTCGACCTCGGCCATAAGCGCGTCGACAATTTGGTCCTCAGCTACTTTACCAATGATCTGGCCATGCGAAAAGAGCAAGGCCTGACCACGTCCGCAAGCAACGCCCAGATCGGCATCAGAAGCCTCGCTGGGGCCATTAACGGCACATCCCATCACAGCGATCGAAAGCGGCGCGGAGTAGTTCTTAAGCCGCTCGGTAACCTCCTCGGCAATGGGAATAAGGTTAACCTGGCAGCGGGCGCATGTGGGGCACGAAACAATCTCGGGGCCACGGCGACGCAGGCCCAACGACTGCAGAATACCCCAGGCAACCGGCGGCTCCTCAACCGGATCGGCTGTGAGCGACACACGCATGGTGTCGCCAATGCCTTCGGAAAGCAAGATACCCAAGCCTACAGAGCTCTTGATGGTGCCCTGGAGCTTGGTCCCCGCCTCCGTCACGCCCAGGTGAAGCGGAACGTGGGGAATCTCACGCGACAGGGCTCGATAGGTATCAAGCGTCGTTTGCACGCTATGGGCCTTGGCCGAAAGCACAATGTTCGTAAAACCACGGTCCTCAAAGTGCTTGACGAAGCGCTCGCTCGACATCACGAGCTTTTCGGGCTGCGTGAGGTCGTCGCGCTCGGCGATATCCTGCTCGAGCGAACCGGCATTGACGCCGATACGAATCGCGCACCCAGCGGCGCCCGCGGCATCGATCACAGCATCGACCTTAGCCCAATCGCCGATATTGCCGGGATTGATGCGAAGCTTGGCGGCACCAGCCTCGACGGCACCGATGGCGAGCTTATGGTTAAAGTGAATATCGGCGACGATCGGCACCGGAGACTCGGCACAGATGGTGCGGAAACCCTCAAGCGCGGCCTCGGTGGGCACGCTCACACGCACGATATCGCAGCCAGCCTGCGCCAACGCGCACACTTGCGCAAGCGTTGCCTGGGCATCAGCGGTATCGGTGCAGGTCATGGATTGGACCACCACCGGCGCGCCTCCACCGATCTGCACACCGCCCACATGCACGGGGCGCGTCAGCTCACGCGGCAAAGGATGGGATAAAGACAATCCAAACACTCCCCTACAGAATAAATCGAAGGACGTCGGAACGAAGCATATAGACAAACAGCAGCGCAAAGAGCGCGATGCCCACATAGCTCACAATCGTCTGGACCTTGAGAGGCAGCTCGCGGCCCGCAATCTTTTGAATGATCTCGATAACCAGCTTGCCGCCATCGAGTGGTGGGATGGGCAGCAGGTTCATAAAGCCAAGCGAGAACGAAATGAGGGCGGCAAACGAAAGGAACGTCGCAGGGCCGGCAGCAGCAGCCTGTGAGGACATAACGCTAATACCCACGATCGAAGAAGACTGATCGAGAATCTCCATCGTATGCTGCGGCTGGAGCAGGCGCATCACGCCCTCCGCTGTCTGCACAACATAGGAGAACGACAGGCGAGCCGACGTGATGGGGTCTAAACGGACAACCTGTGTAGAGGCATACACACCTAGGCGCTCGTCCTCTTTGAGCGCAACCGCGGTCGAATGCTGCTTGCCGTCACGCTCGTACTCGATGGCGATATCGTCCTTACCGGCAGCCTTGCCGATGGCATCGTAAACGTCCATCCAGGTAGAGCACGATACTCCGTCAACCGAAAGGATCGCGTCGCCGCCCTCGATACCCGCCTTGGCGGCAATAGACCCCTCGTCAACCTGACCGATCACGTTGGTATCCATCGGCACGGTGGCACCCGCAATAGAGTAGATGCTCATAAGCAGCAAAAAGCCCGTCAGGATATTGACGAGAATGCCCGCGAGCAGCATAAAGGCGCGCTTGAGAAAACCCTGGCCCAGATAGGTATGAGAACGCTCTTGCGCAAGGAACTCGGCTTCGCCGCACGGCAGCTCCCACACATCGCCCTCGGTAGTCGCATGCTCTCGATCGAAACGGCGGCCGTCAAAGGTGGTGTAACCCGCCGCGTCTCGCGGCAGCGTCTGATACTTGGTGGGATAGTAGCTCGGCGAGGGCTTCTCCCCTTCCTCATACCAAGGCGCGATAGAGCCCCAACCCAAGAGCAAGGCGCATGCCTCGAGCACAACCTCCTCGGATAGCTCGAGCTCGACAGCAAGGTCGGCCACGGTCACGCGACCATGACGATAGATAGCCGCGAGCACGCGATCGGCACACGAGACGTCGGTCGGATCCATACCGCAGATGGCAGCGTAGCCACCCAGCAGCAGCGGGGTCACGCCAAACTTGGTTCCAATGCGACGCGACGTGTAATGGATGTCAAAGCGGCACGGCAGGCCCAAAAAGAACTCGGTCACACGGACGCCGCAGGCACGCGCCGCCAAAAAGTGGCCGCCCTCGTGCAAAAACACGAGGACGGAAAGCATCAGCAGGCCCCATAAGACCGATGAGAGAACGCTCAGAACAGTATCCATAAAACGAAAAAGCAATCCTTATGGGTTAGGAACGGGTTGCGGCGAGCACCTGCGCAGCCTTTTCACGCGCCCACGCATCGATGTCGCGAAGCTGCTCAAACGAATCGACCGCCTGCATATCGTGGGCATCCATGCAGGATTCTACAATGCGATCGATATCGGTAAAGCTGCAGCCATCGTGCAGGAAGGCATCGACGGCGACCTCGTTGGCGGCATTGAGCACGCACGGCATGGTGCCACCCGTCTTGCCGGCACGTTCGGCCAGTGCCAGACAGCGGAAGGTATCCATGTCGGCAGCATCAAACGTGAGCTGCCCCAGCTCGCGGAAATCGATACGAGGCGCCGGGGTATCCCAACGCTCGGGATACGAGAACGCGAACTGGATGGGAATACGCATGTCGGAAGCACCGAGATGCGCCATCACGGAGCCGTCGGCAAACTCGACCATAGAGTGAATCTTGGACTGACGCTGCACGACCACGTTAATGAAATCGAGGTCGCAGTTAAACAGATGCATGGCCTCAATGCGCTCCAGGCCCTTGTTCATGAGGGTGGCGGAGTCGATGGTGATCTTGGCGCCCATGGCCCACGTGGGATGTGCGAGGGCATCGGCACGCGTCACGCGATTGAGCTCGTCGCGCGTGCGGCCAAAGAACGGACCGCCCGAGCAGGTGAGCCAAATACAATGAGCCTCGCGCGGGTTCTCCCCCAGATAGCACTGGTAGATGGCGGAGTGCTCAGAGTCGACTGGAATAAGCTGGCCCGGTTGCGCCAACGGCATAAGCAAGTCGCCACCGACGACGAGGGACTCCTTGTTGGCAAGGGCAAGGCGCTTATTCGAGGTCAAGGCCGCATGGCTCGCCTCGAGACCGGCGGCGCCCACAATAGCAACGAGCACGCAGTCGACATCGTCGCGACGCGCGAGCTCGCAAACCGCCTGCGCGCCAACGCCGAGCTTCGTTCCCTCGGGCAACTCCTGCAGCACGGCGTCATCGCCATGAGCGACATCGGCCACGGCAACCGCCGAAACCGAGAACTCGCGGGCAGCGGCAACGAGCTGGGAGGTACTGGAGTTAACGGACAGCGCCGTCACCTGCAGGCGATCGGCATGCTGACGGCACACATCGAGTGCCTGGGTGCCGATAGAGCCCGTACAGCCCAGGATGGCAACACGGAGACGTCCATCGGAGCCATACGTCGTCTGGAAGGACATTACAGCACGCCTCCGATCATCAGCATCAGCTGCGCGGTGATGCAACCGAAGATAAGCGAATCGCTACGGTCGAGCATGCCGCCATGGCCCGGGATAAGGTTGCCGGAATCCTTGACGCCCACGCCACGCTTGATACGTGACTCGATGAGGTCGCCGATAACGCCCAGGACGGACACGACCACGCCGCACAGCAGCGCATAGGGCAGGCTGAGCTTGTAGAAGTGCGTCGCCCACAGGATGAGCCAAATCAAAACCGAGCCCAGGATGCCGCCGACAAACCCCTCCCAGCTCTTTTTGGGAGAGATCTTGGGAACCATCTTGTGCTTACCGATACGGCTGCCCACGATGTAGGCAAACGAATCGGAGACCCAGAGAGACGCGCAAACACCCACCGAAAGCAGGGCGCCGGCAAAACCGGGCACAGCATCGCGCAGCAGCACGATAGCCGACAGCATAAAGCCAGTGTAGATGGGACCCATGAGCGTCACGGCCACATCAGAGATGCGGGTACGCGGCGACCAGACATACCAAATGCCCACAGCGAGCATCAGGGCAAAAAGCAGGGCATTCAGCAACATCGAATCGCCCAACGCCGAAAGCGGAAAGAGTACGGCGGCAGCGATACCCATGCGCTCGTTAGCCATCTTGCCATCGAGCCTTGTCATACGGAAAAACTCATAGCAGCACAGACCGCTCATGACGGAGACGAAGATGGCAGTGGGAACGATACCCAAAACCAAGCAGAGAATAAACACGACGGCGTAGACGATACCTGCGGCGGCGCGGGTAATAAAGCCGGCCAACCACGAAGTCGTAGCCGCGCCGCTCTTGGCGGAAGGCGCCTTGGGAGTTGACGTCTTGGGAGCAGACGCCTTGGGACGATCGGACACGATTAAGCCTCCTCGGTCTTGCTCAGACCACCAAACCTACGGTCACGGCCCTGATAGGCCAAAATGGCGTCGACAAGGCCCCAACGATCAAAGTCGGGCCAATAGGTATCGGTGACGTAGAATTCGGAATAAGCCACCTGCCACAGCAGATAGTTCGAAAGGCGCAGCTCACCAGAAGTGCGAATCACAAGCTCAGGATCGGGAAGGCCAGCGGTATAGAGGTGAGAAGCCACCATGTCGTCATCAATTGCGCCAGGATCGATCTTACCGGCGGCAGCGTCGAGTGCGATCTGACGGACAGCGCGGGTAATCTCGGCACGCGCGCCGTAGTTGACGGCAAGCGCCAGCGTCATGCCGGTGTGATTGGCGCACTCGGCAAGACCTCGCTCAAAGACATCGCGGGTCTTCTTAGGCAGTGCGGAAATATCGCCCAAAAAGACAACGCGAACGTTTTCGCGCTTAAGCAGCGGCAACTCATCGATAAACGTCTTGGCAAACAAATGCATCAAAACGTTGACCTCGTGCTGCGGACGATTCCAGTTTTCGGTGGAAAACGCATAGGCCGAAAGGACGTCGACACCCAAGCGCACGCATGCGGTAATGATCTCGCGCAGGGAGACGATACCCGCCTTGTGGCCCTCGGTGCGTGCAAGACCGCGCGACGTGGCCCAACGACCGTTACCGTCCATGATGCACGAGATATGGTGCGGAATGTTATTGAGGTCAAGGTCGGAAAAACCGACGCCCGCAGGGGCGTCGGCAAAGTACTCGACCAGTTTATGCTCGTCGTATTGCACCTTAGATCTCCATGACCTCGGCTTCTTTTTCCTTCAGAAGCTCCTCGACCTTGGCGACATACTCATCAGTGTGCTTCTGGACCTTGGCCTGCTCGCGACGGACATCGTCCTCGGTGAGCTCCTCATCGCGCTCGAGCTTGTTGTTGAAGTCGCGACGGATGTTACGGATAGACACCTTGGCCTGCTCGGCGTACTCGCGGCACTCCTTGACGAGCTCGCGACGGCGCTCCTCAGTGGGAGCCGGGAACGGAAGACGAACGACGGTGCCATCGGAGTTGGGGGTAATACCCAGATCGGAAGCGCCGATGGCCTTGACGATAGCATTGATGAGTGCCTTGTCCCACGGCTCGATGAGCAGCATGTGGGCCTCGGGGGTCTTGACGGCGGCAACCTGCGTGACCGGCGTGGGAACACCGTAATAATCGACGGTGATGTCGGACAGAATGTTGGCATTGGCGCGGCCGGTACGGACCTTGGAGAAGTTATGCTTGAGGGACTCGAGCGACTTGTCCATATGGGCGGTGATGTTCTCTGCCATGCTTAATCCTCCTGATAGACGAGCGTGCCGACGGGCTCACCCGAAAGCGCGCGCTTGACGGTGTCCTCGCCATCGATGTTGAGGACCAAAATCGGCATACGGTTGTCCTGGCACAGTGCCGTAGCCGTGGAATCCATAACCTGCAGACCGCGGACGAGAACCTCGTGATAGGTAATCTTGTCAAAACGGACGGCATCAGCGCACTTGACGGGATCCTTATCGTAGATGCCGTCAACCTTGGTGGCTTTAATCAGAATCTCGGCGCCGATCTCACACGCACGAAGAGCCGCGGCGGTGTCGGTCGTAAAGTACGGATTGCCCGAACCGGCGGCAAAAATAACGACGTTGCCCTTGGAAAGGTGGTTGATGGCGCGACGGCGAATATAGGGCTCGCAGATCTCGTTCATCTGGATAGCGCTCATCACGCGGCAGGGAACATCGTTATGCTCGAAGGCATCCTGCAGGGCGAGCGCGTTCATAACGGTTGCCAGCATGCCCATGTAGTCGGCCTGAGCACGCTCCATGCCACCGGCAGCGCCTACCATGCCGCGGAAAATATTGCCGCCGCCGACAACGACGCCGACCTCATGGCCAACGGCGAGCAGCTCCTTGACCTGCTTAGCAAGATGGTCGGTAACCTTGGGGTCGATGCCATATTGGCCGTCGCCCATCAGCGCTTCGCCGGAAAGCTTAAGAAGCACGCGTTTATATCGGATGTCGGACAAAGCGATCCTCCTTTAGATTGAACTCTCAACATTCTATCAAAGGCTCTAAGAAGAGCCATGAAAAAGCAGGCTGTGAGTAAAACCCACAGCCTGCTCATTACCAGCTACAAGAGCTTATTTACTCGCCACGGACCAGACGGTCAAAGGCAACGACGGTAATGGTGTCGCCGAGCTCCTTGGAGACCTGCTCAGCGTACTTCTTGATGGTGAGGGAGCTGTCCTTGATGAACTCCTGCTCGGTGAGCACGGACTGCTTGTAGAACTTCTCCAGACGGCCGACAGCCATCTTCTCCTGGATAGCCTCGGGCTTACCGGACTCGGCAGCCTGAGCCATGTAGATCTGCTTCTCGTGCTCGACGGTCTCGGCCGGAACCTGATCGCGGGTAGCGCAGATCGGGGCGACGGCGGCAACCTGAAGGGCAACGTCGTGAGCGAAGGTCTTGAAGGATTCAGCCTGAGCGGTCTCAGCCTTCTCGAAGGCGAACTCGACGAGGACGCCGATCTTACCACCCATGTGGATGTAAGAAGCGAGCGCGCCGTTCTCAGCCTTGCGGGCAGCGAAGCGGGAGATCTTCATGTTCTCGCCCATGATGTGAATCATCTCGGTGAGCTCGGAGGAAACGGTCTCCTCGCCCATCGGCTTCTCGAGCAGAGCGTCGACGTCAGCAGGCTCGGTGGTAGCGACAACCTCAGCGACCTTGGAAGCAAAGCCGGTGAACTTGGCGTTAGAGCCAACGAAGTCGGTCTCGCAGGAGAGCTCAAGCAGAGCGCCGGTCTTGCCATCCTCGGAGACGAACGCGGCGACAGCGCCCTCGTTGGTCTCACGGCCAGCCTTCTTGGCAGCCTTGGCAAGGCCGTTCTTACGCAGAACGTCGACAGCGGCGTCCATGTCGCCGTCTGCCTCGACGAGAGCCTTCTTGCACTCCATCATCGGGGAGTCGGTCATCTCGCGGAGCTGCTTGACCATAGCGGCGGTAATCTGGGCCATTGTGGTTCCTTTCAAAGAGATGAAAAAGAATTAACTAAGACTGATTTACTCGGCCTTGGGCTCAGCGGCCATCTCGGCCTCGGAGACCTGCTCCTTGCCGGAGCCAGCGAGGCAGGCGTCAGCCATGAGCTCGCACATAAGGGTGACAGCGGAGATAGCGTCATCGTTGCAGGGGATGCCGTACTCGACCTCGTCGGGATCGGAGTTGGTGTCAATCAGAGCGACGACGGGGATGTTCAGGCGCTGAGCCTCCTTGATGGCGTTCTCCTCGCGCTTGGTGTCGATGACGAAGAGAGCCTGGGGCAGACCCTTCATGTCGCGGGCGCCACCGAGGTTGGTCTGGAGCTTGGTGAGCTCCTTGCCGAGAACAGCCTGCTCCTTCTTGGGCAGAACAGCCATGCGGCCGTCCTCGACCATGGCCTCGAGCTCCTCCATGCGGTTGATGCGGGAGCGGATGGTGACGAAGTTGGTCAGCATACCGCCGAGCCAACGCTGGTTGATGTAAGGCATGTTGGCGCGCTCAGCAGCGTTCTTGACGGCCTCCTGAGCCTGCTTCTTGGTGCCGACGAACAGCACGTTGCCACCCTTGGCGACGTTCTTGACGAAGGTGTAGGCCTGGTCGGCGTCGAGGATAGTCTGCTTGAGGTCGAGGATGTAGATGCCGTTGCGCTCACCGAAGATGAACGGCTTCATCTTGGGGTTCCAGCGACGGGTCTGGTGACCGAAGTGGCAGCCGGCCTCGAGCAGGGTGCGGATATTAATCTTGGTAGCCATGTTAAACCTCCTGTGGTTTGCCTCCGCGCGGGGTCATCCTCCAAAACCAACCCGGACATGTGCTACCAAAGCCCGGGCACCACGGTATGAAGTAGCCGCACGTGCGTGATAAAAACATGTTGCCGTGAAGCAACCCGATGAATGATAGCAGGAATGCATCTTCCTGCCAACCCGCAATCAAAACCACACACCTGAGTGCGGCGCGGGACGTCCCAGCCACTATTCGCCGCGGGGATGGGCTTGAGCCACGGCACGTTTGAGCCGATCGGGCGTGAGGTGCGTGTAAATCTGCGTCGTGGACAGGCTCGCATGACCCAGCAGCTCTTGAACCGAGCGCAGGTCCGCACCGCCCTCGAGCAAGTCGGTCGCAAAGGTATGGCGCATCGCATGCGGGGCAATGTCGGCCGGAATGCCGGCGAGCGTCGCCAGCATATGGAACCGCCGCCTGAGCATGGCGGCACTCATGCGATTGCCGCGCGCCGATATAAGCAGCGGATGCGGCCCGGTAGCGGGGTCACGGCGCTTTGCCTGAGCGAGCAACTCCGGCCTCCCCTCCTCAATATAGAGACGAGTCACCTCGAGCGCACGACGATACAGAGGGACAATACGTTCTTTGCTCCCCTTGCCCCACAGGCGCAGCGTGCGTTCGGACCAAGCGATGGACTCCACATTGAGTGCTGCGAGCTCAGAGATACGGGCGCCAGATGCATAGAGCAACTCGAGCATTGCCGCATCGCGCAGTCCCGCGGGCGTCGAGGTATCAGGCGTCTTGAGCAGTGCCTCGACCTGCTGAGTCGTAAGGACGCCCGGCAGGTCGCGCGGCAGCTTGGGCGATGCGATAGCCGAGACCGCATCACCCTCGACAATCCCCTCGGCAGCCATCCACCGATAGAGCGAGCGAATGGCAGACAGATGCGCCGCAAGCGTTCGGGGAGCCACCTGCTCACGCGAAAGCTCGGCCAAATAGGAGCGAACGGTCCGCACGTCGGCAGCGCGAGCGTCGATATCCTCGCGCTCGCACCAGGCAGCGAAGCGCTCCAGCCTCGAGCCATAGGCAGTCACCGTGTTGGGAGAAAGCCCCTCGACGCGTGCGATATAGGCGATAAACGAGTCGACGGCGTCGTACAGGTCAAAGGCTATGACCGGTCGCCTCCAAACAAGTCGGAACGCGTGGCCAAGTAGGCATCGAGGGCCTCGAGCGCACGGTCCGCATAGGCCTGGTAGCGGTCACGCTTGCTGCGGCGCTTACCATCCTCGAGCGGCGGCACCAGGCCAAAGTTGACATGCATGGGCTGATAGCCCACGGTGGCAGGATCGGTCGCATAGCCCACGAGCGCACCCAGGGCGCCCACGCGGGGCAACTCGACGCCCGCGGCACCGATAGCCTCGGCATAGGTGTTGAGCGCCGCGAGCAGACCGGTCGCCACAGCTTCCATGTACCCCTCGGTGCCGGTGATCTGACCGGCCAGACGCACGCCGGTACCGGGCACGGCAAAGGTGCCATCGAGCACGTGCGGGGCGTCGACAAAGGTATTGCGGTGCATGACACCGTAGCGGAAGAACTCAGCGTTCTCCAGGCCCGGCACCATATGGAAGACGCGCTTCTGCTCGCCAAAGGTCAAGTTGGTCTGGAAGCCCACCAGGTTATAGGCGGTCTTCTCCTTGTTCTCGGCACGCAGCTGAATCGCCGCCCAGGGGCGACGTCCGGTACGCGGGTCGGTGAGGCCGACGGGCTTCATGGCGCCAAAGCGAATGGCGTCCTTGCCGGTGCGCGCAACTTCCTCGGCAGGCTGGCAGGCCTGGAACAGATCGCCGCCCTCAAAGTCTTTGAGCACCACGCGGTCGGCCGTGGTAAGCGCCTCGATAAAGGCCTCGTACTCCTCCTTGTTGAGCGGAGCGTTGAGATAGTCGCCGCTCCCCTGCTCCTCGTAGCGCGACTGCGAGAACAGCACGTCCATATCGAGCGTGGAGGCATCGACGATCGGCGCCGCGGCATCGAAGAACGCAAGGGCGTCGCCACCGACGAGCTTCATGACCTCTTCGCTCAGCGCCGGTGAACACAGCGGGCCCGCGGCAATGACCACGTGACCCTCGGGAATCTGCGTGACCTCGCCGTGCACGACCTCGATATTGGGACGAGCGGCAACCTCGGCCTCGACAAGCTCGGAAAACTTGACGCGGTCGACCGCCAGGGCACCGCCGGCGGGAACAGCCGCGCGATGGGCGCAATCGAGCAGGACTGAACCCATGCGCTCAAGCTCAGCTTTCAGCAAACCAGCCGCGGAATCCGGACGGGTCGACTTAAACGAATTGGAGCAGACGAGCTCTGCCAGATGATCGGTATGGTGGGCCGGGGAGCTCACCTGGGGGCGCATCTCGCACAGCTTTACGGCAAACCCGCGGTCTGCAAGCTGGATCGCGCACTCCGAACCCGCCAGACCGCCACCGATAACCGTCACCTGATCGAACTGCATCTGCAAACACCTTTCTAATTGACACGTTTTCCATTGTGACCGAAGGGTGTCTGGGCGTGAAGGGCAAACTTGGAGGGCGCATACCTTCCATCCATCATGCGCTCGATAAGGCCCTCGAATTCAAGCGAACCCAAGAGTTTGAGTACGCCGACAGCATCGAGCGAGACGAGCGCCGCGATGTCGTCGACCTTGAGCGGAGAGGCGATGAGCGCATGCATCACGGTCTGCTGTGTTGGATTCAGGTCGGCAATGCCGGGAGCATCGGGGCGCGAGTAGCGCAGGGTGCCGTATATGCGAGAGATAGCCATCTCGATGGACTCCTCGTCGACAATGCAGCAGGCACCGTTCGCAATGAGGTAATTCGTGCCACGCGACTCGGGCGATAGGATCGACCCCGGCACGGCAAGAAGTTCGCGCCCCAAGTCCATAGCAGCCTCGGCTGTAGAAAACGTCCCGGAAGGCATACCCGCCTCGGATACAAAGAGGGCTTGCGACAGGGCCGCGATCACGCGATTGCGACGCGGAAAGGCAAACTTGCGCGGACCCATGCCCCACGGAGAGATCGACACGACCGCGCCGCCCGTATCGAGCGTGCGCGTAATAAGCCCCGCGCTCGAACGCGGGTAGACCACGTCGGCGCCCGTCCCCAGCACCACGACGTGTTTGCCGCCGGCGTTGACCGCAGCCCAACCCGAGGCCTGGTCACAACCGACTGCACCGCCCGAAACTACCGTCACTCCCGCCTCAACCGCCACCTTCGCCGCAAGCTCTGCCACGGCAAGACCATACGGCGAGGCCTTTCGCGCACCGATGATGGAGAGCGCGGGCGTCGAAAGCGCCTCGGGGTTGCCGCGCACATAGAGCGTCTGAGGTACATCAGAAAGCTCCAAAACGGTCTCGGGATACAACGCGTCACCTGGATGCAGCTCGAAGGTCCCCTCAGCCATCATTGGTCCCTCCTTCCCTGGTACATCGCCGCCTCGAGCACGTGGTCCTGCGTCACCTGCTCGCTCTCGGCGACATCTGCGATCGTGCGCGCAATGCGAACAAGGCGCACGATGCCACGCCCTGTGAGATGCGTGCGCTTCGACAGGCCGAGCACACACTTCTCCGCCGCATCATCGAGCTCAAAGGTCGAAACGACGCCGTCAATGGACCGAGTCTCGTCATCCTCGGCCTCGGCATCCGCATCGTCCATGCGGGATTCGCGCCAAGCGCGAAAGGCGCGACCGCGCACAACGTAGTCACGTAACTCGGCCGACGACATGCCCTCCGCACCCTCGATAATCACTTGAGGGTCGGGACGGGTCACATCGATCATCATGTCGATACGGTCGGCCAAAGGAACGCGCAGTTTAGACCGATAGCGCTCGACCATCGCCGCCGAGCAGCGACACGGCACCTCGCGATCGCCCAAAAAGCCGCAGGGGCAGGGATTGCTCGCAGCCAGCAGCTGAAAGCGCGACGGGAAGGTAAAAGCCCCGTCGACGCGTACGATCCTCACGTAGCCGCGCTCGATGGGCTGACGCAGCGTCTGCAGCACGCCAGTGGGAAACTCGGCAAGCTCGTCCAAAAAGAGCACGCCGCCATGAGCAAGGCTGATCTCACCCGGGTGCACCGGGCGCCCGCCGCCGA
>CALLSB010000058.1:0-3549 GCA_938014225.1 uncultured Collinsella sp. | reverse complement strand
ACGCCAGGCAGATGCTGGAAGAAGCGCGAGCTTAGGCCGATCCGTCGGTGCTGGGGGCAAAATATCAGTAATTGTTGTCCCGTCACTAGCTTGTCTGGCCCGACCGTCAAAAACTATGCCGGTTTACTACGATGAATCGGCGTTGCTCGAGCACAGCTAAAATTGTAAAAAGAAAACCGCAGGTAGAACGCCTGCGGTTTTCTTTTAAAACGCGATGTGGTCTCATATTCCGATTTCATCGTAGTAAACCGGCATAGTTTTGTGGGAACGGTACATAACGACCCCTGCTAAAACCTATTCCACGACCTTATCCGGCTGGATGAGCTCCTCGTAGTAGCTGATATGCTCGCGGGCGTCTTCAATCTCGGGCAGCAGGAAGTTGTAGATAACCTCGATGATCATCGTGGCGCTCATCTTGGAGAACGCAAAGTCGCCCGTGGTGAGCAGCGCCTCGTGGTTCACGGTATTAAAGGTGTAATCGGCCAAGCGAGCAAGCGGTGACTTGCTGTCGCTGCTGATGACGACTACGGTGGCACCACAGCCGCGAGCCGCTTTTGCCATGCGATTCAGTCGGCGCGACTTGCCGGAGTTCGAGATCAGCACGATGACGTCGCCGGGGCGCAACGTAAGCGCAAACCCAATCGAGGTCTCGCTGATGGTGCTTGCCATGCAGCGAAGGCCCAGCTGCGAAAATTTAAACGTTGCGTCGAGCGCGACGGCGTTGGTGTTGCCTACGGCTGCAAACTCGATAGCCCCTGCGTTCTTAAACGCGTGCACGACGGCTGCCAGCGTGTCGTGGTCAATGCCATCGATAGTCGCATTGAGTTCGCTGACCTTGGCAGCGAGGATGTTTTTGAGGCTCTGCTCCATATTGTCGAGCGAGACCTCGTCGGTGAGGCCTTCATTGCGCTGGCTCTCCAGATCGCGCGCCAGCGAAAACTGAAAACTGCGAAAGCTGCCAAAACCCAGTTTGCGGCAGAAGCGCGAGACGGTGGCCTCTGAGGTTGCGGCTGCGCGCGAGAGCTGGGCGGCTGTCAGACGCGGTGCCTCGGACTGGTGCTCTAGGATATAGTCGACAATGCGCTGCTCGGACTCGCTGTACCCCCTGTGCGTGCTAATAAGGGAGAGTGCGCTCTTGCTGCTATCGGACATGGGATGACTCCTGGCTGGCATAAAAATCGGACTTGTTTTGTAATGTCGTAGTATAGGGGCATTTTCAGTTACAAGATACACCTTGCCGTTTCAATAGTTGATGGTAAACTTTCATCGACCGTTTACGGTTGTGAAAGAACCTTTCACCGGAGAAATGAGCTGTATTGCTTCTCATATAAGCGGTGGGTTGGTATCTTTCAGGTGTGGAAAAACGCGCATCGAAGCGCGTGTAGGGGAGCGCCCGCGGGCGCTGTACTCAAGAAGGAGGGACACATGGCTAAGTTTGACATCATCGCCGCCACCGGTTGCCCTACCGGCATCGCGCACACCTTCATGGCGAAGGAGGCGCTGGAGAAGGCAGCTGCCGAGCGTGGTCTGACCATTAAGGTCGAGACCCATGGCCAGGTCGGTGTCGAGAACGAGCTCACCAAGAGTGAGATCGCTGGTGCCAAGGCCGTCGTCGTCGCAGCCGATAAGGATGTCCAGGCGGAGCGTTTCGCCGGTAAGCCCATGGTTTCCGTTGGTGTTTCCAAGGCCCTGTCCGTCGAGGCTGCCGCCAAGCTGATTGACCGCGCACTCGCCGCCAAGGGCGACGACACGGTTGCGACTGCTGCCGACGTCGAGGATGAGGTCGAGGAGAAGGAGTCCATCGGCCATATCATCTATAAGCACCTCATGAACGGCGTCAGCCACATGCTGGTCTTCGTCGTCGCCGGTGGCGTCCTGACCGCCGTTTCGTTCCTGTGGGGCATCACGTCCTTCGATTCGACGGCTGCCGACTACAACAGCTTCGCCGCTATGCTCAAGATCATCGGCGGCATCGCCATGAACCTCATGGTTCCCGTGCTTTCCGCCTACATCGCCGAGTCCATCGGCAAGCGCCCGGCACTCGTCCCCGGCTTTGTTGCCGGTATGATCGCCATCCAGGGCCTGCCCGTTAACGCCGATACCCACATGATCGATGCTGGCGGCACCGGTGTGGGCTTCGGCTTCCTGGGCGGCATTGTCGGCGGCTTCCTCGCTGGCTATGTCATCCTGCTGCTCGAGAAGGTTTTTGCCAAGCTGCCCAAGAACCTGGACGGCCTCAAGGCTATCTTCCTGTACCCGCTGTTCTCGACTGCCATCGTCGGTCTCGTGATGCTCGGCATCTCCGGCCCCATGGCTGCCATCAACACCGCCATGATGGACTTCCTCAAGGGTTTGTCTGCCTCTGGCGCTGTTGTCCTGGGTCTTGCTATCGGCTGCATGTGCGCCTTTGACATGGGCGGCCCGGTCAACAAGGCTGCTTACGTCACCGGTACCGCCATGCTCACCGAGGCCCTGGCTGCCGGTGTCGGCACCGACACCTACAACTTCGGCACCAACTTCATGGCTGCCGTCTCTGCTGCCTGCATCGTTCCGCCGCTGATCACCACCTTTGCCGTCATCGTCGGCAAGAAGTACTTCAGCCAGGAGGATCATGACGCCGGTGTCGTCAACCTCATCCTTGGCTGCACCCACATCACCGAGGGCGCCATTCCGTTCATGACCAAGAACATCTGGCCCGTCATGCCCATCATGATGCTCGGTTCCTCCATCGCCTCGATCCTGACCATTATGTTCAACGTCCACGATCCGGCGCCCCACGGTGGCTTCCTGGTCCTGCCCGTTGTCGAGAACGGTCCGCTGTGGGTCCTCGCGATCCTCATCGGCGCCGTGGTCGGTGGCATCCTGTTCGTCGCTTTCAAGAAGTATGACTTCGAGAAGAACCAGAAAGCCGCTCCTGCCGCTCCCGCTAAGCCGGTCGAGGCTCCCAAGGCCGCTGCTGTCGAGGCCCCCAAGGCCGAGGCTGCCGACTTCGTGAAGGTCGAGAACGTTTTTGTTGCCGAGAACTTCGCTTCTCGTGACGAGGCCCTGAGCTTTGTCTCCAACCAGGCCGTCAAGGCCGGTGTCGCTGGCGACGCCGATGCCGTGATGAACGCCTTCCTGGCCCGCGAGGCCGAGGGCACCACGGGTATGATGGAGGGCTTCGCTATCCCGCATGCCAAGTCCGATGCCATTACCGAGGCTGCTGTCATCGTCGTCAAGGACGACTCTGGCGTGACCGGTTGGGATACCATGGACGGCGCTCCCGTCAACGTGGCTATTGCCCTGCTCATCCCCGGTGCCCAGGCCGGCACCACGCACCTCAAGATCCTGTCCAAGGTCGCTGAGGCGCTCATGGACGAGGACTTCCGTGCCACCGTCAAGGGTTCCTCCGACGCCGCCGAGATCGCCAAGACGATCAACGCCCGTCTGGTGTAATCCCGCAACGCGCGAATAATATCGCCTCTGTAACAAGGGGGGAGACCCTCTCCAGGGCCTCCCCCTTTTTCTACCCCTCCCACAAGTTGCGGTGAAATAGGGACTGTTTAAACG
>CALLSB010000057.1:0-5438 GCA_938014225.1 uncultured Collinsella sp. | reverse complement strand
CTTTAGTGGCGCGTCCTTCCAGATCAACCCCGGCGAGCGTTTTGCGCTCGTGGGACCCAACGGCGCCGGCAAAACCACCATGCTCAAGATCATCATGGGCATCGACAGCCCCGACGCCGGCCAGATCCAGTACGCAAAGGACTGCCAGGTAGGCTACCTAGAGCAGGAAACCAACCTGGAGCACAAGGACACCACCATCCTTGCCGAGGTCATGGCGGCCGCCAAGGAAATTCGCCGCATGGGCGAGCGCGCCAACGAGCTGCAGGCCCAGATCACCGAGCTCTCCGAACAGGGGAAGGATGTCGACGCGCTCCTCAACGAGTACGGACAGGTCCAGGACCGCTTTGAGCACCTGGGCGGCTACGAGCTCGAGAGCAACGCCCGCAAGATCCTATCTGGCCTGGGCTTTAAGGTCACCGACTTTGAGCGCCCGTGCTCCGAGTTCTCGGGCGGCTGGCAGATGCGCATCGCGCTCGCCAAGCTCTTCCTGCGCCACCCCGACCTGCTGCTGCTGGACGAGCCCACTAACCACCTGGACCTCGAGAGCGTCCAGTGGCTACGCGGCTTTATCGCCAACTACGACGGCGCCGTACTCATCGTCAGCCACGACCGCGCCTTCATGGACGCCTGCGTCGACCACGTCGCCGCACTCGAAAACCGTCGCGTAACCACCTACACCGGCAACTACAGCAGCTACCTCAAGCAGCGCGAGGACAACCTGGAGCAGATGCGCGCCAAGCGCGCCGCCCAGGAGCGCGACATCGCCCACATGCAGGTCTTCGTCGATAAGTTCCGCTACAAGCCCACCAAGGCAGCCCAGGCCCAGGAGCGCATCCGCAAAATCGAGCAGATCAAAAAGGAGCTCGTCATCCTGCCCGAGGGCCACAAGCATATCGACTTTAAGTTCCCCGACCCGCCGCGCTCGGGCGATATGGTCGTGGGCCTCGAGGGCGTCTCCAAGTCATACGGCGACAAGCACATCTACAGTGACATCGACCTCAAGCTCTACCGCGGCGAGCATGTGGCGCTCGTCGGCCCCAACGGCGCCGGCAAGTCCACCCTCATGAAGATCCTCGCCGGCCTGGAGCCACCCACCACCGGCACCCGCGATCTGGGCACCAACGTGGGCGTGGCCTACTACGCCCAGCACGCGCTCGAAGGCATGACCGAGTCCAACACCGTCCTACAAGAGATCGACACCGTCACGCCCAAGTGGACCGTGCCGCAGCAGCGCAGCCTGCTGGGCGCCTTCCTGTTTAGCGACAACGATTCCATCGAGAAACAGGTTCGCGTCCTCTCCGGCGGCGAAAAAGCGCGTCTGGCCCTGGCCAAGATGCTCGTGGCCCCCGAGGCGCTCCTGTGCCTGGACGAGCCCACCAACCACCTGGACATCGACTCGGTGGACATGCTCGAGAACGCCCTGCAAAACTTCCCCGGCACCATCGTGCTAATCAGCCACGACGAGCACCTGGTGCGCGCCGTGGCCAACCGCGTGATCGACATCCGCGATGGCAAGGTCACGGTCTATGACGGCGACTACGACTACTACCTCTACAAGCGCGAGGACCTCGCAGCCCGCGCCGCCGAGGCGGCAGGGGAGAGCGCACCGGCCGCGACCAAGGACGCTAAGGTCACCGCGACCCAGCCCGATGCGCCCGCCGCCGCTTCCAAGCCGGCCGAGGGCAAAAAGACCAAGGAGCAAAAGCGCGCCGAGGCCCAGGCCCGCGCCGCGCTCAACAAGAAGCTCAAGGGCGTGCGCAACCAGCTCAAGAAGATCGAGACGGAGCTCGACAAAAAGCGCGCCCGCTATGACGAGCTTATGGAATTGATGGCAAGCGAAGAGCTTTATGCCGATCAGGACAAGTTCAACGCCGCGCTGGGGGAATATAACGGCCTTAAGCAAGAGCTGCCCAAGCTCGAGGACGAATGGCTGGAACTTTCCACCCAGATCGAAGAGGAGACCGCGCGTGAACTCTCGTAAGGCCACTGCCGTGGCGATGAGCATCATCGCCATCGCCTGTCGCATCTGCGGCATCTTTATGAGCGCGATGACCGTGCTGCTGTGTTTTAGCGGCCTCACCGCCAAGCTGCAGATCGTGGGCTTTGTCGTCGAGCTTTCGCGCGCGCTGCCGAGCGCCATCGCCGGCTACGGCGTCATCACTTCTCCCTTTGGCGGCGTGTTCCGCCTGGATTACGCCATCGTGGCCGTGATTCTATTTGTGGCCGATTACCTGCTCACGCGCGCCTCGCGCCGCGTCCGCTAGGGGATCGTTATGTCCAGCAGCTACTTCATGAACCTGCTCGCCAGCGCGGTCGCCGTCATCGTTGGCATCGTGATCCACGAGAGCGCGCACGCCGCCGCGGCCTGGGCACTCGGCGATAAGACGGCCCGTTCGCGCGGACGCGTCTCGCTCAACCCGCTCAACCATATCGACCCGTTTGGCACCATCCTCCTGCCGCTGCTGATGCTCGCCGCCGGAGGCCCGGTGTTCGCCTTCGCCAAGCCCGTGCCCGTCTACCTCAACAACCTCAAGCACCCCAAGCGCGACGAGGTCCTGGTGAGCGCGGCCGGCCCCGCATCGAACATCGCCCTCGCGTGCCTCGCGGCCGCCCTCATGCACGCAACGTACGGCAACCTCTACACCAGCATGTCCTTTGCCGTAGCGTCACAGATCATGAACTTCGGCGCCACGTTTATCGTGGTCAACCTGTCGCTCGCGTTCTTTAACCTCATCCCGATTCCGCCGCTTGATGGCTCGTCGATCATCGTGCCCTTCCTCAAGGGCAAGGCGCTCAACAACTATTACCGCCTGCAGCAATACGCTATGCCCATACTCATCCTGGTTCTATACCTGCTGCCTATGTGGACCGGCATCGATGTAATCGGCCGCTATTTCGACGTTACCGTGTATCCGCTTGCTGAACAGCTGCTCAACTTCGCAATCGCCGGCATCTAAGGTAAACTTACAGGTCGACCGTGCAAAGCGGTCGTAACATGCACCCAAACCGCGCCGCGAAGGCGCCGTCAAAGGAGGTCGAATATGTCGTATCGCGTGTCGACGCAGGTCTACAGCGGACCGTTCGACCTGCTGCTTCAGCTGGTAACCCGCCAAAAAGTTGATATCGGCGCCATCTCGATCAGCGAGGTGGCCGAACAATACCTTGCCGAGGCCGAGCGCATCGAGGCGCTGGACCTGGACGTGGCGAGCGACTTTTTGCTGGTCGCGGCAACCCTTTTGGATATCAAGGCTGCCTCGCTGGTGCCCCAGGAAGCCCCGCGCAAAGTCGATGACGACGATGAGGAGTTCGACGAAGACCTCGAAGAACTCAGTGCGCTCGACGGCGACGCCCTGCGCGAGGTCCTGATTCAGCGCCTGATTGCCTACAAGCAGTTTAAGGGCGCGGCGGCGGCCCTTGGCGCGCGCATGCAGGCCGAGAGCCGCATGCATCCGCGCGTGGCCGGCCCCGACCCCGAGTTCTTGGGCCTCATGCCCGACTACCTGGCCGGCATCACCCTGCGCGGCCTCGCCGTCATCTGCGCCGACCTGGACGGCAAGCGCCAGACCTTCCTGCTGGAGGCCGAGCACGTGGCACCGCATCGCGTGCCGCTCGACCTGACGGTGGCCTCGGTCGACCGCTTTACCATGGCGCACCAAACCTGCACCTTCCGCGAGCTGCTGGACGGCGACGCCACCACCGAGCAGCTCGTCGTCACCTTCCTGGCCATGCTCGAGCTCGCCAAGCGCGGCTCGCTCACGCTGAGCCAGGACGAGATCTTTGGAACCATTCAAATCAACCGCGTCGAGGGCGCCGAGGCCTATGTGCCTGGCGAGGGCCCCGAGCTCACCGAATAGGAGCCGCAACCATGTCAACCCTTTCCACGCTGGATGCAAACAGCCTCAAAGGCGCTCTCGAGGCGCTGCTGCTGGTGTCGAGCGACCCGGTGAGTGCGCCCGCGCTGGCCGGCGCACTGGATATCGCCCCCGGCGAGTGCGCATCGCTGCTCGCCGAGCTCAAGGTTGAGTACGAGGAGGCCAACCGCGGCTTTCAGCTGCGCGAGGTCGCCGGCGGCTGGCGCCTGTTTACGCACCCCGCCTACCACGATGTAGTCGAGGCTTACGTGCTGAGCTGGGATACGCAAAAGTTGTCGCAAGCGGCGCTCGAAACCCTGGCCGTCATCGCCTACCACCAGCCCGTTACGCGCGAGGTGGTCAAGGGCATCCGCGGCGTCAACTCCGACGGCGTCATCGCGTCGCTCGTGGACAAGGGCCTGGTGCGTGAGCTCGGCCGCGACCCCCAGCGCGGTCAAGCCATCATCTACGGCACGACCAACGCCTTCCTGGAAAAGTTCGGTCTGCGCTCCACCCGCGACCTGCCCGACCTGGAGCAGTTTGCCCCCGACGAGCAGTCGCGCCAGTTTATCCGCGAGCGCCTGAGCGGCCGCAGTATTCAGTCCACGCTCGAGGAACAGGCCGAGGACCTGGACGAAGAGCGCGAACTTCTCGATACCGATGTTGAAGATGTTGAGGCAGTCGAGGACTTGGAGACCCTGGTCGCCGACGAGACCTCGGAGGATTTGCATGACGAGGACTAACGAAGTAGGGGAGACGCGCGCCATGGGCAACGCAGTACCCGCAACCGACGCCCAGCCCGTCTATCCGCACACTATGCGCCTGCAGCGCTTTTTGGCGCGCGCGGGTGTGGCGAGCCGACGCGGCTCGGAGGACCTGATGACCGACGGCCGCGTGACGGTTAACGGCCAGGTCGCGACCGAACTGGGCACCAAGGTCGATGTCGACCGCGATCACATCGAGGTCGACGGCATGCCCGTCAAGCTCGACCAGGGCGCCGTGTACCTGATGCTCTACAAGCCGACCGGCTATCTTACCACCATGAGCGACCCGCAGGAGCGCCCCTGTGTGGCGGACTTGGTTCCGCGCGACCGATTTCCGGGGCTCTTCCCGGTGGGTCGTCTGGACCGCGACACCACTGGTCTCTTGCTCTTTACCACCGACGGCGACCTGTCGCAGGACCTGCTGCACCCGAGCAAACACGTCTACAAGACCTACCAGGCACTCGTTGACGGCGAACTGTCCGACCGCGATCTCACGCCACTCCGCCATGGCATCGAGCTCGACGACGGCCTGTGCCAGCCGGCAATCTGCCGTGTCATTAACGCGCGCGAGGCCGAAGCCGTAGCTCCCCAAGGCGTCAAGCCCGGCACCACCGCCGTGGAGGTCATCATCCGCGAGGGCCGCAAAAATCAGGTTAAGCGCATGCTGAGCAAGATTCACCATCCGGTGATCCGCCTGCACCGCTGCAACTTTGCCGGCCTGGAGCTCAAGGATGTGGCCAAGGGTTCGTGGCGCGAGCTCACCGACCGCGAGGTGCAGATCCTTAAAGCGGGCGGCATCCCGCCCAAGCAGGCGAGCGGCAAG
>CALLSB010000056.1:0-5889 GCA_938014225.1 uncultured Collinsella sp. | reverse complement strand
GCGCAGGGCCTAAAGCTTAACCATGCGCGCGGCGATGTGGGCGCAGTCGAAGACGGTCTTCTTCTCGAAGGTGTTGTAGTCGACGACCTGGCCCTCGGCGCAGGGCTTGTCGCTGATGGCGCGCGCGACGACGAGGGGCACACCGTTGAGATAGGCGGCCTGCGCGATGGTGCAGCCCTCCATCTCGCAGCACAGGTCGCCGAAGGTCGCGAGGATGCGCGCCTTCTGTTCCGCGGGCGAGACGAACTGGTCGCCGGAGACGACGCGGCCCTCGAGGACCTTAATGTCGGGGGCGACGGCGGCCGCGGCGGCGCACGCCGCCAGCAAGGGCCGGAACGAATCGCGCAAGATCAAGGCGTCGCCCGGGAGGTCGGGCGTTACCGTCAGCCGGCGCCGCGTCTGCCGCATCATGAGGGAGAACGGCCTGGCCGGCACATACGGCAGGAAGAGGTTCATGGTGCACCCCGGGGCGGTCAACGAGGCCGACGTGCCGAACGTCGTCGCGCGCGGCTTCGGCGGCAGGGTGCCGCGCACCCATATATGCAGCGACCTGGCCTCCGTGCGCGTCGGGGCGTCGTGGAACTACGTCTGCCTGCTCGTCGACCTCTGCAACGGGGAGATCGTCGGCCACTCCACAGGACCGAGGAGGGACGCGCGAGCTCCGAGCCAAGCTCTCGGATTACGTGCACTGGTACAACAACTTCAGGATCCACTCGACACTGGGCTACATGTCGCCGGTCGAGTTCAGGGAGGCGGGACCGCCCCTCCCGGAATCGTCCAAATTGGTGTTGCCAATCCATAGCCAATCCAGCCATCATCTCCGCGAAGGCGGACGTCAGGAAAAGCTCGGCTTGAGCTCGGTCGGACGCGGTCTGTGGGGCATCATTCAGGCACAGGGGGTCTCCTTGTCTTCTTCGGTCGCAACCTGAATGATAGGAACGGCCCCTTCTCTCTTTCCCTTTCGTTTTCGACGCGTCACTCTCTCGGCGGGCTTAAGGCCCGCGCTCGCGGGTGCAGGGGCTGCGCCCAAACCCCAAAAACTTAACGCCGTGCTCGAAGCGATTCCGGACGTCAGCGTAATCTCAAATCCCGTTAGTCAACTCATGAGCAAGCCACCTGAGACTACTCATTTCTCCTACTGGCAATGAAGACCTGCGACCTGCAGTTTTGCAAACTGTTTGAAAGCCAACTGCGTTGATTCACTTCCTATTGCAGCTGGCGTCTTGCACGCGAAAAGGCATTTGAGTTTCAAAACGGGCGTTTCGGCGCTATCGAGCCTTCAAAGGCATCCCGCCGCGCCCTTTGGGACTAAAACAAAAACTCAAAGCCCTGAGTTCGAAAATAGTTTTTGGAGTTGTCCCGACTTTTGTCACCGAAGCCGACGAAACGCGACAGGGTGTCACCTGGCGGCACTCGATTCGAGACGGCACCGAAAACTGGATGCAACCGGAATGACGGAACGGCAGAACCGAAGCCATCGAGTAGCGATAGAAAAAGGCCCGGGTGCCGTGGCATCCGGGCCTTTGCTAGCAACTTGGTGTTGCGGGCAGCTTAGAACTTGTGGCCGCACTTCTTGCAGACGCGCAGCTTGTTCTTGCCGTCCTTCTCGTGACCGACGCGGGTAACCTTACCGCACTCGGGGCAAACGAGATTGACGTTGGAGGCGTCGATGGGAGCCTCCTGCGAAACGATGCCGCCCTGCTGGTTGGCAGCGTTGGGCTTGACGGCCTTCTTGACGACCGAAACGCCCTCGACAACGACCTTGTTCTCGGCGGGGAGAGCACGCAGGACAACGCCCTGCTTGCCGCGATCCTTACCAGAGAGAACCTGGACCTTATCGCCCTTCTTGATATACATATATCTCCCCTAACTACAGGGTCTCGGGAGCGAGCGAGACGATCTTCATGTACTTCTTGTCACGAAGCTCGCGAGCGACGGGCCCGAAGATACGGGTGCCGACGGGCGAACCATCGTTGTTGATGACAACGCAGGCGTTCTCATCAAAGCGAATGTAGGAGCCATCCTTGCGGCGGATCTCCTTAACGGTGCGAACGACGACGCAACGGACAACGTCCTTCTTCTTGACGTTGGCGCCAGGGGTAGCCTCCTGGACAGCACCGATGAACACATCGCCGATGCCTGCATAACGACGCTTGGAACCGCCAAGCACCTTGATGCAGCGAATCTTGCGAGCGCCGGAGTTGTCGGCGACGTTCAGCATGGTTTGCATCTGAATCATGGTAGATGTTCCTCCGAACTAAGAACCGAAGAGAGGTGCGCAGCCTTTATACGGCCCGTGGTATGCAAGCCCGGCATACGCACATCTTCGGAAACGTACAAGTCGTAAGAGCGACTGCTTATTTAGCGCGCTCGACGACCTCGATGAGGCGCCAACGCTTCATCTTGGACATAGGACGGGTCTCCATAACGCGGACGGTGTCGCCCACGCCAGCCGTGCACTCCTCGTCGTGAGCGTGCAGCTTCTTGGAGCTGGTCATCATCTTGCCGTACTTGGGGTGACGCTTGCGCTCGGTGATGGTGACGACAATGGTCTTGGCACCGGAGACGGAGGTAACGACACCCGTACGGACCTTACGCGAGTTACGCGAATCAGTCATGTTCTCTCCTTAGGTCCTACTCGGCGACAGCGGACTTCTCCGCTGCGATCTCGCGGGCGCGCTGCTCCGTGAGGACGCGAGCGATGTCCTTCTTCACGGTGTTGACGCGAGCGGTGTTGTCCAGCTGGCTGGTGGCCATCTGGAAACGAAGGTTAAAGAGCTCGGCGCGCATTTCCTTCAGCTTCTCAACGAGCTGAGCGTCCGAGAGCTCACGAATCTCTGCGGGCTTCATTAGTTCTCCTCCTTGGCGGCGGCGGCGTCCTCAGCAGCCCACTTGGCCTCGAGAGCGGCCTCCTCAGCCATCTCCTTCTCGATGCGCTGCTCAGCGTTCTTAGCAGTAACAATCTTGGTCTTGATGGGAAGCTTGTGCTGTGCAAGACGCAGAGCCTCGCGAGCGACCTCCTCGGGCACGCCCTTGACCTCAAACATGATGCGGCCGGGCTTGACGACGGCCACCCACTCCTCGGGGTTACCCTTACCAGAACCCATGCGAGTCTCGGCAGGCTTCTTGGTGATGGGCTTATCTGGGAAGATCGTGATGTAGACACGACCGCCACGCTTCATGTAGCGGGTCATGGCAATACGAGCGGCCTCGATCTGACGGTTGGTGATCCAATGGGCCTCGAGAGCCTGGATACCAAACTCGCCGAAATGCAGCTCGGTATTACCCTTGGCCTGGCCCTTCATGGAGCCACGCTGCACCTTGCGGTGAAGAATACGCTTAGGGGCAAGCACTACTGACCCCTCCTCTCGGAGTTACGACGACGAGGACGGGAAGAGCCCTCGAGTGCAGGGTTGGGAACAGGCTGGCCCGGGAGCTTCTCGCCCAGGTAGATCCAGACCTTCACGCCGCAAGCGCCCATGGTGGTGCTGGCGACAGCCGTGCCGTAGTCGATCTTGGCACGGAGGGTGTGCAAAGGCACGCGACCCTCGCGGTACCACTCACGACGGCCCATCTCGGCACCGCCGAGACGACCGGAGCACTGGATACGGATGCCCTTAGCGCCGGCCTTGCGGGCGGACTGGACAGCCTTGCGCATAGCGCGACGGAAGGCAACGCGGCCCTCGAGCTGCTCGGCAATAGACTGAGCAACGAGGTTGGCGTCGAGCTCGGGGCGCTTGATCTCGACAACGTCGACGGAGAGCTGGCCCTTGGAGACGCCAGCGACCTTCTCGAGCTCGGTGCGGAGGGTATCGATCTCGGCACCCTTCTTACCGATGACAACGCCGGGGCGAGCGGTGAGGATGATGACCTTCACCTTGTCGCCAGCGCGCTCGATCTCGACGCGGGAGACAGCTGCGCGGGAAAGACGCTTCTCGAGGTACTTGCGGATCTCGAGATCGTTACCGAGGGTCTTAGCGTAATCCTTTTCTGCGAACCAACGGGAGCGCCAGTTCTCGGTGATGCCAAGACGGAAGCCGGTGGGGTAGACTTTCTGACCCATACAGCTTTACGCCTCCTTTCGAGGAGCAACGACGACGGTGATGTGGGAAGTACGCTTCAGAATACGAGAAGCGGAACCCTTGGCGCGGGGACGGATGCGCTTAAGCGTCGGACCCTCGTCAACATAGGCAGCGGCGACAACCAGGTTGTCGGCACGCAGACCGTTGTTGTTCTCGGCGTTCGCAACGGCGGAACGGAGAACCTTCTCGACATCCACGGCGACGGCGCGGTCGCAGAAGTGGAGGATGTCGAAGGCCTGAGCGACAGGCTTGCGGCGGATCAGATCGACCACCAGGCGGGCCTTGCTGGGGGAAACACGCACGTACTTAGCGACGGCGCGAACCTCGGTGGCCTCAGTTTCAAAAGACTTAGTTGCCATTTACGGTTAACCCCCTATTTGGCCTTGTGGCCACGGAACGTACGAGTCGGCGCGAACTCGCCGAGCTTGTGACCAACCATGGACTCGGTAACATACACGGGCACATGCTTGCGGCCGTCGTGGACGGCGATGGTGTGACCAACCATCTCGGGGAAGATGGTGGACGCGCGGGACCAGGTCTTCACGACGTCCTTCTTGCCAGCCTCGTTCATCGCGGTGATACGCGAGAGAAGGCGAGTCTCCACGAACGGGCCCTTTTTGAGACTTCTGCTCATAAGTGCTTTCTCCTAAAACTCGGTATCCGAAATTACTTCTTACGGCGACGAATGATGTGCTGGTTCGAGACCTTCTTCTTCTTGCGCGTACGAAGGCCCTTCGTCGGCTTACCCCAGGGGGTAACGGAGGGACGACCAGAGGTGTGGTTCTTGCCCTCGCCACCGCCGTGCGGGTGGTCGACAGGGTTCATGACGGTACCGCGGACGGTCGGGCGCACGTTCATGTGACGCTTACGGCCGGCCTTGCCGATGACGATGTTGGAGTGATCGGCGTTGCCGACCTCACCGACGGTGGCGCGGCAGGTAACGAGGATGCGGCGCATCTCGGAGGAAGGCATACGGACGATAGCGTACTTGCCCTCCTTACCCATCAGCTGGCAGGAGTTACCGGCGGAACGGGCGATAGCAGCGCCCTTGCCCGGCTGGAACTCAACGGCGTGGATGAGCGTACCGACGGGGATGTCGGCGAGGGGCAGAGCGTTGCCCGGCTTGATGTCGGCGTCAGAACCGGACATGATGGTCTGACCGACCTCGAGGCCCTTGGGGGCCAGGATGTAGCGCTTCTCACCGTCAGCGTAGTGCAGCAGAGCGATGCGAGCGGAACGGTTCGGATCGTACTCGATCGTGGCAACCTTGGCGGGCACGCCGTCCTTGTTGCGCTTGAAGTCGATGATGCGGTAGCGCTGCTTGTTGCCGCCGCCCTGGTGACGGGTGGTGATGCGGCCATAGCAGTTGCGACCGGCCTTCTTCGGCTTCGGGGCCAGAAGAGACTTCTCCGGCTTGGACGTGGTGATCTCCGAGAAGTCGGAGACCGTCTGGAAACGTCGGCCGGGGCTCGTCGGCTTGTACTGTTTGATTCCCACAGTAACAACCTTTCTTGACTTCGGGCTTCCGCGCTCGCCGGCCGGTAACGGCAACCAGCGGGACACGTTCGCCCCTTTCCTTTGGAGTTTCCGCTCGCGCGCCTCTCCGCACACCGGAACCTCCCCTACGGTAGTGGCCAGGCGATTGCCGACCGGCGCAGATGGAGGCTCTACGCTGCGACGCCGTCTTGCCACGCGCCCGGGTGTATCCATCGCTGGGCACACAGACGCAAAGAAGCATTATAGGGGTGGGGGGCAACCGCCTCAAGAACTTTTTCGACAAGCGGCCAACCGTCACATTTCCCGCACA
>CALLSB010000055.1:0-2335 GCA_938014225.1 uncultured Collinsella sp. | reverse complement strand
CCAACGCCGAGCTGCTCGCACGCGCCGAGGTTAAGGCCGCTGTCGTAAACGTCGCGCCCGTCGTGCGCGATTGGGATCAAGCGGTCACGCGCATTGAGCTCGAGGCGGATGCAGAAAGCGACGACACGGGACAGATCGAGCATTTCGTCCATGCACTGATAGAGAACGACGAAAACGCCGCGACGATGTATAAGTACACCTATATCGGGCAGGCGAAGGACGCCGCTGCGGACCCCAACGCCAATTCTGCTGGTGTATCGGAAGACGAGCGTGGCGGCATCAAACCCTCGAGCGACAACGTGCTGTTTGCTGGCGTGCTCAGCGAAGCCCACATGAAGCTGGCAATGATTGCCGGCGTAGAATGCCTGTTCCGTATCGCCTCGGTGCGCTACGGCGACAATGGCCGCTCGCGCCTAGTGGTGCACACAAAGGCAAACGGCACGTGGTCCGCTCCCACGCCCGTGGACTTTCCCCTTGGGTTTGGCGAGGGCGACGTGGAGCGCGACGGCATATACGATTACGACTTCGACGTGGTGGAATATACGGACGGAAGAGGAAACCAGGACGCCTACGTGCTGTTGGTCTCGGGCGAGCGGCCCGACGGCGACAACACCCTTTTCGATACGGCAAGCACAGCCGGCATACTGTCCGTTGTGCGTCTGCGCATAAGCAACGACGGAATTCGCGTGATGTCGCACACGTCGTGGCGCAGCATCTCGCGCGGCCGCCTTCAGGAGGATGGCCACCACTGTCTGCAGTGCCCACGCATCACGGTGGGCAAGGCGCTGGTCGACGGACGTCTGTCGGGCGCTTACCTCCACCGCCGCGGGACCACCGCAGAAAAGGCGCTCGGCAGCGAGGCCGAGGTTGCGCTGGAGTGCTTTACCCTATGGTCGGACGTTTCGGGCGACAGTCTGACGTTCCGCCAAGTTCTCCGCTTTCCACAAGCACCGTCGAGTATCGAGCTGGGCGAGCCCGAAAATATCAACGGCAAAATGGTGGTGCCCGTTGCGTACGAGACTGCAGACGGTTGCGGCTGCGCATCGTACGCCGTGATCGGCCAGTCCATTGCGGGCTGGGGCGTTATGTCACCAGACGCCACGGTACCCCGTGCGGTGCCGTGGCCACAACATTCGGGCTTTTTGGCAACCGTCAACGAGCAACTGCAGCATATTACTTGGACGCGAGGCGCATCGGCATTTGCAACGCAGCCCGTGGGTGCCGCAGGCTGTGGCCCGGCATCGTTTAGCGTAAGCAACAACGGCAGGTGCGTGCTCTATGTTGAAAACACCGATGGCAAGGTGGGACAAACCTACGACGAAGAAGGCAACCCGGTAGCAGTGATGGGCAAGCACTTCCGCATCTTCGCCAGCACCTTGGTAGGCGATCTGTTCACGGAGCCGTTTGTGATGTGCGAGCTGGACCATCCCGTCGATCAGATAACGACATTTTTGACGTCGGGAGGCATGCTCTCCGCGCTCGCCACGCACATTGTGAGCGCAGAGAAGAGCGAGGCAGAGCTGCACGGCATCGAAGTGCCCTTGGTGGCGTGTGCCACTCCGACGGGCGCGGTCGCTACCTCGGGCGCGGTGGTGCCCGGAGCAGCAGGCGAATCCTTCATGGTCACGGTGCGAAACGACGGCAACACCCTGCTGACCGCCGGCACGATCGATCTGCACCGAGAGGGCTCCAGCCAGCCGTTCTCCAGCGCATCCATCGGATTCGGAGCGAACGCGCGCATGGCTTCGATCTACGATCCAGAGCTTGCCGAGGACACTTCGGCCAACGACATGGCGCACGTGAAGTACACGCTCGAGACGCTGGGGACGCGTTTTGCAACGCACCCGCTGGTAGCCGACAACGGTAACGCCGTGCTGGCACCGGGTTGCACGGCACAGTTCCGCATGAGCTTCGCCATTCCCGAGAGTTGGAGCGACGAAGTGGGCAAACGCGTAACGCTGTATGCGAAGGCGCGTAATCTGGTGGCGCTCGACCCCGTAACGCTCGAGGAAATTCGACCGGGCGCGAACTCGGCGTTGGGTGCCGTACTGCACGAGCTTCATGTGCCCGACGCGTCATGCGAACGCTCAGAAGTTCAGGTCGGCGTATGCGACAGCGCGGATACGACAGAACTTCACGACGCCCCGATGACAGCAGACGACGATGGCGGCTCGAGTGGCGGCGGTACCGACGAGGGCGGCGGCTCCGGCGGAAGGAGCTCCGGCAGTGGCAAGGACCACAGCAATAACAAGCGCTCCGGAAAAGCGGGCGCGCTCGCTGGCACGGGCGATGTCAATGCTCCCCTTACGGCAGCCGCTACAGCACTCGCCGCGGC
>CALLSB010000054.1:0-8674 GCA_938014225.1 uncultured Collinsella sp. | reverse complement strand
CCGTCCGATGCCTCCATCCGTGTCCTGCGCGCGCTTGAGGCGGCTGGTCTTGAGGCTTGGTACGTGGGCGGTTGGGTACGCGACGCCCTGATGGGGTACCCCAGCCACGATGTTGATATGTGCTGTAGCGGCCTGTGGCAGGAGTCCAAAGCGGCGCTCGAAGCCGCCGGCATCGCGGTTGTGGAGTCGGGCATTAAATTTGGCGGAATCACGGCTATTTCCGATGGCGAGCGTATCGAGGTCACCACGTACCGTCTGGATGGCTTTTACACCGATGGTCGTCATCCCCAGAGTGTGGAGCGTGCCGCCTCGCTCGAGGACGATCTGGCGCGCCGCGACTTTACTGTCAACGCCATGGCCTGGCATCCCGAGCGCGGTCTTGTCGACCGCTACGACGGCCAGCGTGACTTGGAGTGCAAGCTGATTCGCGCTGTCGGCGATCCCAGGCGTCGCTTTAACGAGGACGCCCTGCGCATGCTGCGTGCGGTGCGCTTTGCCTGCCGCCTGGACTTTATGATTGAGCCCGAGACCAAGCGTGCGCTTGCCGAGTGCGCGCCGCTGCTCGATGCCGTGGCGCGCGAGCGTGTGGGCATTGAGCTTGAGGGCATCCTTTCGACCGGCCACGGGGGAGATGCCATGCTGCGCTACCCCGAGCTCATCTGCGCCGCCGTGCCCGAGTTGGCAGCGGGTCGCGGGTTTGATCAACGAAGTGTCTATCATGCGTTTAACGTCTACGAGCATATCGCTCGTGTTCTGACGGTGGCAGGGGAGCTGGCGCTGTGCGACGGCGTCGCGCCCTCGTCGAGTCTTATGTGGGCGGCGTTTTTGCACGATGTGTCCAAACCCGAGTGCTTCACGGTCGATCACGCCGGCAGCGGACACTTCTATGGTCATCCCGAGCTCGGTGCCAAGAAGGCGCGCGTCATTATGGATCGCCTGGCGCTCTCGCACGACCTGGTGCGCGACGTGTGCCTGCTCATCAAATATCACGACAAGCCGCTGCGCCCCGAGCGCTCCTGCCTGCTCAATATGATGCGCGCGCTTTCGGGCGAGGGCGTCGACACGGCCCGCCTGGTTGACGAGCTCATGGACCTCAAGCGTGCTGATACGCTCGGCAAGGCCCCGTCGTGCTTCTATTATGTCGAGACAATCGAGGAAATGCGCGCGATGGCGCACGAGCTGCTGAAGGCGGGAGAGCCCTATACGCTCAAGATGCTCGCCATCAACGGCGGCGACCTGATCCGTGCCGGAGTCAAGCCCGGGCCGGAACTGGGGCAGCTTCTCAACTCTGCCCTCGACGCCGTGATCGAAGACAACATTCCCAACGAGCGCGAAGCTCTTTTGGTCCATCTCAACTTGAATTAGCTACCCAGTTTACCTGCGTGTTCCATAACCTGCCGACAATATTTGGGCAATTTGGAATTTCTTCTTGCGCTGACGTTTTTTGTCCCGTAATATGTTTCCTCGCAGCACGGCAGTGCAGATGTCATGTGGCCCGTTCGTCTAGCGGTTTAGGATGCCGCCCTCTCAAGGCGGAGATCACCAGTTCGAATCTGGTACGGGCTACCACTTCTTTTCTGCTGAGGCTTATGGCCCGTTCGTCTAGCGGTTTAGGACGCCGCCCTCTCAAGGCGGAGATCACCAGTTCGAATCTGGTACGGGCTACCATACATCTGATACCCGGTCTTCCCATGGAAGGTCGGGTTTTTTATTTTCAAACAACCGTCTGCAATTCCCGTTTGAACCAGAGCTTTGCGTTCTGCCTATGGCCCTTACGGGTACAATATCCAAGATATTTTGACTGTTAGAAGGAGTCTCATGACGGAGTCCTCTCAGCATACGTCTAAGCCCCAGGTCGAGGTTGAGGCCTCGGGCGGAGATGACAATAAGAGCGCACGCCGCGGCGCCATCTTTATCGGCGTTGTGCTGGTGGGTTATATCGTCTATCTGGTGGTAACCGGGCAGATGGGGCAGTTCTGGGCCGCTATGTCGAGCGTCCAGGCGCCATGGCTCGTTGTCGCGTGTCTTTGCATGTTCATGTATCTGTTCTTTGGCATTGTGGCCTATGCGATCGCCGTCTGGCTCGACCCATATTCGCCCGTCGGCATCCGCGACCTGATCTCGGTCGAGGCGAGTGGCATCTTCTTTGGCAACCTGACGCCCATGATGATGGGCTCGACTCCCGCCCAGATCTACCGCCTGACCAAAGCGGGCCAAAATGTCGGCGAGGCCGGAGCAACGCAGTTCACGCGCTTTATCGTGTACCAGTTTGGCCTCGTTGCCTGGGGCGCTATCCTACTGCTTGCTCGCATGCCGTTTTTTGCCGAGCGCTATGGCGACATGACGTTGCTGTGCGTCTTTAGCTTTGGTGGGCACTGCTGCATCTTGCTGGGCATCTTCGCCGTCGCGCTCATGCCTAAGACCGTCACGCGCGTCGCCCATTGCATCATCAATTGGCTTGAGCGTATTGGTGTCTCGGCCACTAAGATCGAGGGATGGCGCACGTTTGTCGATGGCGAGATCTACTCCTTCTCCGAGAAGTTCAAGCTTTCAGCCGGACATTTTTCTTCCATGCTGCTCACGGTGGTCATCACCATGCTGCAACTCGCGTTTTTCTACCTCGTGCCGTATTTCCTGATGCTTGCCTTTGGCCATCACGAGGTCGACTTTTTCTCGGTCATGGCCGCGAGCGCCTTTGTCCAGCTGCTGAGCTCTGCGGTTCCCCTGCCTGGTGGAACTGGTGGAGCTGAGGGCGGCTTTGCATTGTTCTTGGGTCATTTCTTTGGGTCGGCTTCGACCGCCGGCTATCTGCTGTGGCGCCTCATTACGTTTATTGCGCCGACCATTTTGGCTGCGCCCCTGCTGGGCCTTAAGAGTGCCCACAACGAGAGCATCCATGCGCGCTGGGATCGCGTGATGCGCAAGCTCGGTCGCACTCCTCAAACGCCCTCTGCGCCCACAAAGCCCCACCCCAAGAATGTTGTTACCGTTGATCCCAAGAAGCAGGCTCAGAAGGCTTCTGGGACCGCTAAGCCGGCTCATAAAGCCTATGTGCGCCAGACAGGCGACGGTATTCGCGTATCTCCGTCGGTACTCAATAAGAAGAAGCACCCTAAGTCGCAGTAGGACAGTCGTGCGTTCTTCATGATGCGGGGCATATTTGTGCTGTATGGGGGATAATCCTCTTACGTAGATTATCTCTCATCTGTTGATGAATGCTCGCATATCGAAGGGACACGCCCATGGCAACCAGCAAACCGCGTCTTGATCGTCGCATCATTCGCAGCCGTAATGCCATCCTTTCCGCTTTCGAGCGCCTGCTCATGGAAAAGCCGCTGGCAGACATTACGGTGAGTGCCATCGCGCGCGAGGCCAATGTCGACCGCAAGACCTTTTACGTTCACTTTGGTACAGTTGACGGCCTGCTCGATGCCATTGCCGTCGATGTGGTGGAGATGATTGTCGACTCGGTCGAGAAAACGCTTGCTTCCATGGACGGCGACACCAACGAGCGCGCCCTGGGCGCGGCGGCGACCTTCTTTAAAACTGTTAACGAGGCACTGTGCAACAACCTGGTGCTCAATCGTCAACTGATCGAGAACATTCCGCTCGATGATTTTATGGCTCGTCTTCGTGCGCCGCTCGAGCACGAGATTGCCGAGCGCGATCTGCTGCCCCAAGGTCTCAAGGACGAGATGTTCGATTACTACCTGGCGTTTTTGCTATCGGGTATTATCGGTATCTATCGCACGTGGGCACTGTCTGACGGCTCGGTTCCTATCGAGCGCGTCTCTGAGATCGCCAACGACCTGACTCTTAATGGCCTGTCGAGTCTGGAATCTCGCTTGGATTAGGCCTAGTTGGGCTCGTCGGCGTGGAAATTCCTGTTCACGAGGTTCTCTGGCGCCTTGTAGACCTCGCAGCGTAGGAGCTGTAGCCTGAGGATCCTTAAAAGAAAGTCCAGTTTATCCTTCCCACTCCAATTTGGAATCCTCCAATGCGCCTTCGCACGCTCGCATGACCTCGATACCATGTGAGCGTGCGAACTCGACGAGCTCTGCGTTGCGGGCGTTTATGGTGCCGAAGGCGGCGGGGCACACGATAAGGCGCGCGCATTGGACGAGGAGCCCTTTGGCGCGGGCTATGGTTTTATCCCCGATCGGCTCGAAGGCGCGCTCGGCCACGCATTCCGTCGCCAGGTCGCGCGCGAGCTCACAGTCGATGTCCCCTTCGTGCAGAACGCCCGCGTAGAACGCCTTGCCCTGCCGAATGAGTTGGCGAAACACAGCTGACCCCGTACCTGCGCCGGCGATGACGAACGTGTGCGCATCGCCGTGTGGACGCCCAATTTCCACGCTGCCGAAGCGCTCGTTGAAGGTGCCATGTTGAAGGCCGTAGAGCTCGCCAATCGTCTCCCGCGTGAATATGCCCTCGGGTGCGCCGGCGCGGAAGACCCGGCCGTCCTTCACGCAAATCACCTTGTCGGCGCTTTTCTGCGCGAGTTCGAGTTCGTGGATGGACATGATGACAGCCACATTCCGCGATTTCGCAAGGTGGCGAAGTATTCGCAGCAGGTCGATCTGGTAGCGGATATCGAGATACGACGTGGGCTCGTCGAGCACGAGCACACGCGGATCCTGCGCGATGGCGCGTGCGAGCATGACGCGCTGGCGTTGCCCGTCGCTTATCTGCATGAAGTCGCGCTCGGCGAGCTCTTCCACATGTGCGGTTTTCATGGCCTCGTCGACTCGACTATGGTCGTCGGGCGAGAGTGTGCCCATTCGCCCGGTGTAGGGATGCCTTCCCGCCTCTACGATATCGCGGCAGGTGAGGAGCTCGGTCCGGGGGCGATCTGTCAGCATAACGGCAAGGTTCCTTGCGAACTCCGCCGTCTTCCATCGGGAAATCTCCCGCCCGTCGAGCTCGACCGTGCCGGCAAGCGGTGCCAGATGGCGTGTGATGGTTTTCAAGATGGTCGACTTGCCCGAGCCGTTCGGCCCGATGAGCGCCACGACGTCGCCTGCGCGAACCTCCAGATCGACGCCTTCGACTACGATCTTCTTGTCGTAGCCCGCCGACAGGTCGCTTATGCGGAAAAGCGGCGCTCCGTCAGCCTGCGTTTTTACCGGGGTTTCGAGGTTCGACTCCCCTCCGAGCGTTTTGGGCCGCGGCACGAATTCCCCCATCTACCTCACCCGCTTCTTCAACATGAGCGCGATAACCACCGGCGCGCCGAAGATGGCGGTGACGGCGCTGATGGAAAGCTCGACGGGAGAGAACAGCGTGCGCGCGATCAAATCGCAGCCCGCGCAGAAGATGGCGCCTCCCAAGAAGCACGCAGGAATCACGCGGATGGGCTTCGACGACTTCAGCGCCGACTTCACAAGATGCGGAACCGCGATGCCTACGAACGACACCGGACCAGCGAACGCGGTCACGCAGGCGGAGAGCATGCTCGCTAGAAGGACGAGCACCACGCGGAAGCGTGCGACGTTCACGCCGACGCTTTTCGCGTAGGCTTCTCCCAGCTGGAAGGCGGAAAGGGGCTTCGATATCGCGAATACGCATGCACTCACGGTGATCACCACGACCGCGATGACCGCGATGTCGTTCCAGCTCGAACCCGAGAAGCTACCCAAAGACCAGTTGTGCAGGTTCACGATGGACTGGTCGTCGGCGAAGGCGATGAGGAAGTTCGTCGCCGCCGAGCAGATGTATCCCACCATGACGCCCGCCACGATGAGCATGGCCATGGAACTTATGTGCCGTGCGATGAGGAGCACGAAGCCGATGGTGATAAGCGAGCCCAGAAACGCTGCGGCCACCATGGCCGGCGAGGACATGGCCTGGTTCGCGCCCAGAAGTGCGATCATCGTAAGCGCGACGACGAACTTTGCGCCCGAGGAGACGCCCAAGATGAACGGGTCGGCGATGGGGTTGTTGAAAAACGTCTGCAGTAGGAACCCGGAGAGGGAAAGCGCCCCGCCGAGAAGCACGGCTGAAAGCACACGCGGCAGGCGAATCTCCCAGATGACTTGGCTTTCCATGGAATTGGCCGCGCCGCCCGAAAGGATGCCGGGGATGTGGTCTGCTGGCACGAGCACGCTCCCGATGCACAGGTTGGCCCCGACGAGCACGATGAGGGCAACAGCGAGCAGCGCCGTCACGACGCGACACCGCGCGGCGCGTCCCGATTCGTCGTATGTCATGGAAAGTCGGCTTTTCATGGTGCTAGCCGAGCTTCCTCAGATAATGGAAGTCGCTCGCGTCATCGCCGGTGAACGCCCCGTGCAGCTCGTCGATAATGTCGGCGGTAGAAGTCATCTGCTGGTACATGTCGGCGCTTGTGACCCAGACGTTGCCGTTCTTCACGGCTTTGAACTGCGACAATAGCGCGTTTTTGCCTACGAAGTCGTTCAAGGTGGCAACCGATTCGTCGATGGTGCCGTTGTAGACGATGATGTCGGCATCCTTCGCCGTCGCGTAGAAGCGCTCCATTTCGAGCGTTACTGACGAACCTGACGTCGACGCCGTCTGCGCGTCATCGAGCGCGTAGCTGCCGCCTGCAAGCTCAATCATCTGCGCCACGTAGTCGCCCGCCCTCCGCGTGACGGCGGCCCCGTTCGAGTTAATGTAGAAATACGCCACGGTTTTACCTGACGACGCGAGCCTCGACGTTTGCTCGACGCGGGCCTTCTGCTCGTTGAACAGGTGCGCGGCCTCGTCTTCCTTGTCGAACAGGACGCCGAAAAGCTTAATCCACTCGACGCGCCCGAGTGCTTCGGGCTCGCTCGACGACTGTTCGGTGAGCACGACGAGCCCGAGCTTCTGCAGCTTTTCCTTCACATCGGGCGTGTGGTTGATCATGGTGTTCTCGATGGCGAGCGTGCAGCCCGAGGCCGATATTCGCTCGTAGTCGGGCGCGCTGTACTTGCCGCCGTAGGCGATCGCCCCACTTTCGAGCGCGCTTTTGAAGCCCGCGACCGAGCAATCGTTAGCCTTCGTGCCCGACATGAGGATATTGTCGTTCGCATCGAGCGCGTCGACCAGGCACATCGTCGCCGACGACACGAGGTACACCTTGTCGGCGGGGCGCCTTATGACCGCGATGTCGGAGCTCAACCCATCAGGTACCTTTGCATTTTGCGGCACCACGAGGAAGCGCTCCCCGTTCGAAATGCAGATAAGCCGCAGGCCGCCTTCGTACTCGTCGACAGTGAAGTGCTCGGCGTATTCAAGCTGAAGCGTCCCCGTCGGCTTCCAGCCGCAGCCCAAATCGGCGTTGTGGAAGTCGGCCGCGGCGTTTGAAGCCGTTCCCGCAGGGGAGCCGCCGCTTGCTTCGTCGCCCGATTTCTCCTTCATGGTGGATGAATCGAAGTGGAGCGTGTAGTCGATGGTGTGCGGCGTCGACATGGCGACGGTCTCGGCCGACACGGCAATGTCCTCGTCGAGCGTGACGGGTATCTCGAATGTGGAGTTGCCGCCGTCGTTTACGGGCGCGTAGTCCACGCCGTCGACGGTCATCTTGTCGTAGTTCGAACTCGACCAGGTGATGGTCGCGGTGTAGGTGTCGCCATCCTTCACAATTGTGGTGGGTGAGGCGATGCTTGCGCGCCCTGACCCACCGGAGAGCGAGACGCTCACAGTGTATTCCTGAGAGCCTGCCGTGCCACCGGTCGCGTTCGGGCTCGCACTGCACCCCGCGAAGGGAAGCGCGAGCAGGGCGACGAGAACGCAGGCGATCGCGCGCACCGCGATGCTGCGACGCTTCCTGCTTTCCCCCTTGGGAAGAATCGACCGCATGGCGTTACTTCAGCGCGTCGGCGCGCAGATCGACGCCGGCGGATTCGAATACGAGCGTGCGGTCGTACCACCGCTCCCTTTTAATGCTCCACGCGGCGCAGGCGGTGTCCTCGTCGAGCGCATCAACGGGCACGTCGTAGGTGTACTTGCCTTCCGCGTTTTCCACATAGGGGATGAAGTCGGCCTCGCTCGCGGCGGCAGCCTCGTCGCCCGTGCCCATGAAGAGCTTGCCGTAGCCCGTGCCGGAAAGTGTCATCACGCAGTGCATAGAGCCGTTTTCCACGATGAGCTGGGCGTCCACAATCCTGAACATGTTCGAGCTGGAATCTACGGTGATCGGATAGGTGCCGTCGGCCACCTTGTCGGCGGTGATGGGGGCAGCGCTTGCGCCCTCGGGCGCATCGGCCGCCTGTTCGGTCTTTTCCTGGGAATCGACATCGCTTGCCTTTGCGCTGTCGATTGAATTTCCGCCGCAGCCGGCGAGCGAGAACGCGAAAAGCGCCGCCGACAGGGCGAAGGCGAGGGTTTTCTTCAACATAGAGGGGTTCCTTTCAATCGCTTCGACCGCCCGCGCCGTGCGGTGGGCGGGCGGGATGCGAATGCAACGGGCATGCGCCGTCAGTCGGGGAAGGCGCATGCCCGTTGCACGGGGACGCGACCGGCGCCCCCGTGCGCGGCGAGTTTACAGCTTGGCGATGGCGTCGTCCACGTGCGAGACGTAGATGTCGTCGACCGCGACGTTCTGTCCCAGACCCTGGAGCAGGCACGTCACTTCGAAGCCGGCGGCCACGAACTTCGCAGCCCAGCTGTCGGGGTCGGTCTCGTCTGCCATGTCGTTGTTCGCGTGGTCGCCCGCGACCACCATGAACGG
>CALLSB010000053.1:0-8681 GCA_938014225.1 uncultured Collinsella sp. | reverse complement strand
CCAGAGCGACAATTTGTCATTCAAAAGGCAAGGCATGACCAGAAGGTCTATGCCTTGCCTTTTTCATGCCAACTTGTTCGCTCTGGACATCGCTCGCTGACGTTTGCTCAACCTGCGGTGTCATAACAATTCTGTCCAGCTGTTGGCATTGCGGCATTTTCCCAGATAAAACCTGCCAAAATGAACCTGTCCCTTTTTGGTAGGTTTGGTGCAATGGGGTCAGGTTGGCTTGCGCCATACCGATAGTTCTGTCTGCGGCACTCTCGCCAAAGTGATATCAAACATACATCTAGCGTTTTCGACACTTCGCTTATTAGAGCCAGTCCGTCTCCTCATCATAGCGGTCCGAATAGGCGTTACGCTTGAGTTCTTCAGCACTCGTTGGTCGCGCCTTGGACACGTCGACCCCTGACTCATGGCAAGCGGCGACGAACAGCTGTAAACCCCGATCAATAAGCTGAGCCCCGCGCTCGGCCTTCATTTCTTCGGCTCGCATTTAGAGCTCCGCGCTTTCGGCGCCGTTGATGGTTAGGTTGCGCTCGTAGAAAGCCGTGAGGGCGCGGATGGCGTACATCACGTCGCGTACGCCGCCGGTCTCGTAGCTTGAGTGCATGGCAAGCTGCGGCAGGCCCACGTCCACGGCATGCATGCTCGCCTGCATATTGGACAGATTGCCGAGCGTGGAGCCGCCGGCCATATCGCTCTTGTTGGCGAAGGCCTGTGTGGGTACGTCGGCGTCATCACAGATGGCCTGAAACACCGCGCGGCTAAAGGCATCGGTGCAGTAGTGCTGGTTGGCGGCTTCCTTAATGACAATGCCGCCGTTGAGCACAACCTGATTGCGGGCATCGCACTTCTCGGCATGATTGGGATGCACGGCATGTGCGTTGTCGCAGCTCACGAGCATCGAGGCGGCAAGTGCGCGGTGATACGATTCGTCGTCAAAGCCCAGCGAGCCGTTAATGCGGCGTAGCGCATCGGCCAAGAAAGTCGACATAGCACCCTGCTTGGTCTCGGAGCCAACCTCCTCGTTATCAAAGCAGCAGAAAACCGAGACGTCGTGCGCATTCTCGGCACCCAAAAATGCCTGCAGCGAGGTATAGGCGCAGGCCAGGTCGTCGAGCTTGGGCGTCGAGATAAACTCGTCGGCCCAGCCCCAAATGCGCGCATCCTGGCGGTTGACCAGGAACAGATCGCGGCCCAGAATTTGCTCGGGCTCAACATCCAGCTCATCGGCAATCAGAGCGTCAAAATCTCCCTGCTTGAGTTCACCGGCGCTGATGAGCGGGCACAGGTCAACGGCTCGGTTGGGAGCAAAGCTCTCGTTAACGCCACGGTTCATATGGATGGCAAGGCTCGGAATAATGGCAACCTCGCGCTCGGTGGCAAGCAGGCGGCTCTCAATACGGTCGCCCTCGCGCACCAGCACGCGGCCCGCGAGCGCCAGTGGACGATCGAACCAGGTGTAGTCGATCATGCCGCCGTAGGCCTCGGTGTTCAGACGCAGCGTCTCGCCTGCGCCGTCGAGCTCGGGCACAGCCTTGACCTTAAACGTCGGCGAATCGCTGTGCGACGCCGTGAGCTGAAAATGATAGTCGCCGGCAACGCCGTCCCCGCCCCACGTAGCAGCCAGGTCCTCGCCCACCTTAAAGGCAACGACGCTCGAGGTGTTGCGCTGCGTGTAATAACGCCCGCCCGGCTCGATGTCCCATGCCGCGTTCTCGGGCAGGTAGGTAAAGCCCGCCTCGTCGAGCTCGGCCATAATGGTCGCCGCCGTATGGAACATGCTGGGGCATGCCTCGATAAAGTCGATAAGGTCGTTGGCGGCCTCGATATCGTCGGCCGTCACGTGCGCGCGCTCGGGCGTTTCCTGATCCGTCATGCTCTCCCCTTTCGCTGGGTTGATGGTCCCCTCCAGCATACCCCGCCACGCCAGCGCCGCACTCTTCATTCCGTGCTTAATTCCGCGCCGCTCACCAAGTTGAGCCATCATGCCCGCGCTCCTTTTGCGACAATTGCGCTAACAGGACGAGAGGAGTAGTCATGAAGCCACGTAACATTGCCATCACCTGCGGTGTCGCGGGAGTCGCCGTCGGCCTTGCCGCTGCCACCGGTATCGTTTATCACAAGCAAATCAAGTCCGCCGCGTCACTCAAACGCTTGACCGGCTACGCGGATGGCTATGACCTGTACGCAATCGACATCGCCTACGACTACGATCTCGATCGCATCATCGCCGCTGGCGTGCGCGACGACCAGGCCTACATCGATGCCGTGGTGGCGCAGGTGCTGCCCGGTGTGCCGGCACATGTCCAGGCGCCCCAGTTTGCCTGCAGCGCTTTTGTCGCCGTAGATGCCGAAGGCCGCGTGCGCACCGGTCGCAATTACGACTTTAAGGACGACACCTCGGCGCTGCTGGTGCGCAATCACCCACGCGGCGGCTATGCTTCCATCGGGCTTGCCGCCCTTAACAACCTGGGCGCCAACACTCCGCTTGACTCCGTCGCCGGACGCGCCGCGGCGTTGATGGGCCCGTTTGCCCAGCTCGACGGTGTTAACGAATGCGGCGTGTCCATTGCCGTACTCACCCTGGATTCCAAGCCCTGTGACCAGGACACGCAACGGCCCGTCATCAACACCTCGCTCGCCATCCGTCTGGTGCTCGACCGCGCCGCCACCACGCAAGAAGCTGTCGACCTGCTTTCCGCCTACGACATGCACGCCATGGCAGGACGCGATTACCACTTCTTTATCAACGACGCCGCCGGTGACGCGCGCGTAGCAGAGTGGGATCCGCACGATCCGGACCGCGCTTTCAAAGCGACTCCTGTACGCCAGGTTACGAACTTCTACGCCTGCTATGGCAACGAAGTGCTGCCCAACCAAAAGAATGGCGAGCTGGGCCATGGTAAAGAGCGCGCCGTCGCGATCGCCGATGTCCTTGACGCCCATGTCGGTGCCCAGGACGAAACGATTGTCTGGGAAGCCCTGCGCGCCGCAGCGCAAGAACCCAATCCGGAAGACATCACCAGCAATACGCAATGGTCGGTCGTCTTTGACAATACCGAACCCGCCGCCGCTATTACGCTGCGCCGCCACTGGGGCGACGCCGACGCCTTCGCACTGTAAGGAGCCAGGCCCGTCGACCTTACGCTCGCCTGACGTTGTTTACATTTCCATACGCTTGAGCTAACACGTTTTACCCCCGTATCAACAGTGTGCGGGGGTAAACTTATGCGCATGTTATAACTTGCCCGGAAGGATTCATCATGCTTAGGATCGGTCTTCTTACCAGTGGCGGCGACTGCCAGGCACTCAACGCCACCATGCGCGGCATCGTCAAAACGCTTATGACCAATAGCGAAGAACCTATCGAGATCTATGGTTTTGAGGACGGCTACCAGGGCCTTATCTACAGCAGATTCCGCGTCATGACGCCCGCCGATTTTAGTGGCATCCTCACCCGCGGCGGCACCATCCTGGGCACGAGCCGTACGCCGTTCAAGCGCCTGGATGTTCCCGAGGCCGATGGCGTCGAGAAGGTGCCCGCGATGGTCCACACCTATCACAAGCTGCAGCTCGACTGCCTGTTTATGCTGGGCGGCAACGGCTCCACCAAGACCGCCAACCGTCTGCGCGAAGAAGGCCTCAACGTTATTGCCCTGCCCAAGACCATCGATAACGACACCTGGGGCACCGAGCTGACGTTTGGCTTTACGAGCGCCATCGACGTCGCCACCAAGTGCATCGACGACATCCACACCACCGCTTCGAGTCACGGCCGCGTGTTTGTTATCGAGATCATGGGCCACAAGGTTGGCTGGATCCCGCTGTATGCCGGCGTCGCGGGCGGCGCGGATGTCATCTTGATTCCCGAAATCCCCTACGACATGGATAACGTCATCAAGACCATCGAGCATCGCATGGAGACCGGCAGCCGCTTTACCATCGTGGCCGTCGCCGAGGGCGCTATCTCCAAGGAGGACGCGGCGCTGTCCAAGAAGGAGTACAAGAAGAAGCTCGCCGAGCGCACGAGCCCGTCGATTGTCTACGACATCGCCAAGGAGATCGAGGCCAAGACCGGTCGCGAGACCCGCGTCGCCATCCCCGGCCATACGCAGCGCGGCGGTCAGCCCGACGCCCAGGACCGCATCTTTGCGACCCAGTGCGGCGTCGAGGCGGCGCTGGGCTGCCTACGCGGCAAGTTTGGCTATATGATTGCTCTGCGCGACGGCAAGATGTGCCACATGCCGCTCGAGGATGTCGCCGGCAAGCTCAAGTTTGTCGACCCCCAGAGCGACCTGGTACGCGAGGCCAAGGCGTTGGGCATCAGCTTCGGCGACGAATAGTCTCGGCTGGAACCGCCCCCCATCGGAGGCCCAGGGCTTACCTCCCAAATCGTCCTCGGACATGTCAGGACCCCGCCGTGCGCTTCGCGCGGCGGGGTCCTTCCGTCTTGCGGAAAGATTTGGGAGGTAAGCCCTGGGGTCTCCTGCGGCAACTAGGGAGGCCGAGGCTATTCGTCTTCTTGCTGCGGGTGCCTGGTCTGAAATTAAGTTGCGGTGGAATAGTTCCTGCTTAGCCCGCAAATGGCTGAATCTAGAAACTATTCCACCGCAACTTACGAATAATCGGAGCGGCTACAGCACAAGCGTCGGCGTTCGTTTGATGGTCCACCACGAAAAGGGGCTATCTACTACGTTTAACTCGATGGGGCCAACCATGACCGCCTTTTTCGAAAATCGACAGGCCTTCTACCTGCGGTTTTATTTTTCGTTTTCCCGGCATGGTTGAGGGTATCCAATTAAACGTAGTAGATAGGCCCATTTTGTGGCATACGACCCATTCAAGCCCAATCTCGAAGGCTAAAGAGAGCCTCTCACCCACGCCTGCGGGCGGAAACCAAATAGAATGAAAGGCAAATGGAAAGCCCGTTTGACGAGCGGAGGATATATGCGCGACGTAGCCGAAAGCGACTGGAAGCTGTTTAAGAAAATGCTTCCTCAATGGCAAGAACGTTATATGGAAAAGCTCATCGACCAGTACGTTGAGATGCTGAACGGCGACAGTGAAGCGTCCAGTAGGTTTTGGGCACTAGAAGAGCGCCTCAATAGAGACAAGCTGTCCTCAGGCGTAATTGCAAACGACATTCGCCGCAGCACAATGCACCGCGAGATAGCCAATTTGCTTATCGACAGCGTGATCACCCTTGACGACCTTGACGGTTTTACCGAGGACATTAAGAGCTATGCGCAACACTGGATTGGCCAGTAAGAGCACTGAACGACAGACATCCCCAGCAAAACGGGGCAAACGCCGGGTCGCCCGTAGGTGCCCGGCGTTTGCCCAGATAAAACCTGCCAAAATATACCTGTCCCTTTTTGGCAGGTTACTCGGCGCTCTTGAGGGCGCCGACCATGTCGATCTTGTTGAGGGTACGATTGGTAGCGAGGTTAACGATAAACGTAAAGCCGAAGGAAAGCACCACGGCAAGCACGTAGCTCAGCGGCTCGACTTCGACGTCAAAGTACAGCGACGGCATCTGCAGGATGTACGTAAAACTCTCGGCCAGCAAGCCGCCTAGCGGTACGCCCAGTGCGGCGCCAATCGCCGTGAGGATCAATGTCTCCTTGTTGACGTAGTGGTGCACCTCGCCGCGACGGAAGCCCAACACCTTAATGGTCGCCAGCTCGCGCTCGCGCTCGGAGATATTCGTGTTGGACAGCGTAAACACCACCACAAACGACAGGCACGCCGCCATAAAGGTCACGAGCACCACGACCGAATTGATAATCGTAAAGTTCGCCTCGTAGTTCTCCCAATGCTCGGCCGTGCTCGAAATCGTGAGCCAACCGTCACTCTTAAGATTCTTGCTAAACGCAATCTGGTCGACCGACGAACCCTTAAGCAGCACAAAGACGCCGTTAAGGCGTGCGCTTCGACCGAACGTACACTCATAGGTGCCCTGCGTCATGTAAAGCGTGTTGCCCAGATAGTTAAGCGAAATGTCGCTGACTTTGACCTTGGCAACATTGAGCGACGAATCCTGGACGTGAGCCGTATCGCCCGGCTGAATCCCCAGCACCAGCTGTGAACTCTTACTCAGATACACGTCTCCGTCACGCAAAGACAGCGGTTCTTTGGACTCATCCTCCAGGCGCACGTAATCGCCCAAGTCACCCGTGCGGTCATCGGGCACCACGATCAGCTGCACGGTCTCGCTCTTGCCGCCAAACGTAAAGGTGACGTTGTCGGTCATAATCGGCAGCGTCGAAGTCACGGTCACGTTGGAATCATTGGCCGCGTTGCGCTCATCCAACGCCGCGCACGTCTGCGAAAAATCGTCGGGATTGGCGACCGCCAGCAAGTCATAGCGCGTGATATGCCCGTATTGTTTGGGCGAAAGCGCCACCGACGTATCGCGAATGCCCATACCGCAGATCACGAGCGCCGTGCAGCCGGCGATACCGAAGATGGTCATAAAGGCACGCTTTTTGTAGCGGAACAGGTTACGTGCTGCCACCTTGTTCAAAAAGCCCATGCGGCGCCAGATAAATCCGATACGCTCGAGCAGAATGCGTGAGCCAGCACGCGGCGCCTTGGGGCGCATGAGCGAAGCCGGCGTCTCGGCCATCTCGTGGCGGCAGGCGATAATCGTGGCACCCACCACGCCCACGGTAAACAGCGCCACCGAGACGATTGAGGACACGATATCGTACGAAAGCAACATCTGGGGTAGCGAGTACATGTCGTCGAACACTGTAAACAGGAACAGCGGCAGGCCCACAAATCCGACGATGTTGCCGAGCACGCCGCCAATCAGACACGCCCACAGCGAGTAATCCACGTATTTGGACAGGATGCGCTCGCGCGAGTAGCCAAGCGCCTTGTACAGGCCAATGAGCGTGCGTTCCTCCTCGACCATGCGCGTGGCGGTGGTAAGGCTGATGAGTACGGCGACGATAAAGAAGATGAATGGGAAAACCGTGGCGATGGCCTCGATCGAAGAACTGTCGCTCTCAACGCTCGAGTAGCTTGCGATGTTACCGCGGTCCTGGATGTACCAGGTGCATTCGCCCAGATCGGAAAGCTCGGCGCGGGCATCGGCAAAATGCTGGTCGGCGGCGGCGCGGCGCTGGTCCAACTCAGCCTGAGCCTGAACGCGCTCCTCGCTGCCCTCGGCCATGCGATTGATGTTGCCCTGTTCAATCCCAAAGAGCATATTCGCCTCGCGCTCGGCCGTATCCAAGCTTGCCGGCGTGTCGACCGTCAGCTCCTGAGCGCGCGCCTTCTCACGCTCCTCGCGGATCTTCTCGATATTGCCTTTGACCTCGTTGATCTTTGTCGTGTAGGCATCCGAATAGGAGTTGAGGCTCTTGGCTCCCTCGACGATCACGCGGATTGCGGAGTAGGAAGAAGATGTCGCGGCGTCCTCGCTCACATAGAACTTATAGTCCGCCGCCGAAGCAGCGCGAAAGGCGTTGACCGTCGAGTCGGAGCTCACATCAGTGGGATCGAGGACCTCGGCCGTAATGGTGTAATCGCCCGCGGCAAACTGGTCCTTGGCGCTTTGATTGGACGAGCTCGCGTCATTGGCGGCAAAACTCACCGTATCGCCGATTTTCTTGCCCGAAGCCTTCAGGAACTTCGAAGTCACCGCGACCTCATCGGCGCTCTCGGGCAAATCGCCGTTCACGAGCACCGGCTGATCGATGTTCTCCTTGGAGAGACTTTGCACGACCACGCGCTCGCGCGTTGTGCCCACGGCGGTGTAGGCGGTCTCGGTGTAGATGCCCTCGGACGTCTCGACGCCGTCGACCTCTTGGATAGCCGCAAGATCGTCGCGCGTAAGGCCATAGGTCGACTGCACGTTAATGTCATAGACATTCTGCTGGTCAAAATACGCGTCGACCGAATCGCACAGATCCTCGCAGCCCGCCTTAAGGCCGCACATCACACTCACGCCGAGAGCGGTGATAACCACGATGGACAAAAAGCGCTTAAGACTGCCCCGAATCGTGCGGTAGATGCCACGGCGAAAAACCGTCGGCACCATATCGTTTGAGCTTTGAGCGGTGCGGTAGGTCGCGAACTCCCGGTCGTGACCCGCGTGCTCCGTATCGTGGTTTTGGCTGTTTTGGCGATCTTGGTCCATGGGCGCTACCACTCGATCGTCTCGATAGGCACGGGATTTTGCTGGACCGTCTCGCTCTCCACGCGGCCGCTCTTAAAGCGGATCAGGCGATCTGCCATGGGCGCCAGCGCGGAGTTGTGGGTGATGATGATGACCGTGATGCCCTGCTTGCGGCAGGTGTCCTGCAGCAACTGCAAAATCTGCTTACCGGTTTTGTAGTCGAGTGCACCCGTGGGCTCGTCGCACAGAAGCAGCTTGGGGTTCTTGGCCAGCGCGCGGGCGATGGACACGCGCTGTTGCTCGCCGCCCGAAAGCTGCGCCGGAAAGTTGGCGAGGCGCTCGCCCAGGCCAACCTGACGAAGCGTTTGCTCGGCATCGAGCGAATCGGGGCAAATCTGTGCCGCGAGCTCAACGTTTTCAAGCGCCGTCAGGTTGGGGACCAGATTGTAGAACTGGAAGACAAAGCCGACGTCGGCGCGGCGGTATTCCACGAGCTGCGCCTCGTTGGCGGAGCTCACGTCGCGCCCGTCCACCGTCACGGTGCCGG
>CALLSB010000052.1:0-12115 GCA_938014225.1 uncultured Collinsella sp. | reverse complement strand
GCCGGCAGGCGGCCGAAGCCGGTGCGGATTTGCGAAGCAAATACGCGGATTCTCCGCGCAAAGCCTCAGCCAGATATAGATGAGATGCCGACCGGGCGTCATGCCCCGGTTTCAACCCATCAACGGATCCCCCCCACCCGCGGAGAATCGAACTCTGTGCAGAGCGCGGGCGTAAAGAAAACGCTACGGCAACGCAGACCGGGACACGCTTTCCCGATGGCAGCCCAGGCGGAAAGCGCGTCCCGGAATCCGCGCTCAGACTGGGACGTGGTTTCCGGATGGCGCCTCAAGCGGAAACTGCGACCCGGAATCCCGCCGTAGAGTGGGACATGCTTTCCCAATGGCAGCTCAAGCGGAAAGTACATTCCGGAATCCTCGTTCGGAATGGGATGCAGTTTCCAAATGAATGGCTAGCGGAAAGTTCATCCCGGAATCTGCGCTCAGAACGGGACGCGCTTTCCCAATGGCGGTCCAAGCGGAAAGCGCATCCCGGAATCTCGCCTCAAACTGGGACACACTTTCCGCTTCACCTGCCGCCTCAAAAAACCTGCGCTCTCGCCATCCCAAAACTGGGTAGAAGAAGGCCAAAACGCAATCGCAGGAGGTCAATATGACTGCAGAAGATAAGGCAAAGAACGCCGGCAAGGTCGCGCTCGTCCTGGAGGGCGGTAGTTTTCGCGGGCAGTTTACTGCGGGCGTGCTCGACGTTCTCATGGAGGCTGGCGTCGAGATTCCGGCTGTCTACGGTGTATCGGCCGGTGCCCTCAACGGCGTGAACTACAAGTCGCACCAGATCGGCCGTGCCAACCGCATCAACCTGGCTTTCTGCAACGACAGCCGCTTCATGGGCGCCGCATCGTTTGCGTCCACGGGCTCCATTGTGGGTTACGACTTTATCTTCAACGATGTCCAGGACCGCCTGGATCCCTTTGACAACGAGACGTTCGACGCGAGCCCCATCGAGATGTACGCCGTCGCGACGGACATGCTCTTTGGAACCGCCACGTACCTCCCGGTCAAAAGCGCCGTGCTCGACCTCGACGCCGTGCGTGCCTCGACCTCGCTGCCGCTGGTGACGCCGCCGGTCGAAATTGACGGGCACAAATACGTCGACGGTGGCGTAGCCGACTCGATCCCCATCGAGCATGTGCTCGAGGAGGCGGGCTTCGATCGCGCGGTCGTCATCGTCACGCAGGACCGCTCGTACGAGAAAAAGCCCTACGAGTTTATGCCTGCCGCGCGCGCCCGCTATGCCGACTACCCCTATCTGCTTGAGGGAATCGAGACGCGCCACGACCGCTACAACATACAACGCATGCACCTGTGGAAGTATGAGCGCGAGGGCCGTGCGCTGGTCGTCGCTCCGCAAAAGCCGGTCGAGGTCGGCCATGTCGAGCACGATTCGGCAAAGCTTTTGGACCTGTATATCCAGGGCCGTCAGGAGGCAAAGCGCCTGCTCGCGGAAATCCAAGAGTTCGTTGAGCGCTAGCGACGGCGAACCCTCAAAAAATGACAACAGCTAAAGAGCTGGAAAAATCACGGCTCGTGGATGACATGTGCAGAAACTCTGGTCGGAGCCAAAATACCTGTTGACTCGTACGGCGAGCGGGGTAATATGGACGGGTTACTTGCAGAGCCCCGTGAATCTCTGTAACAACACGTACTGTACATGGAGGAGTCTAAGTGATTTCGAAATCGACTCACTACGCCAAGCAGGGCGAGGTCCAGCGCAACTGGGTTCTCGTCGACGCCGATGGTGCTGTCCTGGGCCGTCTTGCCACCCAGATCGCAATGATCCTGCGCGGTAAGAACAAGCCCCAGTTCACGCCCAACAGCGACTGCGGCGACTTCGTTGTCGTCATCAACGCCGATAAGGTCCAGCTTACCGGTAACAAGGCCGACACGAAGACCTATTATCGCCACAGCGGCTACAACGGCGGCCTCAAGGCTGAGAGCTTCCGCCAGGCTATGGAGAAGCACCCGGAGAAGGTCATCGAGCGCGCCGTTCGCGGTATGCTGCCCAAGACCACCCTCGGCCGTGCCCAGATGACCAAGCTTAAGGTCTACGCTGGTGCCGAGCATCCGCATGCTGCCCAGAACCCCACGAAGATTGAGCTGGAGGCTTAAAGATGGCTGAGAACACCGTTGTCTACCAGGGTACCGGCCGTCGTAAGAACGCCGTCGCCCGCGTCCGTCTCGTCCCCGGCACCGGCAAGGTGACCATCAACAAGCGTGACGCCGAGCAGTATTTCGGCCGTCATCAGCTCGTTGAGAACGCCCTTGCTCCCTTCAAGGTGACCGACACCGCCGGTCAGTTCGACGTTATCGCTCTGTGCGATGGCGGCGGCATCTCCGGTCAGTCCGGCGCTCTGCGCCTGGGCATCGCTCGCGCTCTTCTGAACGCTGGCGACTACCGTGCTGACCTCAAGAAGGCCGGTTTCCTTACGCGCGATGCTCGCGTGGTCGAGCGCAAGAAGTACGGCCTCAAGAAGGCCCGCCGCGCTCCCCAGTTCTCCAAGCGCTAAGGTTTTATCTCCTTTCGAGATACAATGTACAAGCGGGGCCTGCCGATTCCTCGGCGGGTCCTGCTTTTCTTTTTCGACTAGGGTGGGCGGTTGCATATCGCCTGCTAGGGAAGGAGCGATCCTATGCCCCAGAACATCTTCGGTACCGATGGCGTCCGTGGCGTCGCCAACGCCGATCTTTCGTGCGACCTCGCGTTTCGTCTGGGCCGCGCGGCGACCAAGTTCCTTGGTCCGGACATCTGCATCGGCCGTGACACGCGCCTTTCGGGCACCATGCTCGAGAGCGCTCTGACCGCCGGCATTATGGCCGAGGGCGGCCGCCCGCATTGCTGCGGCGTTATCCCCACGCCCGCCGTGGCGCTGCTCACTGTTCAAAACGAGCTCGATGGCGGCATCGTCATCTCCGCTTCGCACAATCCGCCGGAGTTCAACGGCATCAAGTTCTTTAGCCGCAAGGGTATGAAGCTTCCCGATGCTGTCGAGGAAGAGATCAGCGCCTGGGTCATGTCCGAGGAAGCCATGGCTGCCGACACGCTGCCGACCGGTGCTGACGTGGGCCACATCATCAAGATGAAGGATGCCCGCAAGGCATACGTCGATCATGCCATCGATACGCTTGATGGCCTGAGGCTCGATGGCCTGGTCGTTGCCGTCGACTGTGGTCACGGTGCTTCCTGCCAGACCACGCCCGCCGCGCTGCAGCGCCTAGGAGCCACGGTCCATGCCATCAACACCGATTATTGCGGCACCGACATTAACGTTGAGTGCGGCTCTACGCACCTTGAGCCCCTGCGCGAGCTCGTGCTGCGCACCCACGCTGACATCGGTCTGGCCCACGACGGCGACGCCGACCGCGTGCTCTTTGTGGACAGCGAGGGCAATGAGATCGACGGTGACTACATCCTGGCTATCTGCGGTTCTGACCTCGCCGCTCGCGGCAAGCTCGCCAACTCCGAGATCGTCTCGACCGTCATGTGCAACCTGGGCTTCTCCATCGCTATGAAGGAGCAGGGCTTCGAGATGGTTCAGACCGCCGTGGGCGACCGCTACGTTCTGGAGCGCATGCTCGCGGACGGCGCCGTCATCGGCGGCGAACAGTCCGGCCACATCATCTTCCTGGAGCACAATACCACCGGCGACGGCCTGGTGACGGCTCTGCAGCTGCTGGCCGTGCTCAAGCGTACCGGTCGTACCCTCACCGATCTTGCCGGCATCATGAAGAAGTACCCGCAGGTACTCGTCAACGTGCATTCCGACAACAAGGCTGGTCTGGACGATTGCCAGCCCATCTGGGATGCCGTCGCTGCTGCCGAGAAGGAGCTTGACGGCCGCGGCCGCATTCTGGTGCGCCCGAGCCGCTGGTCCGCGTGATGGCCGAGGCCGAGACGCACGAGCTGACCCAGCGCGTTGTCGACGACATCGTCGAGGTTGTCAAGCGCGAACTTCCCTAATGGTCAAAAACGGGTGCCAAGTGGTAAACTGTTAAGGTTATTTTGGTTGATCGGTATGTCCGAGGGGGAGCATGTTCACTAAAGTCCTAAGGTCTTTTGGTATGCGTGGTCGAGTCCTTACGTTGGATGCTCCCATCTCGGGTGACGTCATTCCGCTCTCCGAGGTAAACGATCAGACGTTTGCCACCGGCCTTTTGGGCCAGGGCGTGGCGATTCAGCCCACCGGAACGCGCGTGATCGCGCCGGCTGATGCCAAGGTCGAGGCTATTTTTCCCACGGGACACGCCGTTGCGCTTAACACGGCCGATGGCTTGGACGTGCTCATCCACGTTGGTTTGGACACTGTTCAGCTCGAGGGCAAGCACTTTACCGTACATGCGCAAGTGGGTGACATCGTCCATAAGGGCGATGTGCTCATTGAGTTCGATCGCGAGGCAATTGCTGCCGAGGGCTACGATGTGACGGTTCCCATCTTGGTGTGCAACTCCGTTGAGTTCTCGAGCATCAAGGGCTCCGTTGGCGTGCATGTCGAAGAGATGGACCAGCTCATCGTTGCTCGCGAGCGCTAGCAAGTGCACGTGGCCATTAGTCTACAATTCAAACACGTTTACGGAGGGCGCCCTTGAAAGAGGACGCCCTCCGTGGCAAGATGGGATTTGTCCGAAGCTAAACAGCTTCGGGTCACCGTGGACGGGCAGGGGCCTCGACGCGGCTAGACACGAGACACATACATTACGCGACCTCGCCCTGGTGGCCGCACACGTTGGTTGCGGCCGACGCGGGCCGCGGGCAAGTGCTTGTAAGGGAGCCTTGCCTCTCTTGTACGAGAAAGGACGCGTAATGAAGATCATTAAAGCTAAAGACTACGAGGATATGAGCCGCAAGGCCGCTAATATCATCTCGGCCCAGGTTATCCTCAAGCCCGACTGTGTGCTGGGCCTTGCCACCGGCTCCACCCCGATCGGTGCCTACAAGCAGCTCGCTGCTTGGTACAAGAAGGGCGACGTCGACTTTGCCGAGGTCAGCACCTACAACCTGGACGAGTATCGCGGCCTTTCGCACGACGATCCCCAGAGCTATCACTACTTCATGCGTGAGAACTTCTTCGATCACATCAACATCGACCTTAACAACACGCATGTGCCCGACGGTTCCAACCCCGACGCCGCCGCTGCCTGCTCTGAGTACGACAAGATTGTCGCCGACGCCGGTTACCCGGATCTGCAGCTGCTCGGCATTGGCAACAACGGCCACATCGGCTTCAACGAGCCCGATGACCATTTCTCCAAGGGTACGCACTGCGTCGACCTCACCGAGAGCACCATTCAGGCCAACAGCCGCCTGTTCGACAGCATCGACGATGTTCCCCGTCAGGCCTACACCATGGGTACCCAGACCATCATGTATGCCCGCATGATCCTGGTCGTCGCCAACGGCGAGGCCAAGGCTCAGGCCGTGCATGACATGTGCTATGGTCCGGTTACGCCCGAGTGCCCGGCTTCGATCCTGCAGCTGCACACCAACTGCGTTGTCGTTGCCGACGAGGCCGCCCTTTCGCTCTGCGAGTAGCGCGAATCCTGCAGCTCGACATAGCCTTGCCTAAGGCCTCCGCTTTGCGGGGGCCTTTTTGCTATCCCTTTTTGCCCACTTGACCAAAATCTTGCCGCAAGCTTGACGAATGCCGGATGCTTAACAGCTTGATTCATTCCATACCAGATTCTATGCAAAAATACCACTAGAAGGTCGTAGTCGGTAGCGGGTGCTAGGCGAGTTGAATGACATGGCTGAACCTTGTTCATCTGCGTTACACTGCCGCTTAGATGGGACAAGCTGACAAGCTCATTTACCTGCTTAAAGACCGATTAGTCGGGGGATTAATAACAATCGGCCCTCGCTGTGCAAAAACTTGCCGCTTGCGTACCAAAAGACAACCTAAAACACAAGGTCGCTCTATTCATAGCGCGGCTTGTATGGTCTTGCGGCTACAGTGTCCATACGTTCGAGTTGAGGAGCGGGCATGGTAAACGATTTGAGCGGTATAGACGACCTCGAGCTGATGCCGCTGGGCGGAGGCTATATGGTGCGACGCGAACGCTTGATGAATGAGCTTATTGCCAAGGGCCGAAAGGCCGGCATCGTGGTTCTTTATGCGCCCGACGGGTTTGGGAAGACCTCGGTGCTGCTGCAGTACACCCATGAGGTTAAATGCGACCCGACGCGAGGCCCCGTGCGGATTATCGAGGCCGATCGCGCCACTGGGCGCGAGGTGTTTATGCAGCTCGAGGTGGTTACTGAAGAACTCAAAGACAAACCGCATTCCCTTATCGCGATTGATAATGTGCCAAACCTCGATCAGCACGATACCGAGGACCTCATCGACAGGATTCGCGGCCTGCGCGCTATGGGGGTAGGGGTCTTTATTTCCTGCCGTCCTTCAAATCGTCAGCTGATTCACGGGCTGGGCGATTCGGTTAAGATCAATGCGCAGATGCTCAAGGTGCATGCCTATGAGTATTCGGCGTGGGCATCGGCGTTTTCGATCAGCACATCGCTCGACTTTTATCAGCTCACGCAGGGCGTGCCCGAGCTCGTTTCGGCATTGCAGACGGGTCTGTATGGCCAAGGCGACGTAGCCGGTCTGCTCGATAACGAGATTGTCAACGTATATGGCGCGGCACTTGTCGATCTGGCTTCGCTCGACAATAATGCGCTGTTTTGCGTGGCATGTCTCATGGTTTTGATGGGCGAGGGCAATATCTCGGAACTCGAGGCTTGCGGGGTGAGACTGTCGATGGTCGACCAGTCCTACTTTGTACGCGACTACCCGATCTTTGGCTTGGATCCCGCCGAGCGGAGTTTTACGTGTCTGGGCACGGAGGATAACGGACGCTTGCGTTTGCGTAAGTTGGTGGCCGAGGTTCGCCCCGAACTTGTTCCGAGGGCGGCCCGGATTTTGCTTAAGGCGGGCCGATGCGATGCGGCGATGGGCCTGGCGGACGCCTTTTTGGACCGTGAGGCGGTCCTTGAACTTGCTGGGCAGTATGGGGTCGATCTTGCTCTGACGGGGCACGGGGCCGATATCTGCCGAGCAGCGCTGGGTACGATCGATGCCGACGATCCGGCTCTAGAGCCAACGCCTGCCGAGGCGCTTGGCGTATATCTGGCAGCGGTCAGCGTGTCCAACACAAAGCTCGCCCGCTATATGGCATCGGTCATCGAGCGCGGGGGCGAACGGGCGGCCTGCGAAATAGACCCTGTTTCATGGAGGGTGGCCCAGACACTGACGGCTGTTTGCTATGGGGACAACGGGCTTGGGCTCCCTACGAACCTGGCCGTGCCAGAAATCGAGACATCCCATACCGCACTCGATATGTTGTCTGCGCATATCGAGGTCAAGCGATGCCTGACCGAACGAGGAGATGACGGCGACGTTCTACAGCAGCTCAAAACGAGCAAGGCCTACGACTGCGAGCTCGACATCGCGGGGATTGTTATACGGGCCGATAGTATGCTGGTGGAGCTCTTTGACGGGTCGTTTGCGGGAACCGACGAGCGCGACGACGAGATGACGGTGGTGCGGGAGGCGCTCGACGTACGTGGGCTTAAGGCGATGGCTATCTGGGTGCGCATGGTGTTGGCGGCACGGCGGCTCCTTTCCGGCTTGCCGGTAACCGACGATGCGGCGTTCAACGAGCTCGATCGTTTTGCCGTGCGCATGCGCGACAATCAGATTCAGCTGTTTGGCCTGTTGCTAGAAGGCTGGCAGTCGCTGGCAGAGGGACGGCCGGTTAATGCAAAGTTCCGTGCGGTCCAAGTGCTCAAACTTGCCGAGGAGTCGATTGCGTACATGCGCGATAACGCATTGCTGCTGGAGCGCGCGGCATATCTGCGTAACACCTCGATGGTTTCGGTGCGCGAGGAAGCGGAGTTGCTCGATATAAGCCAGACGCAGGTTGGTGGCGCAGAAGCCTGGATGGTGGCGCTGCATTTGGCGTGCGCGGGACGAGATAGCGATCTTGCGGCCTGGATGTCCATGAATCGTGCGGGGATTCTAGAGCCATCGTATCGGCTCTTTGCGCGCCTTGCCATGCATTGTCTGGGCGAGCCGGCGGGCAGGATACGCAAGAAGCTTCCCGTGCGCGAGCTGTCGCGGTACTCGCTGCGCGACGATTTGGAAGGGGAGGGCGAGCGCCTGTTCCAGGCTGGCGAGGTTGAAGCCGTTGATACCATCGACCATATCGAGATTCGCATGTTTGGTGCGTTTCGCGCCGAGCGCGACGGGTTTCCCATCACGGACAAAATGTGGCGCCGCAAGAAGGCGGCGACGCTTGCCGAGCGGCTTGCGCTGGGCATGGATGCGCTCGTCGATCGTGAGACGCTGGCCATGGAGCTGTGGCCCCATGCCGAGTTCAATAGCGCCCGCAACAACCTGTACTCGACGATATCGCGCTTGCGGTCGGCTTTGGGACCGACGCCAGACGGCAAGTCGTGTGTGCTCATCCAAAATGAATGCATCGGACTCAACGGCGACTACGTCAAGACCGATGTACGGCTGTTTGACCAGATAAGCCGTGAGATTTTGGGAAATCGCACAGGTGCGCGCGGGCCCCATTTAGTTGAGCTGTGCCTTAAGATTGAGCAGCTTTATGCCGGACCGCTGTATGTTCCCAATGGCTGTAATCCCACCTACTTTTTGCGTATGCGACGCATTATGCAGTCAAAGTACATCGATTGCATGATTAATGGAGCAAATGCCGCTCTAGAAGAAAACGATCTGCAGTCGGCGATTTGGCTGGCGGAGTCGGGGCTTCGACAGGAAACGGCGCGTGAGGATATGGTGCGCTGCGCCATGCGCGTCTACAGTGCGGCGGGGCGGCGGCGCGATATCGTCGAGCTATACAGCGGGCATATGCACCATCTGAGGGAGCAGGTCAATGGCGTGCCCGAGCCCGAGACGCGGCGTCTATACGAGCGCTTGGTGGAGGGGCGGCTCAATCGCGTGCTGGTCGAGCGATAAAAAACGGGTGCCCGAAGTACTTGGGCACCCGTAAGCTTGCTATGTGTTGGCTCGCCGGATCATTGGCTCTTAGACGAGCTTGATCTTCTCGATGTCCTTGCGCGAGGACTCGCGATACAGCGAGAACTTGCGGCCGATGACCTGGACGACCTCGGCGTGGCAGCGCTCGGCGAGCTCCTCGGCGGCCTCGCGGGCGGAAAGGCTGGAGCCATCGAGCACGGAGCACTTAACGAGCTCGTGCTTCTCCAGATAGGCGACCGTCTGCTCGACGGTGCCCTCGTTGACATCGGACTTACCGATGATGATGGCGGGGTTGAGGTGATGGGCCATGCTGCGAAGCTGCTTGACCTGGGCTCCTGTCAGTGCCATGGGTTCTCGCTTTCTATGTATGGGGCGCCCCGCGATGGGGCCTTAATCTACGTGAGCTGTCCCACGATAGCGCAGGAACGGCGCGGTGTGGGGCGCGTTTGCCCAGTTCAAAAAGAATGCGGATGCCGAGTGAGTGGGCGGTGCGGGCTGTGAACAGGCTATGAGCGGGGTGCAGAGACCGGCTCCCATGCAATAAACGCCCAACGAACCTTGCGGACATGATCGAGCATATAGCGCCCCTGCGGCACGCCCTTGGAGCCCGGCTCACCGGCATGGGGGTTCTCAATCATGTGTTGAGCGATATAGTCGCGCAGGCGGTCAACCTTATCTTCGTTACCGTGCTCGAGCATGCGGGAGAAGTCTGCCACGCCCGCCTCAAGGCTATCGAAAGTATCGCGACGAGGCGATTCAAAGTATGTAACCTGCGGCAGGGCACCCATCTGAATGAGGATATTAAAAGCATACACAAAGCCATTGCTGCAGGTAACCGAGGCACCGATGGCGTTCATCAGGTGCAGGTCATAGCGCGGGCTGGAGTTGGCTACCATCGTGACAGCACAACGCCGACGAGCCGTACGATCAAGCTTGGCAAGCGCGCCTTTTAGATTGGTCGTCGTAACTGACCGACTGGCAAAGGCAACATCCACCGCTTTCGCGACCGGTCCAACCAAATCCCAATCATCATCCCAAGCAAGCTCAAGCGGTGTAATGCGATCCTCGAGCCCATAGTACTCAATGCCGGCATCAAGCGTGCCCAACATGGCAGGGGAGAAATCAGCCGCAATCACAGGATGCCCAGCCTGAGCAAGCGGAATAGCAATCGACCCAGCCCCACACCCCATATCAAGCACCGACTCGCCGGGCTCAAGCGCCAACAACTTTATAAAATCCCGAGCATAAGGGGCAGTCTCCAACGGCCGAAAATGCCGAGCCCGCTTATCCCATTCAAAAGAATCATCAGCCCGATGCCGAGCGGCCTGCATCTGCATCCACTCCTGGTTCCAATCTGTGGAAAGCAGCTCAGAACGATTCTCCCCATCAACCACGGGCCAACCTCCTAGCAACAAAAAAGCGGCCCCTCCCAAAAGAAGAGCCGCAACAAGCATATATCAGAAAAAGAACCGTTCCAACGCCAAACCGCCGCACCAGCCAAGTGGTGCAGGAGCGAAGCGACTGCAACCGGGATAGAACCCAACTGAGGTCCCGTTGTGCGGGAGCCCCGGGGAGGGCAAATATATAAGGTCGATCGCGAGTTCCGCACGAGCCGGAGAGCACTTAATGTGCTCTCCATGCGAGTCAGGACTGTCCGAGCAGGCGACCTTATATATTTGCCCTCCCCGGGGCTCCTCGCCAGTCCCCCTCAGCTAGTTCTTCAGCGAGTTCAGCGGTGCCGGGAAGCGTCCACCACGGTGGGCAAGCACGGTGCCGGCGTTGGGGTTCACCGGCATGATGGGCGCACGGCCAAACAGGCCGCCGTACTCGACGCAGTCGCCCACGCCCTTGCCGATGGCGGGGATCACGCGGACGGCCGTGGTCTTGTTGTTGATGACGCCGATGGCCATCTCGTCGGCGATGATGCCGGCGATGGTCTCGACCGGGGTGTCGCCGGGGATAGCGATCATGTCCAGGCCAACGGAGCACACGCAGGTCATGGCCTCGAGCTTCTCGAGCGAAAGCGCACCGGCTTCGACGGCGGCGATCATGCCGGCGTCCTCGGACACGGGGATGAAAGCGCCGGAGAGACCGCCCACGCTGGAGCTGGCCATGACGCCGCCCTTCTTGACGGCATCGTTGAGCATGGCGAGCGCGCAGGTCGTGCCGGGGCCACCGCACGTGCCCACGCCGATGATCTCGAGGATGCGCGCGACGGAGTCGCCGATGGCAGGCGTGGGAGCCAGCGACAGGTCGACAATGCCCTTCTCGACACCCAGGCGATGGGCGGCCTCGCGGCTCATGAGCTCGCCGGCACGGGTGATCTTAAAGGCGGTCTGCTTGATCTTCTCGGCAACCTCCATCATTGAGGCGGAGTCGGGGAGCGTCTCCAAGGCAGCAGCCATAACGCCGGGGCCCGAGACGCCTACGTTGATGACGGCGTCGGCCTCGCCACCGCCGTGGACGGCGCCCGCCATAAACGGGGAGTCCTCGACCATATTGGCAAAGCAGACAAACTTGGAAGCGCCGACAGAATCCTGGTCGGCCGTGAGCTTGGCGGCATCGATGATGGTCTGCGCGGCCATGAGCACGGCGTCCATGTTGATGCCGGCACGCAGGCTGGCGACGTTGACGCTGGAGCAGACGCGGCTCGTGGTGGCGAGCGCCTGGGGGATGGACTGGATGACGCGGCGGTCGGCGTCGCCGATGCCCTTCTGGACGAGTGCGGAGAAGCCGCCCAGGTAATCGATGCCGAGCGTCTCTGCCGCGCGGTCGAGGGCGTGCGCGATGGGGGTGAGGTCCTCATCCTTGCAACACGCGGCAATCTGTGCCACCGGGGTGACGGAAACACGCTCGCGCTCGAGGTTCTCGGCGGTCTCGACCAGGTGCTCAGCCGTGTGCGTCACGTGGTCGTAGATCTTCGTGCACATGCGGTCGAGGTTCTCGTCGCCGCAACCCATGAGCGAAACACCCATGGTGATGGTCCTGATGTCGAGGTTCTGCTCCTCAACCATGCCGCGGGTTTCCGCGATTTCTGCGGGCGTGATCGCCATTCTTGCGCTCCTATCTGCCAAAACGAGCATAGTCTTATCTATTCTAAC
>CALLSB010000051.1:0-14676 GCA_938014225.1 uncultured Collinsella sp. | reverse complement strand
CCAAATGCGGCCCGCGCAGCGTCGAGCCGTTACGCGGTTCGTAGAACCGCGTAACTAGTTAGTACATCTTTGCGCCGGCAGGGATGGAGGCGTCGAGCTGAATCAGGTTGAGACGCTCCTCGCCCTCCTCCTCGTGGATGGCGCTGATGAGCATGCCGCAGCTGGGGATACCCATCATCTTGCGCGGAGGCAGGTTGGTGATGGCGAGCAGGGTCTTGCCGACCAGGTCCTCGGGCTCATAGTATTCATGGATGCCGGAGAGAATGGTACGGTCGGTGCCGGTACCGTCATCGAGCGTAAAGTTCAGCAGCTTCTTGGACTTCTTGACGGCCTCGCATGCCTTGACCTTCACGGCGCGGAAGTCGCTCTTGGAGAAGGTATCAAAGTCGACGAACTCCTCAAACAGCGGCTCGACGGCAATCTTGGAATAATCAACCGTGGGCTTGAGCGGCTTGACGAAGGGACTCGCGGTGTTGCCGGCCTCGGCAGCCTTGGCAGCAGCGGCACCGGACTGGAAACCCTTCTCGGGCTTCATGTGCGGGAACAGCAGCACGTCGCGGATGGAAGCCTGGTTGGTGAGCAGCATGACCACGCGGTCGATACCGATGCCAATGCCGCCCGCGGGAGGCATACCGTACTCGAGGGCGCGCACGTAATCCTCGTCGTACTCCATGGCCTCGTCGTCACCGCCGGCCTTCTCGGCCATCTGGGCAGCGAAGCGCTCGGCCTGGTCGACCGGGTCGTTGAGCTCGGAGAACGCGTTCGCGTACTCGTGGCCGGCGATGACCAACTCAAAGCGATGGGTCAGGCGCGGGTCGTCCTCAAAGCGCTTGGCAAGCGGGCTAACTTCGATGGGGTAATCGCACACGAAGGTAGGGTTGACGATGGTGTCCTCGCCCAGCTCATCGTAGATCTCGGCGATAATCTTGCCGGCGGTCCACTCGGGCTTGATCTCCAGGCCCTTCTCGCGTGCGGCGGCAGCAAGCTCCTCGACCGGCGTGTCGATGGTGACCTGCTTGCCGAGCACGTCGGAGACGATGTCGGTCATGGGACGGCTGGCCCACTCACCGGACAGGTCGATGGTCTGGCCCTGGTACTCAATAACCTCGGGGTTGCCGATAGCCTTGTTAGCGGCCTTAATGACACCCTGGGCGAGTGCCTTCATGCCCTCGAGGTCGGAGAAGGCGCGGTAGGCCTCCATCGTGGTGAACTCGGGATTGTGGGTAAGGTCCATGCCCTCGTTGCGGAAGATGCGACCGATTTCGAACACGCGCTCAAAGCCGCCGACGATGCAGCGCTTGAGGTGCAGCTCGGTGGCGATACGCAGGTAGCACTCCTGATCGAGCGCGTTGAAGTGCGTGATGAACGGCTTGGCAGTAGCTCCGCCCTGGATGGTCTGCAGGATAGGAGTCTCAACCTCCATGTAGCCATCGGACTCCATAAAGCGGCGGAACGTGGAGAGGATCTGCGAGCGCTTGCGGAAGGTCTCGCGAACGTCGTCGTTGGCGATCAGGTCGACATAGCGCTGACGATAGCGGGTCTCCTTGTCGGAGAGACCGTGGAACTTCTCGGGCAGCGGGCGAACGGCCTTGGACAGCAGCGTCGCGCTCTTGGGGGCAACGGAAAGCTGGCCACGCTTGGTGCGCACGACTACGCCGGCCACGCCCAGGATATCGCCCAGGTCGAGCGCCTTGAGCGTGTTCCAGGCGGCCTCGTCCATGTCGTTGATGCGGCAGAACAGTTGAATCTCGGCAGTCGCATCGCGCACGACGATGAACATGATCTTGCCCTGACCGCGCTTGGCGACTACGCGGCCGGCGATCTTCACGACATCCTCGGTGTCCTCACCATCGGCAAGATCGGCGTACTTAGTCTCGATATCGGCGACGTAGTCCTCAAGCTCAGAGTGCTCGGGATAGGGGTTCTGGCCCGCCTCGAACAGGGCGGCGCGCTTGGCCAGGCGGGTGGCGCGCTCGTCGTTGAGCGTCGATGCCTGATCGGCGGCGTTCTGGTTCTCTGCCATAAGTTAGCTCCTCAAACTAAAACGCTCCCCAGGATTCGGTCCCAGGGAGCGAAAACATACCTTTACGCGGGACCGTGGTCTAGCGTGCGATCTTGGCGATGGTGTAGACGCGAGTCTTGCCGGAAGGCGTAACGACCTCGACGGAGTCGCCCTCGCCGTGACCGATGATGGCGTGACCGACCGGAGACTCGTTGGAAATCTTGTGCTCGAGCGAGTTGGTCTCGGTGGTGCCAACGAGCGTGACTTCCATGACCTCGCCGTTGGGATCAATCAGCGAAACGGTGGAACCGATGGAGACGGTCAGATCGCCCGTAGTGGCAGCAACCTGAGCGTTGGCAAGAATGGCCTGGATCTCGGCGATACGAGCAGCATTCTGGGCCTGCTTGTCCTTGGCGGCATCGTACTCGGAGTTCTCCGAAAGGTCGCCGAACGCGCGGGCTTCCTTGATGTCCTCGACGATCTCCTTGGCGTAATCGCCCTCACGCCAAGCGAGCTCCTCGACGAGCTTCTGGCGGCCCTCAGCGGTCAGTACGATCTGGCTTGCGTCCATACGGATATCTCCCCAACTCTGATCAAACAATCAACTGTCAACAAAACGAAAAAGACCGGCTAGCCTGCGGGCAAGCCGGTCAGGTGCTCACCCCAAAGGGATGGGACTACTCTGCGTCCGCGTCGCTGTCCTCTGCCTGCTTCTTCTTGGCAGCAGCGAGCTTGGCCTCGAGCTCAGCGATCTCCTTGTCCTCCTCGGACTGCTCGACCACGACCTCCTCGGCCTGCTTGGTCTCGGCCTTATCGTCGCCCTCCATACCCTCACGGATATTCTTGACGGTAGAGCCGAGGGACTTGCCGAGCTTCGGCAGGTTCTTGGGCCCGAAGATAATCAGGACAACGACGAGAATAATGATGAGCTCAGGAGCCCTCAGTCCAAACATGTAGACCTCCACAATACAGCGAGACAAGCTCGAATGAGTATACCGCGGGTATCGCGGTATCACAACACTAGCTAAAAAAAGGGACCGCAAGAAGCGGTCCCTCCTCATGCTCTGGTCGGGTTGACTGGATTTGAACCAGCGACCCCTGCGTCCCGAACGCAGTGCTCTACCAAACTGAGCCACAACCCGTTAGCTCGACTATAGTAACAAAGATTTTCGCCGCGTGCTAGAGAAATTTTTATTTCTTTGAAGCGTCGATTTGAACCGTATTGGGAATAAGCTCAGTCGCGCAGGCCCACCAGCCTTTTTGCTGGGCAGCGTCCGCAAGCCTTTCGGCCGTGGCGGCGGTGTCGCAAATGGCAAACGAACAGGCGCCCGATCCGCACACATCTACAGCAACGGTGCCGTCCTGTTTACGCAGCCAATCGAGAACCGTTTGAATCTGCGGCTCCATCCGTGCGGAAATGACACCTAGGTTGTTATGGATGAGCGCATATGCCGTCTCGGCATCACCAGCACGCAAGGCAGAAGCTATCGCGCCGGGCTTGTCCGCAGGCACCGGGGCCTCGTCAAAACGTCGATAGGCTTCAATTGTCGAAACGCTTGCCTCGCGCGGCTTAACCAGTACGACGGGCGTCGCGGGCAGCACGGAGTACTCAGTTGCCAGCACGTCTCCCCCGCCTACGTAGAACGCAGGGCTCACGTGCAAAAAGAACGGGACGTCAGCACCAATGCCCCGCGCAATGTCGTCGAGCGCTGGGTCGGTGCGATCAATGCCCCAGAGCTCCGCCAAGGCGACAATGACCGCGGCCGCATCCGTCGAGGGGCCGCCCAAGCCGGCGCACAATGGAATGCGCTTCTCAATCGTCACGCAGATGTTTGCCTCGCGACCATAATGCTCGGCCATAGCAACCGCAGCCCGATACGCCGTATTCTTTTGCATGGGAAAATCTGATGCTGGAACCGTCTGGACGGTCAGCGCCTGCGACGGCGTGACCGTCACGGTATCGGAAAGACCGACGGCCGCCATCAGGGAATCGACCCTGTGGTAGCCGCGGTCATCGCGCTCGGTATGAACCCCCAGGTAGAGGTTAATCTTTGCCGGCGCGGAAAGAGTCAGGGACCGATCGGTCACCGTTAATGCTCCTCGAGCTGATTGCCGAGCGGGGTAAAGATGTGCTCGCCGCTCTCGGGGTCGAACAGCTCGACCTGACCGGTGAGCACATCGATATACTGGTAGGACTGACGCGACTTGCGGCCACGACGCTCGTCGACCTCGACAATGAAGACGGCCGGGTGGACGCTCTTGATGGTGCCCATGCGCTCGACGACGCGGGTACGGCCCATGTTGGCCTTAACCTTGACGCGATCGCCCACCATATCGGTCAGCTTCTCGTGGATGTCGTCGACGTGATTGACTTCCATCTCTTCCATGAACAGGGCCTCCAGAAGGTGCAATTCAAAAAGGGGATAATACCCCTAAGATAGACAAAACTCTAATACTATAGCACCCTGTTGTGGCCATACGCAAGTAGCTAAATAAGCCCCGTCCCAAATTGACTACTTACAGACTATCGGTGTCCAAGACGATGGTGAATGGGCCGTCGTTGACCAGGTCGACCTTCATGTCGGCGCCAAAGATGCCGTGCGCCACATGCTCAACGTCCTCGTGCACAAGCGTCAGGAAGTACTCGTAGAGCTCGTTGGCGACATCGGGGGCGCCGGCATCCGTAAACGATGGGCGGCGACCGTGGCGGCAGTCGGCGAACAGCGTGAACTGCGACACCACGAGCACCTCGCCGTCGACATCGGCAAGCGCCAAGTTGGTCTTGCCGTTCTCGTCCTCGTTAATGCGCAAGCCCCGGAGCTTACCCCACAGCTTGTCGGCCTCGGCACGCGTATCGCCATGGCCCACACCCAGCAGCACCAGGTAGCCGCGTCCAATGCGGCCCACGCACTCGCCGTCGACCGTCACGCCGGCGTTGAGCACGCGCTGCACCACCGCACGCATGGCCTACTCCTCGCCCGTCAGCTTGGCGGACAGATGCTCGAGCGCGTGGAAACGATGGCTGATGGCGTTCTTCTCGTCAGCCGTCAGCTCGGCCATGGTCTTGCCCGGCGTGTCGACCGGCAGGAACAGCGGGTCATAGCCAAAACCATGGTCGCCGCGGCCCTCGTGCGCAATAACGCCCTCGCAGGCGCCCTCGCCATAGGTAACCAGACCGTCCGTGTCGATGAGCGCGACGACGCTCATAAAGCGCGCGGTGCGATCCTCGTCCGCCACGCCTTCCAGGTTAACGAGAAGCTTGGCGTTGTTGGCGGCATCGTCGCCGTGCACGCCCGCATAGCGCGCGCTATACACGCCAGGCTCGCCGTCCAGGGCATCAACGACCAAGCCAGAATCGTCGGCAATGGCCATAAGGCCCGTCTCCTCGACCGCAGCCTGTGCCTTGATGATGGCGTTCTCCAAAAACGTCGTGCCGTTTTCCTCGGGGTCCTCAAAATCGCCCAGCTGGCCGAGCGCCACAAAGCGAACCTCGGGCATAACCTTGCCCAAAATGGCCTCGATCTCGGTGAGCTTATGAGCGTTTCCGGTTGCCACGACGATGGTCGCCGCCGGGTCGAGGGTGTCGATGTCAATCTTCTCAAGTGCCATGACTGGCCTCCTTGTCTCTATATCAATGCCGCGTGAGGGGCGTTTGGGCACTTGACCTCTCCCCTCTCAGGCGATCGGACCTTTCAACGCAGCATTTCAGCAGATAAAACCTGCCAAAATAAACCTGTCCCTTTTTGGCAGGTTAGGCGAGGGCTTGGCGCTGGAGCTCGATGAGCTCGGCGATGCCTTTGTCGCCCAGGTCGAGCAGGGCGTTGAGGCGTTTGCGGTCGAAGGGCGCCTGCTCGCCGGTACCCTGAAGCTCGATCATCTCACCGGTATCGGTGGCGACGAGGTTCATGTCGACCTCGGCGTGGCTGTCCTCGGAATAATCGAGGTCAAGCAGCGTATTGCCGTCGACAACGCCCATGGAGATGGCAGCCACCTGGCCGGTAAGCGGGATGCGCTCGATCTTGCCCGCCTCGACCCACATGGCGAGGGCGTCGTGCAGCGCCACCCAGGCGCCGGTGATGCTCGCTGTACGCGTGCCGCCATCGGCCTGAATCACGTCGCAGTCGACGGTGACGGTGTACTCGCCGAGCGCCTTCATGTTGACGACGGTACGCAGGCTGCGGCCAATGAGGCGCTCGATCTCCATGGAGCGGCCCTTGCGGTTGGCGTGCTCGCGCTTGCAGCGCTTGCCGGTCGACGCCGGCAGCATGGCGTATTCCGCGGTCACCCAGCCGGCCTTAGCTCCCTTTCGCCAGCCCGGCACGCCCTCCTCGATAGTGGCGGCGCACAGCACGCGCGTGTCGCCGAACTCGGCCAAACACGAGCCGTGGGCGTGCTTCATGACGCTACGGGTGAGCTTAACGGGGCGCAACTCGTTGGCGGCGCGACCGTTAGCGCGGTTGACCTGCATGTACTCCATAGAAATATCCTTTCGGCAAAAGATGTGGCGAAGGCCTTGACGGCTGCCTTACATCTATTTCAGCTCATCGATATCGATATGTTCGATGCTCTTGAGCGGCTGACCAAAGATAAAGCTGCCCGCCACCGCAAACTCGGCAATGTTATCGGCCGTCGTGGCAAAACGATGCTGCGGCTCGGCGGCGTCGCCCGCCAGCTGCTCGCGGCGCGTGAGGATATCGGTCAGCTCGCGCGTGGTCTCCTCGGCGGAACTCACGACGCGCACCCCAGGCCCCAGCGCATGCCGGATAGGTCCCACCAACAGCGGAAAATGCGTACAGCCGAGTACCACGGTATCGATACCGTGGTCGCGCAGCGGCTCAACCGTGGCACCCACCAGCGCACGCACGGCAGGCGTATCGAAGATGTCCTCGTTCTCAAGCCACTGTTCCTGCAGATGTGCACCCGAGGCGAGCTCGTGTTCGACAACCTCGACAAAGCTCGAGGCAGGACAGCCGTATACATCGACGCCGGCATCCAGATCCTGAATGGCGCGCGTGTAGGCGCCCGAGCGAATGGTGAGGTTGGTGGCGAGCACGCCCACGCGACGCGTACGCGTGCTGTTGATTGCTGCACGGGCACCCGGCGCGATCACACCGATCACGGGAACGTCGAGCACCTGCTGGGCCAGACGCAAGGCCGCAGCGGTCGCCGTGTTGCAGGCGATGACCATAATCTTGACGTCGTGCTTCGAAAGCCAACGACCCGCCTGCAACGCAAACGAGCGCACCTCATCCTCGGTGCGCGTGCCGTAGGGGCAGCGTTTGGTGTCGCCAAAGTAGTAGACGGACTCGTGCGGCAGCGCCGTCGCGATGGCGCGCGCAACCGTCAGACCGCCCAAACCAGAATCGAACACGCCAATCGGGCGCGTGTCGCCTGCCGGATTCTCGATATCGGACATTACCTCACCAGTCTCTCTCGAAAAGACATGTCCAAGTGCGGCGGCGACGCGCCGCGACCAGCAGCTCTGCCGTCGCCGCCCAACCGTCGACAATTTTGCCACGCGTAACGAAAGCGTTCTCGCAAGCAGCCAGGAACTCGGGCGCGCCGGCGCTCGTCAGGCCATTCTCGACCAGGCAGAACGTGCCCACGTGATCGGCCATGTAGAAGTCGGACTCGGAGTCGCCGAGCGCCAACGTCTCCTCGCGCTCGATCCCTAGGTGCTCGCAGAAGCGCGCAATGGCGACGCCTTTGTTGAGGCCCGCGGGGTTGATGTTGAATGCGCGACCGTCCTCGACGCGATCGAGCTCGAGCGTCGTCGGCTTGGACAGGTGAGTCAGATGGCCGTTGCAAGCCCAGATCAGACCGCAGCCGGCCTCGTCCAGGATGGCCTGGACCTCATCGTCGGGCACATCGCCGCGCATGCCGACGGTGACCTCACGGTATTTGTAGCCGGTCGACATGTCGTTGTGGTACTCGATCTTGTGCGGCCAGCGGGCAAGGATCTTCTCGCACACGCCGGTCTGTTCGATCACCTGGTGCGGAGTAAGGCCGCAGGCGGGGTCGTAAGGCATGTCACCGGTCAGATACTCCCAATCGTTGGCTTTGAGGTCGTACATAACCAGGCCGCCCATCTCACCAATGTAGGAGTTGAGGCCGAGCACGCGCGCGTCCTCGTGGATCATGGTACGGTTGCGGCCCGAGGTGGGAACCACCTGAATACCAGCGCGAGCGAGCGCCACGACGGCCTCGACAAGTTTGGTCGAAGGGTTGCCGTCGTTGTCGCGCAGCACGCACGAGCCGGGCGCGAGCATCGTGGCATCCAGGTCGGTAAAGACGTACTTGACCTTGGCCAAGCGCTCGCGCATCTCGCCCGAAAGCTCGGCAACGGTCGGCAGGGTGTTGTGGGACATGGTTACTCCGTTTACGTAGAAGGGTTTGGACTTGGACGGCATGTTTTGATTGAGGGAACACGCTTATGGCGACAGCGCACTCAGGGCGCCGCTGCCATCATGGTTCATTAGTCAAACCGGGTAGCATCGATCAGGCGATTGGCCAGCGAAAGGTCGCTCTCGATGGGCACGAACTCGTCGCCCACGTGCATGAGCTCCTCGTCACCCTTTGCCAGCAGCAAGACAATGGTGGGAGCATCGGGGTTGACGTACTCCTCGCGCGCCGCCTTGAACGCCGCATGCACAGCGGCTTCGCGATCGAGGATGATCTTGTTCGGCGTATCGTCGGGAACATGTTCGGCAAGCTCGCGACAGACCTTCATCGGGTCCTCGTGAGCCGGGTCCTCATTGGCAAAGATCATCAGGTCGGAATACGGTGCGGCCTCGCGCGGAAGCTGCTCGCGGCGCTCCTGCGCCTTGCCGCCGGCAGCGCCAAACACCGCGATGACCGGGCTGGCGGGAAACGCGCGCTTGACCGACGAGAAAAGCGAACGGAACGAAAGCTGGTTGTGCGCATAGTCAACGACGCAGATCACGCGGCCGTCCTTCGACTCCACGACCTCCATACGGCCCGGCACACGCAGTTTGGAGAGGCCCTTCTTGATGGCATCGATACCGATGCCGATCTCGCGCGCAGCGGCAATAGCGACCAGCGCGTTCTCCACGTTAAAGTCTCCCGCGATACCCAGCAGGATCTTCTCCCCCGCCTCGGACTCGTCGGCACACAGGCCATGCAAGTTGAACTCGATGCTAAAGCCGACCATGCGTACGTCGCTCGCCCACAGGCTTGCCTCGGGATGCTCGACGCCAACGGTCACCAAGCGCTCGGCCGTCGACGCTGCCTCCAGCACACGGTCGGCCTCTTCGGTGCCCAGATTCACCACGGCGGTCTTTGCCTGGTCAAAAATCCTGAGCTTGCTCTCAAAATAATCCTCAAACGTGGGGTGTTCGATCGGCGAGATGTGGTCGCGGCCGATGTTGAGGAAGCACGCCACGTCAAACGGCAGATTCTCGACGCGTTGGTACTTGAGCGCCTGGCTCGAGACCTCCATGACCATGGACTGGCGACCGGACGTGCGGCAGTTGGCGATATGGCGCCAGATCTCGGGGGCCTCGGGCGTAGTATTGGTGCTCTCGTAGCACTCGATACCATCGTCGGTGTTCACCGAGCCGACCATGCCGCAGGACTCGCCCGCCGCCTTGATGATGGACTGGAGCATAAAAGCGGCCGTGGTCTTTCCCTTGGTGCCGGTGATGCCCACGATCTTGACGTCGTGGTCAGGACGGTCGTAGACCTCCGGCGGCAGCAGGGCCATGGCCGTGCGAACACTATCAACAACCAGCATCGCAGCACCGCTCTCCTGCGCCAGCGGCTCCAGAGACTCGACCAGCGACTCCTCGCACACAAATGCGACGGCGCCCGCATCGAGCGCCATGCTCAAAAACGCGGGCTTAAAGGCAGCACCTTTACAGAAGAACACGTCACCTGCCGAGACCGCGCGCGAATCAAACGAGCAACCGGTCACGGCACGCTCGTCAACCTGCTCTGATGCGCGCAGCTCGCCGCACACATCGAGAAGCTTGGCAAGCGTATCGACCGTGGTCACGGTCGCGGAATCCGAATGGTGCATCTTTCACCTTTCTCAGCCATTTGGCAGGGACGGTTTTCATAGTAACTGAAACGTGCTCGCGCAAAAACGGCTCCCGGAGGAGCCGTTACGCGCAGGCGTTCGTAAGCCGAGGCTAGGCAGCCTGAACAGAAGGCTGGCCCTCGTCGATAAAGAAGCGCTTGTACCACACTAGGAACACGAGCGGCGTATAGATCTTGCGCTGGAAATCGCCCTTGCCCGCAAAGTGCAGATCGAGCAGGTGCATAAGCTCGTCGGTATTGAAGAACTCGCTTGCCCACGGCGCGGTGAAGTACTCCTTGACATAGTCGTACCACTTTTGCTCGCGCAGCCAGTAGACAATCGGCACCGGGAAGCCCACCTTGGGACGGGTGGCCCACTCATCGGGCAACGACTTGTTGGCAGCGTGGCGGAGTACCTGTTTGTTGCCGTTCTCGTTGATGCGGTAGCGGTCGGGAATGTGCTCGGCGAACTCCATGACTTTGCGGTCCAGGAAGGGCACGCGCAGCTCCAGTGAGTGTGCCATGCACATCTTGTCGGCCTTGAGCAGAATGTCGCCCGGGAGCCACATGTTCATGTCCAGGTACTGCTTCTTGACCAGCTCGGGCTGACCCTTCACGCGCGCATAGATGGGAGCGGCAAGCTCGAAGGCGCCATCGCCGGTGTTGTACTCGGGCTTGAGCACGCCGTCGACCTCGCGCTCCGGCCATACCAGAGCCTGTCCCAGGAACGACTTCTCGGGGATCTCGGCACCCTTGACCAGGAAGTTATGTCCCTTGAAGTACGGCATATGCAGCGCCAGGTTACCGAGCGCGCGACGGACGGGCAGCGGCACCATCTTTTTGTACTTGCGCACCGGGACCGTATCCTCGTAGTAGGCGTAGCCGCCAAAGAGTTCGTCGGCGCCTTCGCCCGAAAGCACGACGGTAACGTCCTTGCGGGCCATCTCGGCCAAGAACCACAGCGGCACGGAAGACAGGTTGGACTGCGGTTCGTCCATGTGATACTGGATGTCCTCGAGCGCACCGAAGAACTCGTCGGCGGTAATCATCTTGCGAACGTTCTCGACGCCGAGCTTATCGGAAAGCTCCTTGGCGTAGTTGGTCTCGTTAAAGTTCTTGTAGTCAAAGCCCACCGAGAAGGTCTTGTCGGGCATGAGGCAAGCGGCGATGTAGCTAGAGTCGACGCCACCGGAGAGGAACGACGCGACCTTGACGTCGGCGATGCGATGGGCCTCGACGCTCTCGTGCACGACCTCGTCCAGCTCATCGACATACTCTTCGAACGGCTTCTCGACGGCAGAGTAATCGCAATCCCAGTAGCGCTCGATGTTCATCTTGCCGGTCGGGATATCGACGGTAAAGTAGTGCGCCGGCGGCAGCTTGTAGACACCCTCGAAGAAGGTCTCCTCGGTTGCCGAATACTGCAGCGTCATGTACGGACGCAGAGCCTTTTTGTTGACCGCCTTGTGGAAGTGCGGGTAGTCCAGGAAGCTCTTGATCTCGGAACCAAAGAGCACGCCCGGAGCGCCGTCGCCCGCATCGGCCATGGGATAGTAGTAGAGCGGCTTGATGCCAAAGATGTCGCGGGCGCCAAAAAGCTTGTTCTTCTTTTTGTCCCAGATGACGAAGGCGTACATACCGCGCAGACGATCGAGTACGGCCTCGCCCCACTCCTCGTAGCCGTGCAGGAGGCTCTCGGTGTCGGCGCCGCAGTGGAACTTGTAGCCCTTGGCCTCGAGCTCGGAACGGAGTTCTTGGAAGTTGTAGATCTCGCCGTTGAAGACAATGACGACGCTACCGTCCTCGTTGGCCATGGGTTGGGCGCCAGCCTCGGTCAGGTCGAGGATCGACAGGCGGCGGAAGCCGAGGGCAACGCGGCCGTCGATAAACTGACCGCCCATGTCGGGACCGCGATGGACGATGCGGTCCATCATCTTGGTGAGCACCTCGGATTGGTTATCCGTCCGACAAAACCGCACATATACTATCCCCTCTGCTGTTGCTGGGCATCAAATCGAATCAGTAGCTTTTGAGTATACCCGAGGGCGTAAAGAGGGGCGGAATGTTCAGGCAATCTCAACTGAATCAGCTCCGCTGTGACACGCGCGAGTTACCTTTAATGGATATGAGGTGAATGAGGCGATTGTTTTGCTATACTCTCTCCGCACGGGCGATTGGCGCAACGGTTAGCGCAGGTGCTTTACACGCACAAGGCTGGGGGTTCGAATCCCTCATCGCCCACCACTGAATTGGAAACGGTCCTCGCAAGGGGACCGTTTTTTGTTTGGGCCCAGCGCATGGGATTCGAACCCGCCAGGGTGCAGAGCTGAGGAAACGCGAAGCGTTTTCCAGCGCAGCACGCGAGGGCCGCAGGCCCGAAGCGGAAGCGGGCGGCGCCAGCCGCACGCGGACATCCCTCATCGCCCACCACTGATTTGAAAGGCTCCCAGCAATGGGAGCCTTTCTTTTTTGGGCCCATCGCAGAGGGATTCGAACCCGCCAGCACATCTATCGCAAAGGCCGTGGTCAAAAAATGGCAAAAATGAGTACTGCTACTTTGTTTGCAACATATAAAAAGATAGTATTTGCTTAAGTTACGCAACATATGTCCATTATAAGGACTAACAGTTGGATCAAAATCATGCTTTCATCGCCATTTCGACTTGCTATCTGGCCTTATTAGTCCAAAATTGCTGCTATCAAATCGGTAGCAGTACTCATTTTTGATGTTTTTTGACCAGCAGGTCTCCCTGCCTTAGCAAATCTAAGGCAAAACGGGTTCCAGACCGCTGAATCATGCCGCATAGGGCACGTCCGCAGTCCGGAACCCGGTCAAAATTGAGTTATTGCGCCGCGTTAGCCCAAAACACCCGACAGTATCTCGATCAGGCTGTCCACGTCGGCTTCCTCGCAGACAAGTGGCGGCAGGAAACGCAGCGTATGCGCACCCGTAGCGTTGATCACGGCACCGGCGGCCAGCGCGCGGGCAACAACATCATGCGCGTCGCCCGCGGCATCATCCAAATCACAGCCGAGCATCAAGCCGCGGCCACGTACCTCGGTCACGTGCGGCAGCTTGGCGAGCTTTGCCTCCATATAGGCGCCCACCTTGGCAGCATGGTCGGCATAATCGCCGCGCACGAGCGCGGAGAGCGTCGCGGCGCACGCCGCGACGGCCAAGCAGCTACCGCCAAAGGTCGAGCCGTGGTCCCCCGGCTTAAACACGTCGGCAATCTCCTTCTTTGCCACTACGGCACCCATGGGCACGCCATCGGCAATGCCCTTGGCAAGGCTCATAATGTCGGGCTCCACGCCATAGGTTTGGAATGCAAATGGCTTGCCAGAGCGGAAGATGCCGCACTGGACCTCGTCGGCGATAAGCACGGCACCCACCTCGTGCGCCAAGTCGCGCGCCGTAGCCATAAACTCCTCGGTCATGGGATGCACACCGCTCTCACCCTGGATCGGCTCGAGCATCACGGCACAAATTTCGCTCCCCAGCTGCTTAAAGATCGCACGCAGCTCATCCACATCGTTGGGCGTGCAGGCCACAAAGCCACCCGGCAGCGGGCGGAAGCTGTCCTGCAGCCAATCCTGCATGGTGGCGGCAATGGTCTCGAGCGTACGGCCGTGGAAGCCGCCGCGCATGCACACGATGGTGTTGCCGCCATTACCGGCACGCTTGGCGTACAGGCGCGCGAGCTTCATCGAGCCCTCGTTGGCCTCGGCGCCAGAGTTGGCAAAGAAGGTCTCCCAAACCTGCTCATCCGCAGCCGGGGCACCAAGAGCAGCTGCCGTGGTCTCATCGCCGGCGACAATGGCATCGGCAAGCACGCGCGCACCATCTACGTCGTCGTTACCAAGCTTGGACAGCAGCGCCGCGACCTGTCCGCGCTGCTCGATGTAGAAGTAATTGGAGACATGCATGAGCTTTTTGGTCTGTGCCTCGAGCGCCGAGAGCACAGCCAGGTTGCCATGACCTAGGCTGCACACGCCGATGCCGGCAAGAAAGTCGAGGTACTCACGGCCATCGTCGCCGGTGAGCTTCATGCCGTGACCCTCGACAAACTCGACCGGAGAGCGGCCAAAGGTATGCATAACGTAATGGGATTCAAGCGATTGCTGAGCTGCAAGTGACATGGGATGCCTTTCGTTGGGCGCCAGACGGCGCGGGGCTATGGGTGCAGGAATGGGGCGGCTGCGGGTCAGCTAGACCGTCTGAAGCTTCTCGACCTCGTCAAGGTTTTCGGTCAGACGCGCAGCAAACGTCGAAAGCGGATGCGGATGCGTATCGAACTCGTAAGCCGTCTCGGTGGAATGGATCACGGTGCCGACGCCGGCATCGGTCAGCAGCTCCAGGAGCAGCGAATGCGGCGTGGTACCGTTAATGATGTGGGCACGAAATACGCCGCCGGTAAGCGCATCGACGGCCGCACGCAGCTTAGGAATCATGCCCTTATCGACCTCGCCGCCGTAGAGCATTTCGTTGACCTCGTCGAGCGTTAGGTTGGAGATAAGCGAGTCCTTGTCGCTAAAGTCCTTGTACAGGCCATCGACGTCGGTCAAAAAGATTGCCTTATGCGCGTGGAGCGCCGCGGCAACGGCACCGGCGGCGGTATCGGCGTTGATGTTGAAGA
>CALLSB010000050.1:0-5644 GCA_938014225.1 uncultured Collinsella sp. | reverse complement strand
CTCCCCCGGCTTTCGCGCCTCAGCGTCAGTCAAGGCCCAGAAGGCTGCCTTCGCCATCGGTGTTCTTCCCGATATCTGCGCATTCCACCGCTACACCGGGAATTCCGCCTGCCTCTACCGCACTCGAGCCGCCCAGTCCGGAACCCGGCCCGAGGTTGAGCCCCGGGATTAGAGGTTCCGCTTAGGCGGCCGCCTACGCGCGCTTTACGCCCAATGAATCCGGATAACGCTCGCCCCCTACGTATTACCGCGGCTGCTGGCACGTAGTTAGCCGGGGCTTCTTCTGCAGGTACAGTCTTGACTCTTCCCTGCTGAAAGCGGTTTACGACCCGAAGGCCTCCGTCCCGCACGCGGCGTCGCTGCGTCAGGGTTCCCCCCATTGCGCAAGATTCCCCACTGCTGCCTCCCGTAGGAGTCTGGGCCGTGTCTCAGTCCCAATCTGGCCGGTCGGTCTCTCAACCCGGCTACCCGTTGTCGGCACGGTGGGCCGTCACCCCGCCGTCTACCTGATGGGCCGCGGAGCCATCCCCTCCCGTCGGGGCTTTAGCCCGGGCGCCATGCGGCGCCCGGGGGTATCCGGTATTACCCGTCCTTTCGGGCGGCTATCCCGGGGGAGGGGGCAGGTTCTCCACGTGTTACTCAGCCGTTCGCCACTCGCTTCTATCCGAAGATAGGTGCCGTTCGACTTGCATGTGTTAGGCGCGCCGCCAGCGTTCATCCTGAGCCAGGATCGAACTCTCCGTCCAAAATAAATGGGCTTCGAGCCCGTCCGGTCCTCACAACTATTAGCTGATCGGTTCCGTTCGATTCATATGGTTCTAGTATAGGAAAAGGAATTTCTCGGGGCCGCCTCTCGGCGGCCTTGCGAAAAACAAATCCAAGTTAGACCATTTCAAATGGTTCGATGTCTGCCCGGATGCGACACAACTGGTGTGTCCATCCTCGCAGTATCCGGTTCTCAAGGTGCACGCCCCGCGGCTCATCCGGTCCGACCGGGCCGCGCGGCAAGGAGATATATTGCCAGACCGGAGGGACCCCGGGGGCGGGAATCTGGGCGTACACATTTCCTACACAATTTAAGATCCGACTAACGTTTGCCAGCCGTCAACTACCGCTCGCCGAGCATCTCTTTATATAAGGCAGCCTCATGGTTAAAGCGGATACGTTCCCCTAGCTAAAGCACAGCCAGCATCGAGCAACTCGTCACGTTCTTCCACCGAGAACCCCTCGGCGTAGACGCGCACCACTGGTTCGGTCCCGCTAGGACGGACCAGCAGCCACGTGTCATCCTCGAATGACAGACGCAAGCCGTCCATATGACTAACGTTTTGCGGCACCTTGCCACAAATCGACTTGGGGTTTACGCCCGGCAGCAGGGTTCGTAACGTTTCGGCATCTTCGGCCTCAAGGCGCAAGTCGCGTCGACCGTAACTCGTCTTACCAAAACTGTCCTCGAGTTGGTCGACCAGAACGCCCAAAGGCGCGTCCGTCTTTGCCATAAGCTCACACAGAATCAGACAGGCGAGGATTCCATCGCGCTCGGGCATATGCGCGGCGATGCCGATACCACCGGCTTCTTCGCCGCCCATGAGGACGCCGCCCTTCTTCATCTCCGCCGCTATATATTTGAAACCGACTGGTTTGACGGTCACGCGGCAGCCAAGCGCCTCGGCAATGCGACGCACGAGCGTCGAGCATGAAAGATTGACGACGACGCGCCCCTCCAAATTACGAAATTGAACCAAGTCGCCCAAAACGAGCGCCATGATCTGATGCGGATGTATATATCTGCCGCGCTCGTCAACCGCGCCGATGCGGTCGGCGTCGCCGTCGGTCACCAGGCCAGCGCAAGCTCCGTCCTCGATAACCGTGCGCTCGCAAGCGTCCACCCACGGCTCAACGGGGTCGGGGCAGATATCTTCTTGGTCAGACGCCTGCCCGGCGTGAATCTCGTGCACCTCAACGCCAAGCTCGCGCAGCAAGTCGGCTAGATAGCCCTGGGCTGCGCCGCCCATGGGATCGACAACCACGCGCAAGTGCGCGGCGCGGATGGCTTCGGCATCGACAAACGATGCCACCGCCTGCATATAGTCAGGAATGATATCCGCGGTGCGATATTGCCCCTCGATCCCCATTGGCTCGGGAGCCATAGTCTCTTCGAGCTCTTCGATGACATCCTGGTTGGCGGTCGAGCCGTCACCCATGCGAATCTTGAGGCACAGATAGCCCTGCGGATGATGGGGCCCCGTCACCATGAGCGCGCCGCACGCTTCACCGTCATAAGCCGCCGCCCACGTAAGGGCAGGGGTCGGGACAGGTCGCGAAGCGAGCACAGCGTCTAGCCCGTGCGCTGCTAGCACGCCCGCCGCAAGCTCAGCGAACTCGCGCGCCAGGGGCCGGGTGTCGAACCCTATATATACCGTTTTGCCCGGATTGGTCTTTTGCCACAACTCGCCGACGGCATCGGCGATACGGGCAACGTTATCGGCAGTGAAGTCCTCATCGACGCGAGCGCGCCAACCGTCAGTTCCAAAATGAATTATCGCGCACACGCGCAGACACCTCACAGTGTTTGGATCATGGTACGCATGGGGTATACCCGCAACATGCACTCGGCAACCTGCCGGCACCAGCATTCACCATTTGGGCAAATGCTGCCGAGGACATGCAAGCAATAAAAAAACCGCCCCGTATGGAGCGGTTTGCCCTTTATATATCGAGCGCCTCGGCCATCGCGGCCGTAGTGATTGCCGTGGTTCCACAGCAACTGCCCACCATTGCGGCACCGGCATGTCTCCATTCGATGCATGCGCGCGCGAAAGCTTCGGGGTTCTCGTGCCATACGGGGCCATCCTGAGTCTGGACCGGATCGCCCACGTTGGGACGCACCGTGACGGGAGTAGTCGCCGATGCAACCATCCTGGGCACCGCCGCGTTCGCGGCCGCAAGCGAACAGCAATTAACACCAACCGAGTTTGCGCCGTGTTTTTCGGCGTACAAAACGGCTGCCTCGATGTTGAGGCCATCGCCCAACAGGTCGCCTTTATCGTCAACGACAAAACTCACCAGAACAGGCATGCCGTCGGCGGCATCTCGAGCGCCGGCAAGCATGGGCTGCAAATTACGGATAGACGTCACCGTCTCGATCAGCAGACCGTCAACGCCGGCATTGAGCAAGGCGTGCGCCTGTTCGCGCGCAATGCCTCGGATTTCACGATACTCGGCAGAGTCCTCGGCAAACCATTCAATACCGATCGGGCCCATCGAGCCCAGCAGCAGCTGAGGGTGCGCCTGGCGGGCATCGTCGACGGCCCCGCGATTGACCTCCGCCACGGACGGCGCAATCTGGTCGTGCTTGAGGGCATAGCTCGATGCCTGAAAGGTGTTGGTAATGAGCACCTGTGCGCCGGCGGCGACATACAAGCGATGGATACGAGAAACGGTCTGCGGCTCTGCCAGATTCCAAAACGCCGGTGGAATGTCGGCGGCATCGTACTCACTCAACAGAACACTGCCCATGGGGCCCTGCGCCAACAAGGTCTCGCTCGACAAGCGGCGCGTAAGTTCCTCGGCACCAAAGCGGTTGTAATAACTCGTATCCATATATATCCCGCTATTCCTCGACGCTGATTCCCTGCTTTTCGAGATAGGCGAGCCAGCGGCTCATCGTGTCCTCGGATAGCGCATGCTCCATCATGCAGGCCTCGGAATCGGCTCGCTCAAATTCGACACCGAGCTCCTGAACCAAAAACGTGCGGATGAGGCGATGACGGTACCAGATAGCCGTGCCAACCTCGCGGCCGCGATCGGTCAGGATCACCTTGCCGTAGTGCGATTGCTCGACAAGCTCGGATGCCTTGAGCGCCGAAACCGCTTTATTGACCGATGCCTTGGAGACGCCAAGGCGCTGCGCGATGTCGACCGATCGCACGCCGTTGGTTTCCCCCTCTTCGCTTTCAATGCGAACCATGCACTCCAAGTAGTCTTCGTTCGCCACCGTCAGATGTAGTTCGCGCGAGCTATTTGTCGTATCCATGATCTTCCGTCCCTTCTGCATTCAATGGCTGATTCTACCCCATCCAAGCGTCGTGGTATGCCGTGGCATACCGTGCTAGAGTTCTTGTTGCACACGACGACCAAGATTGGAGCGGTCTTTATGGAAAACACCACCACGAGCCCCGATGTCCTCGAGCGCTTTTTGCGCTACGTCCAGATCAACACGCAGTCCGAGGATGCAAACTGCGACCAGGTACCCTCGAGCGCCGTTCAGTTTGACCTTGCCAACGTGCTGGCTGAAGAGCTGCGCGAGCTTGGTGCGGAAGATGCCCACGTGACCGAGCACGCCTATGTCTGCGCGCATATCCCCGCAAGTGCGGGCGCTGAGGACAAGCCCGCCCTGGGCCTGATCGCCCATCTCGACACCACCGAAGTTGCACCGGGCGCCGGCGTGAAGCCGCACATCGTACACTACGAAGGCGGCGACCTGGTCTGCGGCACGGTTGACGGTAAGCCCGTTGCCATGAGTACCGCCAAGCTTCCCGCCCTGAACGACCTCGCGGGTGAGGACCTGGTCTGCAGCGATGGCACCACATTGCTGGGCGCGGACGACAAGGCAGGCGTCGCCGAGATCATGTCACTTGTCGCGCGTATCGCTCAGGACCCCTCTCTGCCCCATCCCGCACTCGGCATTTGCTTCTGCCCTGACGAGGAGATCGGCCACGGAGCCGAGCTGCTGGATATCGATACCTTTGGCTGCAAGTACGCCTACACGGTCGACGGCGGCCCCATCGGCGAGCTGGAGTGGGAGTGCTTTAACGCCGCCGAGGCGACCGTCCGCTTTGAGGGCCAGTCCATCCACCCGGGCGACGCTAAGGGCCGTATGGTCAACGCAGGCAATCTGTTCTGCGACTTCAACGCGTTGCTCCCCTACGTGCAGCGCCCGGAGTATACGGAAGGCTACGAGGGCTTTTATCACCTTGAGGGTGTATCTGCGACCGTCGATCACGCCACAGCGCGCTATATCATCCGCGACCATGACGCCGCCAAGTTCCAGCAGAAACTCGACCTTTTTGATGCCGCCGCCTCGATACTCAACCAGCGTCTGGGTGAGGAGCGCGTGACGGTCGAGATTAAGCAGCAGTATCGAAATATGGCCGAGATCGTTCGCGACTATCCCGAGCTTATTGATGTTGCCAAGGAAGCCTACCTTGCTTGCGGCGTTGAGCCCCAAGTGCTGCCGATTCGTGGTGGCACCGACGGCGCCCAGCTGTCGTTCCGCGGTCTGCCCTGCCCCAACCTTTCCACCGGCGGCTATTGCTACCACGGCGTCAACGAGTTCGTCCCGGTCAGTTCGCTCGTCAAGATGACCGACGTGCTCCAGGAGCTCGTCGCCCGCTTTGCATAAGCCTGGCTGCACAAGTCCAAAAGACGAATCGCCCCGTCCTCAACCAAGAACGGGGCATTTTTTTGCTGCAATGAGAACAGGTTGACGCGCGCCAGCCTCTTAACGCAAGGAGTGTCCCAAACTGCCGGCACATAAGGAACGTCCCCAAGTGCCAAGTGTTCCGGCAACGCCGATGTTTTGGCGCGGACAGACACTATGACCCAATCCGAGGGCACTAAAAAGATAGGAGCCCCCGCTCGT
>CALLSB010000049.1:0-2622 GCA_938014225.1 uncultured Collinsella sp. | reverse complement strand
CGAACATCATCTTCTTCATCTTCTCGGCAAGTGCCTCGATCGCCGGGGTGATCTCCTCGATGACGGCGCACTCCTGGCGCAGACGAGGGTCGGGCGACAGTACGATTCCGTTGGCTTCCATGGCCATCCTTTCGGGTTGTTACATCAGGTCATAGGCGTCGACGTCAACGCTCACGCTCACGCCGCGCACGGAGCCCACCTCTTTGAGGCAGGCGTCGATATCATCAGAGACATGGTACCCTACGGGCGACTTCACAAGCAGGTGGAAGCGATAACGGTCCTTGGCTCTCTCGATTACACACGAAGCCGGGCCCAGCACCTGCGGCACGGCACTCCCCGCCCGCAAAAAGTCGGGCGCGGCGGCATGCCAGCGGCGCTTGAGGAGTTTCGCGATGCGACCGATGTAGTCTTGCGCTTCGTCTCGGTTCGCCGACCACACCAAGATGTTGACCAGGCGAACAAACGGCGGATACAGCGCGTCGCGGCGCTGGTCCAGGTCGTAGTCGGTAAAGATCGAACGGTCATGCTCAGCGACGGCGCGAATGACCGGGTCCTCGGGCAGGTAGGTCTGGATGATGACCTCGCCGGGGCGATCACCACGACCGGCACGGCCGGCGACTTGCTCCAGCAGATCGTAGGCGCGCTCCCCTGCGCGGAAGTCCGGCAGCTTGAGGGCGAAGTCGGCATTGACCACGCCCACGAGCGTGACCTCGGGAAAGTCGAGGCCCTTTGCGATCATTTGGGTGCCCAGCAGCACCGCGCAATCGGCGGCATCGAACTGCTCAAGCAGCTTTTTGTGTGCGTCCTTTCCGCGCGTGGAATCGGCATCCATGCGAATAATGGCGACGTCCTCGGGAAGCATCTGGTGCAGTGCGTCCTCGATCTGCTGCGTGCCCAGACCCATTTTTGCCAGGTAGCGACTTCCACATTTGGGGCAACGGCTTGTGGGCGCGGGATAGGGCTGCACGCGCCACGACGAACCGCATGTGTGACACTGCAGCGTGTGCGTACGCTCGTGATACGTAAGCGCGGTGGAGCAGTGGTTGCAGGTGGGGACGCAGCCGCACTCGCGGCACATCAGGAACGGCGCAAAGCCGCGGCGGTTATGTAGTAGCACTGCCTTCTCGCGGCGCTCGACCACGCGTTCCAAGCCTTCCATCAGCGGTTTTGAGAACATGGAGCGGCTGCCGTGCGAGAACTCGCGGCGCAGGTCGGCAATGCGGACCGTGGGCAGCACGGCGTGTCCCGGGCGCTCGGGCATCTCGACGCGCGTCCAGGTGGCACCGTTATACGTGCCACGGCGGCAGCGGTCGAGGGCCTCAGCAGAAGGCGTGGCCGAGCCCAGCACGAGCGGGCAGCGATAGCGACGCGCCATCTCGGCCGCCACTTCGCGCGCATGGTAGCGCGGGCTGGAACCCTGCTTGTAACTGGTCTCGTGCTCCTCGTCGATGATGATAAGGCCCAAGTCGCTGAGCGGGCAAAAGAGCGCCGAGCGGGCGCCCACGACCACGCGCGCGGCACCGCTGGCGACCATATCCCATTGGTCCAAGCGTTTACCGGCCGAAAGGCGCGAGTGGAAGACCGCAACCGTTTCGCCAAAGCGCGAGCGAAAACGGCCGACGGTCTGGGCCGTCAGCGAGATCTCGGGCACGAGCACGCAGGCCGAACGGCCGGCTGCCAGCACGCGCTCGATGGCGGAGAGGTAGACCTCGGTTTTGCCGGAACCGGTGACGCCATCGACGAGCACCACGTCGCCGTGTGCATCCAGGCGAGCTCGCTCAATCTGCGCGAGCGCCTGCTGCTGGCCGTTGGTGAGTGCCACCGGCGCCTTACCGCTCGCCGAGGACAGCGTGGTCTGCTCGCTGCAGCCACGCCACGCACGGCGCTCTTCCACCACCACGACACCGCGTTTTTCAAGCGACTTGATGGTCGCCGACATGCTGTTATAGAGCAGGTTGAGGTCGCGCGTCGTAACCGGGCCGCACTGGAGTGCCTCGATGAGCTGGCGCTGGCGAACGGCGGTCTTGGGCGGCGTATAGTCAAAACCTTCGGGCGTGAGCATGACCCAGCGGTTTTGGATAGGCTTGACGGCGGGGCGCTCAACCGTCCACACGCCGTCGTCGCCCTTAACCACACGCGGGCTGCCGCCCGGGGGCAAGAACAGGCGCAGGCACTCGGAAAGCGTCGCGACATACTCGCGGCTCATCCAGCGCGCGATACGGGCGGCCTCGGCGGTAAAGAGCGGCTTGCTGAGGATAGCCTCAATGGCTTTAATGCGCGCGGGGTCGAGCGCGCTGTTGCCCTGCAGGTCGTCCAGCTCAGGCGCAATGTCGACGATATAGCCCGCGGCGGCACGGTTACCAAAGTGGACCAGGACCGTGGATCCGATCTGCGCCTCGTTGGCAAGAGTTTCCGGGATGCCGTAGGCGAATGGCTCGGACAGCGCACGCGTCGGAATGTCCAGGACTAAGCTCGCGTAGGCAGCGACGGGCTCAGGTACAGGCTCGGACTTGGCCGGGGCAACAGCAGGCTCGGGCGTAGCCGGAGCCTCCTCCGGTTCCGGCGAACCAAACAGCGACAGTTGCTCGGCCATGGCCCCAGCACCTCCCATCCCATTCGTCT
>CALLSB010000048.1:0-19233 GCA_938014225.1 uncultured Collinsella sp. | reverse complement strand
GGGTCGAGCTTACCCGTCGCATTGGCAACAAGGTGCAGCTGGTGGGCGACGACCTGTTCGTCACCAACACCGAGCGCCTCAAGAAGGGCATCGAGCTGGGTGCCGCCAACGCGATCCTGGTCAAGGTCAACCAGATCGGCACGCTCACCGAGTCGCTCGAGGCCATCGAGACTGCCAAGGAGGCCGGTTACGCCTGCATCGTGAGCCACCGCTCCGGCGAGACCGAGGACTCCACGATCGCCGACTTGGTCGTGGGCGTCAACGCCGGTCAGATTAAGTCGGGCGCCCCGTGCCGCAGCGACCGTATCGCCAAGTACAACCAGCTCATCCGTATCGAGGACGAGCTCGAGGGCAGCGCGCGCTACGCCGGCAAGGCCGCGTTCTACAACATTCGCTAGGCAAACGGCGTGCGCGGGGCGGGGCTGACTCGGATTCGCCTCGCTCCCGCCGGGCGCTGTTGAGCACCATTGGGCGCTGGGCCATATGGCTCAGCGCCTTTTTTATGTCGAGCAAAGGCTGCCGAAGGTGGTGCGCGCGCTCGTGCTATAACTAGAATACTTAGCGCAAACAAACCTCAACCGCACAAGGCGCACATGGATCAGATTTACGACAACAGGTACTATTCCGCCGGTTCGCGTGAGCCGTCGCCTCGCCGTGCGCGAACGGTGCAGCTCGGTGGGTCCGCCTACGCCGGCGCCGACCGCTCCATGCAGCGCCCGACAAGTACCTCGCGCCCCAATGCTCAAGTGAATACTTCGGCAGATGGACCGGTGCGCCCGGCGCGTTCGACACATGCATCGCGTCCCTCGGCCCAGACGCACGACAGGTCGAGCAGGCCTTCGAGCCGTTTTTCGGGCTCGGACTTTATGCGCTACGCCAACGACAATGCGGTGGTCAAGGCGATCTATGACTTTACACATGGCTCTCTGCGCCCGCTGTTTATCGGTATCGTGATGGTGCTGGCGCTTGTGAGCCTGTATTTCCCCGTGCGCGACCTGTACGTGGCGAAACGCTCGAGCGACATCTTGGCCAAGCAGGTCGAGATTCGCCAGCAATACAATGATGAGCTGCAAAAAAGCGTCGACAAGCTGCTCTCGGAGGAGGGTATCAAGGACGCGGCGTCCGAGGACCTGGGCCTGGTGATGCCCGGCGAGAAGAGGATTGAAGTGCAGGGCCTGGATGACGATTCGGATGCCTCGTCGAGCCAGAAGTCGTCGAACGCCAAGAAGGCCAGCGAAGTTGCCAAGGAAATCGAAGAAGTCGGCAAGGACGCGCCGTGGTACATCCAGGCGCTCGACATGCTGTTTGGATTTAACGGCGTCGAGGGTCAGACGGTCGCGTCCAGCGGTGAGTAGGCGAGTAGCGCCCGGAGGGGAGCCCGCAATGACAAATTGCAAACGATATAAGGTGGCCGCGATTGACCTGGGAACGGTGTCGTCGCGGCTGGTGTTGGCGCAGGTCGAGGCCGGGGCGATCGTGGAATCGTCCAAGCATACCGAGATCACCGACTTGGGCGAGGGCGTGGACGCGACGGGGCGCTTTTGCGAGGCGGCCGTTGAGCGCGTGCTCGCTGCGTGCCGCATGTTTGTGGACGAGGCGCGTGCCTTTGGGGCCGCGTGCGTCTGCACCACCTGCACGAGTGCCGCGCGCGATGCGTCCAACGCCGCACTGCTGCTGGACGGCCTGCGCGGGCTGGGGCTCGAACCGCAGGTGATTCCGGGCGAGGTCGAGGCGCGCCTGACGTTTTTTGGCGTGGCGCACGACTTTGCCGGCGAGCGCATCATCGTTGCCGATTCGGGCGGCGGATCCACGGAGCTCGCGACGGGCGTCTATGCACCGGAGCGCGGTATCTTTGCTCTGGAGGGAACGCGCTCGCTGGACATCGGTTGCCGCCGCGTGACCGAGCGGTTTTTCTCGGCACTGCCGCCGTCGACGGACGAGCTTGCAGCTGCTGCCGGCTGGGCAAACAAGCAGTTTACGGGCTATTTTGAGAGCCTGCCTGTCGACTTTGAGCGCGCCGAGCGCCTCGTCGCGGTGGGCGGTACCGTTACCACGCTCGTGGCGCTGGTCCACGAACTGGAGCCATACGACTCGAACTTTGTGCACCTGCGCGAGCTTTCGATGGAGCAGATCTCGGCCGCTATCGAGCGCATGTCTGCGTTGGATGTTGCAGGCATTGCCGCGTTGCCGGGCGTGCAGCCCAAGCGCGCGGGCGTGATTCTGGCCGGCGCCGTGGTGATCCGCGAGCTCATGCGTGCCGGCGGTTACGACATGCTCACCGTAAGCGAGAACAGCCTACTCGCTGGCATGGCCGCCACCATCAACGAGGTTCTCGACGGCGCGACTCCCACCATCGCATGGACCCCCAACCTCAGCGCCCTCTAAATAAGTTGCGGTGAAATACGGACTAAAATCGCCCTTTCGGGCACCAAACAGTCCCTATTCCACCGCAACTCAACAGCCGGCACCTGGGGACGTTCCTTTTCTGCCGGCACCTGGGGACAGTCCTTGCGGGGCGTCCCCACAGCGCCTATGCCAGCTTGTCGATCTGTCCAATCTCCCAAAGCGGAATATTGATGAGCATGCCCTCGTCTCTATATGCCGCCAGGGAGCTCCTCACGCAACGCTCGAGTTTGAATTTTTCGCAGGCTACTTTCAGACTCTTCGCTTTAAGGTTCTCTGCCGCCTTGACCTCAAGCGGAAGCACGGTTCCCGCATGGTCGATGGCAAAGTCGGTTTCGGCATTGCCGGAGGTAGAGGACCAATACGCGGGAGTTTTGTCCTGGAGCAAAAGCTCCTGCGCGACGTATTGTTCGGTCAGCGAACCTTTGAACTCGGTAAAAACAGCGGATCCGTTAAGAACGATGGCCGGAGAGAGACCGGAGAGCGCTCCGAGGATGCCGGTGTCGATGCAGAACAGTTTGAAGCCCGAGAGGTCTTCGTAGCTCGAGAGCGGCGCCTTTAGAGCGGAAACACGTGGCACCTTATGAACGATTCCGTAGTCCGTGAGCCACTGGAGGCTTTCCTCGAAATCGCGTGCGCGCGCTCCGGGACGAAGGGTGCCATAGACAAACTTCTTGTTCTCCTTTGCAAGCTGGCCGGGAAGGGATTTCCAAACCAACCTCATGCGCTCGACGATGCGGGCGGGTGCATGTTTGCCAAAATCGGATTCGTAAGCCTCGATGATTTGCTGTTGAAGCCTTCGGGCTTCGATGAAGTCGCGTGTCTCGGCGAAAGTGGAGACAACTTCGGGCATACCGCCGACAACAAGGTATTCCTTGAGCAAGTGCTCGAGCTTTTCGGTAACGTTTGCTAGAAGGTTCATGTCTGCGGCAAGGATGGCGTCGGCGAGCGGGTTGCCGTCGACGGCACGAACGAACTCAGCAAACCCCATGGGACGCATGGTGAGCTGGTCGATTTTGCCGACGGGAAATGACTCGTTTTCGCGTCGGAGCGCGAGGCCCATATAGGAACCGGCTGCTACGATGTGGTATTCGGGTGCAAGCTCGTTGAAGTACTTGAGCGAGGTGATCCCGCGTGGCGCCTCTTGGATCTCGTCGAAGATGATGAGCGTGTCTTCCGGCGTTACGGTTTGGCCACGTAGGAGTTCTATCTGGGAGATGATGCGCTTGGGGTCGAGGTTCCCATCGAACAGCGAGCGTGTGCTCGGCTCGAGCATAAAGTCAAAACGAATGACGTTTCGATACTGCTGGCTTGCGAATTCGTTAAGAAGCCAAGTCTTTCCTGTCTGGCGGGCTCCCTTAAGCAAGAGAGGTTTGCGATTCGCCCTTGATTTCCAAGCGATAAGTTCACTCATAAGCTGTCGCTGCATATTGCCTCCCAACCCTCTCGGCTAGTATAAGGCCATTTGGGAGTTTCCATCGGAAAATGTGGGAGACAACCACGTTTTTCCATCGGAAAATGTGGGAGACAACCACGTTTTTCCATCGGAAAATGTGGGAACACCAACCTAAGTCGCGGTGGAATAGTTCCTAAATGGGCTGGTAAACTGCCAAAACAGGAACTATTCCACCGCAACTTAGAGCCCCGCCGGCGTGTAAAAGAAACGAGCCCGCATCCCTTGGGGACACGGGCTCGAAAGCTCCATATGGTAGGGGCGGTGGGACTCGAACCCACAATCCTTGCGGCGAGAGATTTTAAGTCTCCTGCGTATGCCAATTCCGCCACGCCCCCGTGAGACTAGAAGTCTAGCACAAGCCGTCCGTTACGCGTTGACGGCCATCGAGTGTTGGCCCGACTTCTCCAGGAACTCTTGGAACTTTGCCTCGTCGCCCTTGTTCTTGTACTGCAGGGCCAGCAGGTATTCCAGGCGGCAGCTCTTGACCTTATCGTCGCCGGCCTCCTCGAGCATGCGCTCCAGCTCGGGAATATCGTTGTGGCGCTTCAAGATCATCGTGTCGTACATCAGCTGACACTCGTGTGCAACCGCTTCGGCTTGACCGCCCTCAAAGCCCTTGATCTCGTGCAACAGCTCCTTGGACTTTTTGCGGTCCTCCTGGCCAACGTAGTAGTTAAAGGCCTTAATTACCAGGTCGACACGCTGCATCTTGGGGAGGTTGAGCCCCAGCAGCAAATCGAACATCTCGTCGGCGCGCTTGTGGTCCTCGCGCAGCAGATAGGAGTTCAGGCGCAGGTAGTCGCGGTTATAGCGCGGGTACAGCATGCTGGTGAGTTTGCCATCGAGCAAACGATCGAACTCGTCCCACTGCTTGGCAGCCATAAGCTGTTGCAGGCGCTTAAACGTGGTGCGTTTTTTGACGCTAAAGAACACCGACACGGCGATACAGATGATAACGACGGTGGTCCAGAGTGTGCGGGAATCGGGCATATTAGGGTCCTTAGTCGCTCATAAAGCGAGCGGTATGACAACACGTACTAGATGTATTATACGCAGCGCGCAAGCAAACTGGCATAAAAGCTCATCGAGGCTGAGTGCCATCGCTCGCTGCGGTACACTTACCTAAAGTAAACCACGAAGGGAGACATTACCTATGAAGAAGATCGTTTTGGCTTGCGGTGCTGGCGCTGCTACTTCCACGCTCGTTGCCCAGAAGGTCGCTACCCTGCTCGACGCCAACGGTTACGCCGACAAGTACGAGATCGTGCAGTGCGCCATCTCCGAGGCCAAGGACGTTTGCGACGAGGGCGCCGACCTGCTGATCGCCACCACCGTTGCCCCCGAGGGCCTCACCTGCCCGTACGTGAGCGGCGTGCCCTTCATGACCGGCATGAACCGCGTCGCCGCCGAGAAGGCCGTCCTCGACGTCATGGCTCAGTAGGCGCTGACTGTATGAGTGAGCAGAACGCCAACCCGGTAGAGCTCTTTGGCATGCGCGTCGCTCACGTGGGCATCAACGCCACCGACCCGGCCGATGCCCTGGAGATCGCGGAGCTGTTCTCGACGATGATGGGCCTGCCCGTTATCGAGACCCCGGTTTCGTACTTTAACGATTCGCTGGTCGAGGTCATGAAGCAGAACGGTCGTGGCACCAAGGGCCACATCGGCTTTGCCGTCAACGACATCGATGCGGCCGAGAAGTGGTTTGCCGAGCGCGGGCTCGAGGTCAACGAGGAGTCGCGCGTGCTGCTGCCCGACGGCGGCACCAAGCTCGTGTACTTTAAGCGCGAGTTCGCCGGCTTCGCCGTGCATCTGTGCCGCGAGTAGTGCACAAGCTGCCATAGCTAGCAAAAAGGGATAGGGCCGCGTGGCCCTATCCCTTTATTTATGCCGAGGGGCTTCCTACCGCGGCAGGCGAATCGTAAAGCGGCTGCCGACGCCCTCGACTGAGGTCACGCCAATGACACCGCCATGGCTATCGACGATCCACTTGGCAATGGCAAGCCCCAGACCCGAGCCCTGCGCGCCGGCATCGCGTGCGTTGTCGGCGCGGTAGAACCGTTCAAACGCGTGAGCTGCGGATTCCTGGTTCATGCCGATGCCCTCGTCCTCAACACTTATGTCGATCGTGCCCACGCCCGCATCGGGCGTTATGCCAAATGTGACGGTCGTTCCCGCATCCGAGTACTTGGCGGCATTCTGCACGATCACGCGCAGAGCCTGCTTCACGAGTGCCACGTCGACGGGCGCGTCGCAGCGCGGGTCGCTGACAAGTGCAGCGTCAAAGGCCAGTCGATACGTGTGCGCGGCATCGATCATCTGCGATTCCTCGCAGACCTCGCCGACCAGTGCGGCCAGGTTGGTATGTGCGCGCCGCAGGACCGTGCGGCCGGCATCACCGCGTGCCAAAAACAGCAGTTGTTCCACGAGCTCCTGCATATGCTCGCTTTCGGCCTTGAGTGAGGCGATGGACTCCGCCAGTACGTCCGGGTCGTCTTTGCCCCAGCGGTCGAGCATGTTTACGTAGCCCTGAATCACCGCGATGGGCGTGCGCAGTTCGTGACTCGCGTCGTTGACAAAGCGCATCTGCTGCAGCTTGGCCTCTTGCATCTGGCGCAGCAGGCGGTTGAGTGCGACCTCGATGCTCGCCAGGTCGGCGTCGCCGGTGGTGACGCTCGGCGAGTCGACGCTTGCGCGCTCGATGGCCTGCTCCAGCGTTTCCATCTTGCCACCGGAGAGCTGCATACGGCCGAGCTCGTCCACGCGCAGGGCCAGGTCGTTGAGCGGTGCCATGGTGCGGCGCACGCGGCGGGCGCCGCCGAGCATGTTGAGCACGCTGATGACCTGCCAACCCGTAACGACAAGGTAGAGAGGCCATAGCGCGACGAGGTCCTGTGCGAGGGGGAAAGTCTTGGTGGTACGCGCAAGCTCGACGGTATAGGTGAGCGTTGTCAGGTTCCAGCCGCGTGCGGGCGTCAGCGACATGCCGTGAACGGTGGCGCCGGGAATCCATCCCGCGGTAAACGAGCCGTCGGGCAGCGTCTGGTTGTATCCATAGACGAGGATTGCCGCCGCAATCACCATCAGCAGCAGATCGAGCCAGACGTAGTTCATTAGGCGGCGCCACATATAGCCCCAGTTGATGGCGCGGGCGATGGAGGTGACGCGCTTGGCCTCGGCGTTACGCACGGCAGACATAGCCCACCCCGCGCACGGTCTGGATGATGCGGGCGCCGCCGGCGTCCTCGATCTTGGCGCGCAGGTGCGCGATGTGTACGTCGACGTTGTTGGTGTCGCCCACGTATTCATAGCCCAGCGCTTCGTGCGCGATGCGCTCGCGGGTGAGCACGGTTTCGGCATGCGCCATAAGCAGGGCGAGAACGTCGAACTCGCGGGCCGTGAGCGCGATGGGCGAGCCGCCGACCGTGACTTCGCGGCGGTTGGGGTCGAGCGCAACCGAGTTAACGGTAAGCGCGGCGGGGGAGGGCGAAGCGGAAACCTGGATTGAGTCGCTGACCGGGGGCATCGCGGCGGCACTCCCGCTCTCGCCGCCCTTCATACCAGCCCTGGCGCCGGCGTCGCCAACGCCCGAAGCCGCCCGCACGGCCTCCGAGCGCTTCAGCGCTACGCGGATCCGTGCGAACAGCTCCTCAATCGCAAACGGCTTGGTCAGGTAATCGTCGGCGCCGGCATCGAGCCCGGCCACCTTGTCCATCACGGCATCGCGCGCGGTGACCATGATCACCGGCACATCCTTGTGCTTGCGGACACGCCGCAAGACCTCCATGCCGTTGAGCTGCGGCAACAGCACATCGAGCAGAATCAAATCGTAGTCGCGCTCTAGTGCCAGGTCCACGGCGGTGCGGCCGTCGGCGGCATGTTCCACCTGGTAGCCCTCGTGCTCCAGCTCGAGCGTCACAAAGCGGGCGATTTTCTCCTCGTCCTCTACGATCAGGATCCGTGCCATACGTGCCCCCGTCTGCGATTACTTGTCGTCGTTCAGATTTTGCTTGATGTCGTCCGCGGCATCGGCGGCGTGATTCATAAGGTTGTTGATGCTGCCGGGCACGTCGCCGTCGCTGTCGATGCGGTAGCGCATGCCAAAGAACAGGCCAATCAGCATCAGCCATATCGTGGCGCCCCAGGCAAACAGCGCGACGATGGGAATCAGGATGGGAATGTTGAGGATGATCGCATCGCGGCGCGTGGCGATAAACTTGGTGTCCAGGCTCAGGCGGAAGAGCTTTTTGAGGTACTCCCATACGCTGTCCATCTTCTTAGAGAAGTCGGTCTTTTCGCTCGACTTTTCGTAGGCGGCCTGCGCGGCGACCATCTCGGCCGAGGGCTCATCGACTGGCGCTGACTCGGTGGCGGCATGCGCCGATGTGGTCTGGGTCTTGCCCTGCGTCTCAAGCCAAATGATGGCATCCAGAACGTTGCCGTCGGCGGCGTCGAGCGCGGCCTTGGCATCGGTGTAGCTCACGTTGCACTTGGTGCGGATGGTTTCAACTTTTTCGAGGTCGTCCATGACCTGTCCTTTCGTTCGATGGGCGCGACGCCGGGCGATCTGCCCGGGCGCGAGCGTTGCGTTCGGCGGCCTGCGTTGCGCGGTGCCCCGCCCTTGGTCGAACTCTATGGTGCAGGTTATAGATTAAGCGATTCTTGAGCCAAGATTAATGTTGGATGAGTTTTTGGGTAGCGGTGGGAAAAGTATTAGACCTCGATAGCGGGGGATGTGGTGCCGGTGCAAAACGGCGTCAAAGGTTGGTCGAGCAGGCGGTTTCTCCATTGATGTCCGCACAGCATGTGACACTTACCCTGCCGCCCCGCTCTGCCGCGGCGGCATGCGTCTGAACAACGACCCTCTAAGGAGTTCGATACCGATGAGTGACAACGCAAAGCATCTCGCAAAGAAGTGCGTAAAGGACGCGGGGCCGTGCCTCGCGCTGTGCGTAGCCGGCGCAGCGGTCGCGCTGCTGGCTGTTCTGGGGCCGTTCGACGTGCTCCGAAGTGCCAGCTTTCTGCATGTTTGCATGGCTCTTGCCGGCGCCACGATGACCGGCGGCGTGCTCGATCTGATCTTTTGGGTGTTTGACCCGTTTGGATGGAAGAGCGAGGGGTAGGTCCCAAAGGATGGAAGGGCTGGAACGGTTGACTTAGTGATCGTGCAGAATGTGGGCTAGCGACTTACAGGGAAGTGGTGATCCGATGACGGTCTATGTGACGGGCGATATTCACGGCGGCGTCGACATGCAAAAGCTTCGCGACTGGGATCTTGGGGATGGTCTGACAAGTGACGACTATCTCATCATCGCGGGCGACTTTGGCTTTCCGTGGGATTTCTCTGCCGAGGAATGTGCCGACATCGCCTGGCTGGAGTCGCGCCCCTATACCGTGCTGTTTGTCGACGGCAACCACGAGCGTTTCGATCACTGGGCGGAGCGCCCCATGGAGCTGTGGCACGGCGGCCTGACGCAGCGTCTGTCGGACACCTCGCCCATCCGACGCCTGACGCGCGGTGAGGTTTTTGAGCTCGACGGCTCAACGATCTTTACCATGGGCGGCGCCACGAGCGTGGATAAGGAATACCGCATTCCGTATTCCAGCTGGTGGCCGCAGGAGCTGCCGGACGAGCGCAACTTTGAGGAGGCGCGGGCAAAGCTCGACAGCGTGGGTTGGAAGGTCGACTATGCGATCACCCATACCTGCTCCACGCGCATGCTTTCGCCCACGCTTTACCCGGCACCTGGCTGGAATTATCCCGATGTCGATCGACTCACCACGTTTTTCGACGAGCTGGAGGACCACCTGGACTACAAGCGCTGGTACTACGGGCATTTTCATCGTGACGCCAACCCAGCCGAGTGCCACACCGTGCTCTACGACTGTATTGTCCGCCTGGGCGACGAACTCCAGCCCTGGGATGTCGCGTAGGGGCGGGGTGGCTGGCTACTCGACCGTTACAGTGATGTTTTCCCGATGCGTGCGGATAACATCCCAGCTAAAGTGCTCGACCAGCTGCTCGGCAGAGCGCGGTGTGGCGTCCGGCGCGATGCCTGTTTGCCCGGCGAGCCAGCCCAGTAGTGCCTCGGGCGCGCCAAAGCGGGTGCGGAGCTCGCCCAGGTCCAGGTCGCGGTCGCGCTTGGAAAGGCGGCGGCCATCCGGCGACATGAGCAGCGGAATGTGCGCGTAGTGCGGCGTGGGAAGTTCCAGCAAATGCTGCAGGTAGATTTGGCGCGGCGTGGAGCCCAGCAGATCGCATCCGCGCACGACCTCGGTGACGCCCATGGCGGCGTCGTCGACCACCACGGCTAGCTGGTAGGCAAAAACGCCGTCGCTGCGGCGCACCAAAAAGTCGCCGCATTCGGTGGCGAGTGCTTCGCATTGGTCTCCATACGTGCGGTCCACGAATTCGATCACATCGTTTGCGAGGTCGTCGACGGCGGGTACGCGCAGGCGCGTGGCCGGAGCGCGCAGAGCGCTGCGGCGGGCAACCTCCTCGGCAGAAAGGTCTCGGCAGGCGCCGCGGTAGATGGGCGTGCCGTCGCTCGCGTGCGGCGCGCTCGCGGCGTGGAGTTCGGCACGCGTGCAAAAACAGGGATAGGTGAGGCCGGCGTCTTGCAGCTGGCGCAGGGCGTCCTCGTACAGATCCAGGCGATCGTGCTGGTAGTAGGGGCCTTCGTCCCACTCGAGCCCCAGCCAGGCCAGGTCGTCAATCAGTTGAGCGGCAAGCTCGGGGCGCTTGCAGCGATCGTCCAGGTCCTCGATACGCAACACGATGCTGCCGCCCTGGCTGCGGGCCGAAAGCCATGCGCACAGGCAGCTGAACACGTTGCCCAAGTGCATGCGGCCCGAGGGCGACGGGGCAAAGCGGCCCACGACGGGGGTGGGCACTGCCGTTGCTGGTGCGTCCGCGGCGTGTGTTGCTATGTTGCGTGCGTTGATATCCATGCGGACGAGTATAGCGCGGGGCTTGGCAGGGAAGGCGTTGCCGCGCTCACAAGTTGGCGGCGGTGCGCATTGCGCACGGTGGGTTTGCGGCTCAAGGTCTCGATCGCTGCGTACCGACTTAGCCTCACAAACGACAGAAACCCCGGCAGCTCTTCGCAACTGCCGGGGTTTCCGCGGAAAAGGGGGACATGATCCTCGAGCGAACGGCAAAGGGGCAAACCGTTTTCGCTCAACTGCTTTATGCCCCTCAGCTGGCGGCTCAATCAGCGCATGCCGCGCCCACACAAAGCCGCTACACCTGTGACGGAGCTATGAAGTGGTATCTATTGCTGGCGCAGGCCATGCCAAGGGTGTCCCTAATGACTGGTCATTTAAGAACGTCCCCAATGACTGGCTGTTGGGGTGCGGGTGTGACTTTCATCCCGTTTGGCGCTCCGGTCGCCTAGATGTTCGTCATGCGTACCCGCAAACGTGGGACAATGGCGCTGTTGGTTTTACAGACAAAGGATGTGCCTATGAACACCCTCGCCGCCAAAGTCAGCCGGCAGCGCCACCTGTTTGCGCGATTCGCTTCCGTCTGCGTGCTCGTCGCGCTTGCGTTGTTGCTGCTGCCTGTCGCCGCGTACGCCGACGGCTACTCCATGACCCAGACCTATATCAGTGCCACGGTCGAGGCCGATGGATCGCTGACCGTTGTCGAGGGACGCCAGTTTGATTTCGACGACGACATCAACGGCGTGTTTTGGGAGATCAATACGGGCTCCAACCAGCAGGGCGGCACGGCGGGCGTCGACGTGCTGAGTGTCGAGGAAGAGGACACCGCGTTTAACAAAGTCGATAGCGCGAACAAGGGCGACTCTGGCGTCTACACGGTCGAGCAGACCGGTGACGGCGTAAGGATTAAGGTGTTCAGCCCTCACGAGAGCGGCGACAGCGCAATCTGCTACGTGAGCTACACCATGACCGGTGCGGTTATGAACTGGGCCGATACCGCCGAGCTCTACTGGAAGTTCGTAGGTGACGGCTGGTCTGCGGATTCCGATGACGTCGAGATGGAAGTGTGCTTCGCGAATGCCGCTGCCGGGACGGCGGCCGTCAAGGGCGATAACTTCCGCGCATGGGGCCATGGTCCGCTGACGGGCGACGTGTCGCTCGATGAGGACGAGCCCATGGTCACCTATACCATTCCCTGCGTGCACCAGGGCGAATTCGCCGAGGCACGCATCGCCTTCCCTAGCGACTGGGTGCCGCAGCTTGCCGCTTCGGGCGAAGAGCGCATGTCAACGATCCTGAGCGAAGAGAAGGAATGGGCCGACGAAGCTAACGCCCGCCGCGCTCACGCTCGCATGATTGCCAATGTACTTGCCGTGCTAAGTGTTTTCGCGGCGGTGGCCTTTACCGGCACAATCGTTGTGCTCAAGCTGCGCCGCCGCAAGCCCAAGCCGCTTTTCCAGGACGAGTATTTCCGCGATGTGCCTTCGGCCGACCATCCCGCCGTGCTTTCGGCCCTCATGAGCTGGAACGAGGTGCCCGATCAGGCATATATCGCCACGCTCATGAAGCTCACCGACGACCGTGTGATCAAGCTGGAGCAGGCGACCGTGACCAAGGCCAAGAAGGGTCTGTTGGGGCGTGAAAAAGAAGAGCAGACGTATCGCGTGACGGTGAGTGATGCGGGCTGGAAGTCGGCCAAGGGCATTGACCACATGGTGCTCAAGGTCTTCTTTGCCGGTGCTAAGCCTGACGAGAACGGTGACCGTTCGCGCACGTTCGACGAGCTGCAGCACTACGTCAAGCAGCACGCTACACCCGTGGGTGATAAGCTCGAGGACTATCAGAACACCGTTAAGGGCAAGCTGGCCGATAGCGAGTACGTTGCCTCGGACGGCATTGTTGCAATGGTGTTTTGCCTGGTTCTTGGTATCCTGATTGCCTTTGTTCCCGTGGGATCCATTTTCTTTACCGATGGCGCACAGGCGAACATCACCGCCGCGGTTATCTCGGTGCCGATTGTGCTGGTGGGTATCGGCGTGGGCCTTACGTTTCGCCGCTTTACGCCGGAGGGTGCCGAGGTGGCGGCTCGCTGCAAGGCACTTAAGCATTGGCTCGAGGACTTCACTCGTCTAAAGGAAGCCGTCCCGGGCGATCTGGTGCTGTGGAACAAGCTGCTGGTGATGGGCGTGGCGCTGGGTGTTTCCAAGGAAGTGCTGCGTCAGCTTGCCGAGGCCGTGCCGCCCGAGGTGCGCGAGGCCGACGGCTTCTATGACAATTATCCCTGCTACTGGTGGTACTACCATCATTACGGTATCGAGTCTCCGCTCGATTCGTTCGATGACGTGTATCACGAGAGCATCCGTGAGCTGGCGTCGAGCTCCGACAGCTCGGGCGGCGGCGGAGGCGGCGGCTTCTCTGGCGGCGGAGGCGGCGGCGTCGGCGGAGGCGGCGGCGGAACGTTCTAGCGCGCTCTGATTTTTGGGATGGATCTTCTCCGGCGACTGTTGGCGGAAAATCTATCCCATTTTTATGCTTTGAAATGGGTCTATCTTTCCGTTACGGATCCCCACACAGGGGGCAGTGGGCAAAAAATGCCAAATATGAGTACTGTTGCCATTATAGTGACATATATTTGCACTAAATAATGGGCTCCTAATGAGATTATCTCTCGTTAGGGGCCCATTTTATTGAACATTTGTGGAAATACGTCAGCTCGCCTGACTGGCTGCTATGTCTAAAAGCCTCTAAAATGCCCCAAATCGCTGCTACTAAAAAGGTAACAGTACTCATATTTGATGTTTTTTGCCCACAGCTATTTGCAGACCCCTCTATAGGGCGACGCCAACGAGGGTTTCGTCGACTGTGCTACCCAAGAATGTCCCCAACGACTAGGTGCGGTTGCTGCCAAGGAGTGTCCCGGGGTGCCGGCACAAAAGGAACGTCCCTAACTGCCGGGTTTAGGCTGTTAGATCGAGTTCGTAGAGGAAGCTTTCGCGCGGCATGTCGTGACGGCGCTCTTCGCGGTTGGCGCGGTGCGTGGCCGTGCGCTTAAAGCCGTGCAGCTCGTAGAACTTCCACGAGCAGTTGGAGTCGGTGTACAGGTGCGCCCTCGTCGCTCCAAGCGAGGACAGGTGCGAGACGGCGGCATCGAGCAGAACCGTGCCAACGCCCAGGCCATGGACATCGCGATCCACGGCAAGCAGCGTGACCTCGTTGTCGTGCGGCAACGGGCTGCTCTCGAGCAGGCGGTTGTTGGTTCGGATGGTTGCGCGCACAAACGAGAGATACTCGGCGCACGCATCGGGCTCTAGCTCACGCATCTGCGATAGCAGCGCGCGTTCGGTATCCATCCAATGCTCGTTGATAGTGGCGCCGGAGCTCTGTCCCGCACGCGCGAGCGAAATGCCACGCGCCTGACCGTCGATTACGGCAACCTGTGAAAACGTCGACGACGAAAGGCAATAGGCGAGGTCGCACGCGGCCTCAAGGCGGTTGTACTCATCGTTATCCGAATTGTTATGCCAAAGCTGCTGCAGAATCAGCGCGATGGCGTCGAAGTCTTCGGTATCAAACGGTCGGTAGAGAACCCGCGAGACCATGGTGCCTCTTTCTTTTGCGGATGCATATCGAGCACAGTTCTACCACGCCATTGGCATCTAATTATGGTGCCCCTGTGTTCCATGAACTCACCGTGCCCGGTGCCATGCCCATCCCCTCCGCTCGCAAACTTTTTCTGCACATGCGCCCGTTGCGGGGTGCATCGATGCGCTCGATGCGCTACATTAAATCAGTATTTTCAATGCCGCTGCGCGAGCGCTGCAGATCGACGTATCACCGACTCACAGAGCACGGCGGCGTACCAGACAGGAGGACTGCATGGGATCTGATGTGAAGATCGCACGCGCGTTGATCTCGGTTACCGATAAGACGGGCGTCGTCGATTTCGCACGGACGCTGGTTGACGACTTTGGCGTCGAGATCATCTCTACGGGCGGCACGGCTCGTGCCATCGAGGACGCGGGCGTTCCCGTAACCCCCATCGAGGAGTTCACGGGCTATCCCGAGATGATGGACGGCCGCGTTAAGACCCTGCACCCCAAGGTTCATGGCGCGCTGCTGGCCCGCCGCGATTCCGAGCAGCACATGCAGGAGGCGGCTCAGCACGGCATTAAGCTGATCGATCTGGTCGTCGTCAACCTGTACGAGTTCGAGAAGACCGTCGCCAACCCCGAGGTCACCTTCGCGGACGCCATCGAGCACATCGACATCGGTGGCCCCTCCATGCTGCGCTCTGCCGCCAAGAACGCCACGAGCGTTACCGTCATTTCCGACCCGGCCGACTATGATGCCGTCCTGGCCGAGATGCACGAGACCGGTGGCTGCACCACGCTTTCCACCCGTCGTCGCCTGCAGGTGAAGGTCTACCAGACCACCGCCGCCTACGACACGGCCATCTCCCGCTGGCTCGCCGCCCAGGCAAGCGACGTGGCGGACACCTCTGCCAAGCTCGAGATTTCGCTGGAGAAGGTCGACGACCTGCGCTATGGCGAGAACCCGCAGCAGAAAGCCACAGTCTATCGCTTTGCCGAGGGCTGCGAGAACACCGCGAGCTCGCAGTTCCCGCTCGTGGGCTCCAAGCAGATCCAGGGCAAGCCGCTCAGCTACAACAACTATCTGGATGCCGACGCCGCTTGGAACCTGGTCCGCGAGTTCGACGAGCCGGCCTGCGTAATCCTCAAGCACCAGAACCCCTGCGGTTCCGCCGTTGCCGAGGACATCACGGCTGCCTACGACCGCGCTTTTGCCTGCGATCCCAAGAGCGCCTTCGGCGGCATCATCGCCTGCAACCGCGAGGTTCCCTATGAGCTGGTTGAGCACTTTGCCGATCAGAACAAGCAGTTCGTCGAGGTTATCATCGCCCCGAGCTACACTGCCGAGGCGCTCGAGCGCATGGCCAAGCGCCCCAACCTGCGTGTGCTGGCTACCGGCGGCGTGGACCACGGCGCCCAGGTGGAGCTGCGCTCCGTCGACGGCGGCATGCTGGTGCAGGAGGTCGACCACGTGACCGAGGATCCTGCGACCTTTACGTTCCCCACCGACCGCAAGCCCACCGACGCCGAGATGGCCGAGCTCGAGTTTGCCTGGAAGGTCTGCAAGGGCGTTAAGTCCAACGCCATCCTGGTTTCCAAGGGTAAGGCCGGCATTGGCATGGGCCCGGGTCAGCCCAACCGCGTTGACTCTGCACTGCTTGCCTGCGAGCGCGCCGAGGACTTCTGCGAGCGCGAGGGCGTGGAGAAGGGCGGCTTTGCCTGTGCAAGCGACGCGTTCTTCCCGTTCCGCGACAACGTCGACGTGCTTGCCGCGCACGGCGTGACCTGCATCATCCAGCCCGGCGGCTCCAAGCGCGACGACGAAAGCATCCAGGCCTGCAACGAGCATGGCATCGCGATGGTCTTTACGGGTGCCAGGCATTTCCGCCACTAATATCGTTACGCGGTTTTACCAAACCGCGTAACTGCTCGACGCTGCGCCGGCCCCAAGCACCTCATCTCGCCGCTCAAACCGTCGCTCGCGTACAGAAGTACGCGTCGCTCCTCTTTCGCGGCGACCTGAGGCACTTGGTGCTGGCTCGCTGGCTTGTGCTCCACCAGCGGTATTGGCTCGCCCCGAACTAAAGCTATCTATTGCCGTCCGTGCCGGTTGGTGCGGGCGGCTTTTTTGGGTATAACGGTGCGGTGTATGTTTTTGAGAAAGGTTGGATATGGCCGTTGTGGATGATGCCGAGCTGTTTGGCAATGCCGAGGATCAGCGTGCGTACGAGGACTTTTGCGCCAATCAGGAGGCGGTCGAGAAGTTTACGCTCGACAAGCCCGCGCTTGTCTGCCGTTGGCGCATGTCCAATAAAAAGGTGCCCATGCTCAACCGCCACATTCGCGCACTGTCCGAGCGCTTGGTGCAGGGCGAGCCGCTTACCCATAACATGCTCAGCTGGGCCAAGCAGCACGTTGAGTGGTCGCTTGCCGAGGGCGATTACACCGCACGCGACGGCGTGCTCATGCTGGTGATCGACGTCAACGGCAACGCCGCCATGACGGTGGGGGAGTACGAGCCGCTAACCGATACGTCGGCCAAGGCGCTGCGTGCCCGCTCCGCCGAGGCCCGCTCCGAGGCCGACGAGACCGGCGTGGCGCCCGAGCTGCTCGCCGCCGTCGATAACGGCGAGCTTGCCTTTGTGGCGCCGGCGGACGAGTGCCTGTGCGGCACGGCGACGCTCATTGAGCAGCTGGCCCAGACCAAGGGCATCCCGGTCACGCGTGTAGACATTCCCGCGCAGCTTAAGGGCGCGTTGTTCCTGGTGAGCGACGAGCACGGCGTGGTCCCCGCAACTGAGACGGACGCCGCCGAGGCCGACGCCGCGACGGTCGCCTTCTTTGCCGACGGCTACGAAAAGCTCCGCGCCCGCCGCTAAATGATTTTTCTGGGACGGGGATTAAAAACTCATTTTGGTCTCCGTTTCCGTCGCGAGCGTGAGGCGGACAAAACGTCCCCGCTTGCGAACAGTTCTGTCACCTTGGTGCCGCGCGAGGCGCGCACCTGCGGCTCCGCGGTCATAATGGGGCAAGACAACCAAGAGGGGAGCGGAATCCATGGCGCTGATCTATATCGTTGAGGACGACGAGCCCATTCGTCGCGAGCTTGCCGACATCCTTGCCCGTGCCGGTTTTGAGGTCGAGGCCTGCGAATCGTTTGAGCATGTCTCGCGCGATATTCTCGCCGCCGCGCCCGACCTGGTGCTGCTCGACCTCACACTTCCCGTCAAGGACGGCCAGCATATCTGCCACGAGGTTCGCCGCGAATCCGAGGTTCCCATTATCGTCCTCACGTCGCGCACGACCGAGATCGACGAGGTCATGGCCATGACGCTCGGCGCGGACGACTTTGTTCCCAAGCCCTACAGCGCCCGTGTGCTCGTGGCGCGCATCAACGCACTGCTGCGTCGCACCGCGGCGGCAGGCGAGCGCAGCACACTTGTCCACAAGGGGTTGGAGCTCGACCTCGCCCGCTCCATGGTTACCAACACGCAAACCGGCACTAGCACCGAGCTCACCAAAAACGAGCTGCGTATCCTCTCACTGCTTCTGAGCCGCGCGGGCAAGATTGTTTCGCGCTCGGCCATCATGCAGGACCTGTGGGATTCCGACGCCTTCGTGGACGACAATACGCTCACCGTCAACATCAACCGCCTGCGCACCACGCTCGAAAAAATCGGCATCAAGGGGTATTTGACCACGCACCGCGGTCAGGGCTATTCGATCTAGGGGCCGGCTATGTCGTTTGCCAAGTTCTTTAAAGATGCGCTGCTTCCCGTCGCCGCGTGGACGTGCGGCGTGCTGTTGAGCTGCTTTGTGCTGACGGTCGCCGGCGCACCCGTTTCCATCGTGGTCGTGGCGGTCGGCGTGTCCTATATCTTTGGTATGCTCGGCATCGTGATCGAGTACGCGCGCCGTCGTCGTTTTCTGCGCCAGCTGGAGCGTGTGGCAGAGGAGCTCGAGAGTCCCGCATGGGTGCAGGAGATGGTGCAATGTCCGACCTATGCCGAGGGCGAGCTCGAGTACGAGGTCTTGCGCCGGGTGGGCAAAGCCGCTTGTGACGAGGTTGCCGAAGGCAGGCGCCAGACCGATGACTATCGCGACTATATCGAGAGCTGGGTCCACGAGGCCAAGCTGCCTCTGGCGGCAGCCCATCTGATTTTGGAAAACCTGGACGGCAGCGAAGATGACCTGTCGCGCGTAGATGACCTGGGCCGCGAGCTTGCCCGCGTGGAGCGCTATATCGACCAGGCGCTCTACTATGCGCGCTCGGAGGTTGTGGAGCGCGATTACCTGATTCGTCGCTGGGACCTTAAGACCTTGGTGACGGGTGCGATTAAAGCCAACGCCCGCGAGCTCATCGCGGCGCACGTGGCTCCGGTGTGCGAGAACCTCGACTTTGAGGTCTTTACCGACGAGAAGTGGCTCGAGTTTATTCTGGGCCAGCTCATTCAGAACAGCATTAAATATGCGCGTGAGGACGGCGCAAAGATCGTGTTTTCGGGTGCGTTGCTGGACGAGGGTCTGGCGAGCGAGCGCATCGAGCTTACCGTCGCGGACAACGGCTGCGGCGTGAGCGCGGCCGACCTGCCGCGCGTGTTCGAGAAGGGCTTTACCGGCGACAACGGCCGCACCACCAAGCGCGCAACGGGCATCGGCCTCTACCTGGTGGCGCGCCTGTGCTCCAAGATGGGCATCGACGTCACCGCGGCATCGGAGCCGGGCGAAGGCTTCGTCGTAACATTCGCTTTTTCAACGAACAAGTTCCAATACTTTGAGTAACGCACACGGCAGACGCCCGCCCAAACAAAAACGTGCCGCCTCAAACAAAACGTGCCG